>JAIPJT010000018.1 GCA_021733985.1 Victivallales bacterium | reverse complement strand
GTCATGGTGAATTTCCAAAGGCAGTTTTTGCTCCGGGAACTCTTGAGGAATGCTACTCTTTAACAAGGAAAGCCCTTGAAACCGCCCATAAATACCAAAGTCCTGTAGTACTTCTTACAGACCAGTATCTACAGGACCACATAGAAAATACCGAAGCTTTCGACATGGGATACAACCCAATAGCAAGACATATAGAAGAAAACCCTGAAAATGATTATCACCGATATGCTGTAACGAAAAACGGTATTTCACCTCGTGCTGTTCCGGGTAAAAAAACAACAGTTGTGTCAGACAGCCATGAGCATAATTTAAATGGACATATAACTGAGGACCTCAATATTCGCCTTTGTCTCCAAAATAAAAGAATGAGAAAACTTTCAGGGATGATTGAAGAATCAATACCACCTGCCCTTTACGGTGTTGAGGATGCAGAAGAGCTGTTTATATGCTGGGGTTCAACTTACGGCCCATGCAGAGAAGCAGTTGACACTCTCAATCAAAACGGAACAAAAAGCGATATGCTTCATTTTTCACAGGTATGGCCGCTGAACCGGGAAAAAATCGACAGCATGATCAAATATTATAACAGAGTTTATGTTGTAGAAGGTAACAGTACCGGACAGCTCGGGCTGTTGCTGAAGGAAACAGGAGTAATTTCCGCATACGATCTCATCGCAAGATACGATGGTCTCCCTATTACCGCAGAATACATTGTGAGTAAAAAAAATAATTAGAAAAACCGGTCAAAAGTTTGCTAAGCCTGTCAATCTTTAGAGTATTGCATTATTTCATTATCCCCTTATAATTAGATCTTACACGAAAAGGTTCCATACTCTGCGGTCTATTATTTTTAGGCTGTTTTTTGGCTTTTTCTGAAATATTTCGTTCTGTAGTATCGACTTTTTACAGAAATAACAGTATTAAATAATTTCAAAAATATAAGGGTATATTTTTATGATTAGAATACGTTTTCGTGATATTGAATGGATATTTGTTTTATTCGGTACTGCCGTAGGAGCAGGAATACTTTTCCTTCCGCTTCAGGCATCAATAAGCGGATTCATTCCTCTAATAATCTGTTCAGTAATTATTTTTCCGGTAGTCTATCTTGCAGAACGAAATCTTACTGAAATTATACTGAAGGAAGAAGAAAACCTGGATATCACTGAAGTCTTTTATAAAAAACTCGGCCATAAATTTGCCTTCATTTCAACAATCATCTATTTTTTAAGTTGTTATACTGTCATAATTGCCTATGCTGATGCTTTACCCAATACAGTATCGGAGGCATTAAACCTTTACGGAATTACCCAGGCAGACTTCAGCAAATCCCCATTGTTTTGCTTTATAATATTAATAATACCAGTACTTATCATGGTTTGCAGACGCGAATTAATGCTTAATATTCTCTCTATAATTTTATATCCTCTAATAATCTGTATACTTATAATATCTTTTTACCTGATTCCTGAATGGAACATCAACAACATCAATCTCGGTGTCTGCTCCCTTAAAGGTATTTTTTTAGGCCTTTTAACAGTTTTCCCAATACTTGTTTTTTCTTTAAACTTCTGCCAGTCTATTTCTCAGATGGTTTTTTACTACAAAGAACGCAATGACAATACTGGGATTGTAAATCGGAAAGTAATAAGAAATGTATTTATAGGCACTCTTTTTATAACTTTTTTTACCCTGTTTTTCATTTATTCCTCAATCCTGGCAGTCCCTGCAGAAAAAATTGAAAACGCATCAAAAGCCAACCTTTCAATTTTGTCAGTTATAGCCAATTCAAAGGGGGTGGGTGTACTGCACTATATTGCTCCTATTATTGCATTAACTGCTATACTCAGTTCTTTCCTTGGTGTATTTTTAGGTACGCTGGAGTCCTGTAACGGTCTGATATTACAGGCTTTAAAAGGTTTGAAAGTTAAGCACAGCGTTAATCAAAAATTCATAGGATGGATATCGATAGGGTTTATATTTATTTCTTTATATATTGTAGCTGTATGTGACCTTAAAATACTTATTATCTTGGGCTTTTTTACAGCTCCAAGTATTGCAATTCTAGTATTTATACTGCCTTCTATGTTGAAGCTTTTCAAAAAAAGCGAACTCAACTATAAGGATTTTACTATTCAAATACTGCTCCTCTGTTTGGGCCTGGTAATTACTTCAGGATATATTATTAAAACCTTCATTTAAAAATTAATAAAAACTCAGCTTCCATAAACTCTAAAAGGCAACAGCTACTTACTGTGTGTACAAAACTCCTTATGTATTTTTACATTAAGAATTCCCGGCCTTATTGCGATCTATCAGTTATTTTCTGACATCTTCAAACCTGAACATTTTAGACAGACCTGTCATGTCATAAACTTCTTTAATTACAGAAAGAGCATTGACAATAATTATTTCCATTCCAGGAGCAACTCTCGCTGCTTTAATGCTTATTCTTAAAAATGGAGAGGAAACAAATTCAACATTTTGAAAATCAAATTTTACAGGAAGCCCTGCAATCATAATATGGTCTATCAAATCATCCTCTATCATATCAGTAACTCCTGTATCAAGTCTCCCTGCAAATGAACAGACTAAATATCCCTCCACAGTCTTGTAAGTTACAATTTCATGCATTTTCTTATCCTTAATTATTATTTAAATTTCATGAATAGATTAAATTATAACTTAATTCGGAAAATAATAAAAGTATGCATATTTAATTATATATCGAGATTTCCTGAAAACTTTAAACAGCTAATAATCGGCTTTATATTTTGTAGAAACAGCAATAACGAATTCCCCCTTAAGGTTTCTGTCCTCAATTCTCTTTAGCACCGTCTCTGCGCTGCCTCTTATTATCTCTTCGTGCATTTTCGTTGCCTCGCGCATTAAAGACAAACCGCACTCAGCACCTACAAATTCAATAATTTCAGTAACTAAACGTTTAACCCTCACCGGCGATTCAAAGATAAGCGCTGTCAGTTCTGAATCGGAAATTTCACCGAGCAGCCTGTGTCTTGCACCTTTTTTTGCCGGAAGAAAGCCATAAAAGGTAAATCTTTCTGAGGGAAGCCCTGAAGCCATAGCAGCAAATGTCAACGAAGAAACTCCGGGAATAAACTCAGGTTCAATTTGCTGTTTTAGCGCTTCACGGATTACCAGAAAGCCGGGATCGGAAACACAGGGGCACCCGGCTTCGCTTATAACAGCAACCTTACTTCCGGAAAATACTGCATCGACAATACCGCCTGCTGTCTTGTGCTCATTCCGGATATGATGGCTGTATATTTTTTGGGGAGCAATTTCATATTTATTTAAAAGAATTTTAGCTTTCCTGGTATCTTCAGCTGCGATTATATCAGCTTCCTTGAGAATGCGTACAGCCCTGTAAGTCATATCTTCAAGATTACCTATCGGTGTAGCTACTATTGAGAGTTTACCTTTGTTTTTTTCCATAAAGTTAAGCTTTCATTAATTTTATCAGTAATCGAGCAGCTGATAGGTCGAGGACATTACCGGATAAGAAAGGGTGCTTAAGGCTTTTTCAAACAATACTCCTTCGAGAGGATCGTAGTCATGTCCAAAAGCTGCCCTGACACTGTAAGATATAAACTGTACAGCTCTTTCTACAGCAACAGGGAGGCTGTCATTCTGCAGCAAAGCACCTACAATTACACTTGTGAACGCATCACCGGTCCCAGGATATTTTGCAGGAAGATAATCGCATGTAACTTTCCAGCTTCTTTTATCCTGTGTATTATAAGCTATTACAGAAGTGAATTTTTTATTTTTTTCAGGAACACTTGTAATAATAACCTTATCCGGACCTTTTTCAGCCAGCTGTTTTGCCCAGTCTACTACTTCTTTTTCATAAATGCCCTCTGTATATCTTTTGTCGAGGAGCAACGCTGCCTCTGTTATATTCGGAGTAATAATATCTGCATCTTTAATAAGGTTTTTCATATTCGCAACCATCCCGCTTTTTTTAAACGGTTCATAAAGCTCTCCGTTATCTCCAAGCACAGGATCAATCACAACCAGTAGGTCATCGGTATAAAATGTTTTAATCAGCTTTTTAACTATCTCTATTTGTTTATCTGATCCCAGAAACCCGCTGTATATTGCATTAAATTTTATATTAAGTTTTTCCCAATGCTGTATAAAATCTTCTAAATATTCAGTCAGATTAACCATTCTGAAATCAGGATATTCGCTGTGAGTGGATAATACAGCTGTCGGGAGGGATGAAACCTGAATTCCCATAGACGAGAGAACAGGAAGGACCACAGCCAGTGACGAACGCCCGAAACCCGAAAGATCATGAACTGCCGCAACTTTTGGTATAGGGTTTGACATAAAACCGCCTTGTTATAATATCTATAATTTAAATTAAATTGAATTGTAAAGTCTATAAATAAAATTAATTTTATTAATATATACACACTACGATTGATTTTCGAGATTTTCGAAAATTAAATCGGCTTTTGTATAACCTGATTCCGTGAATTTGAGAGTAACTTACTATATTTTGTATATATAAAAGCATATTATTAAATAAAAGTAATTTCAAGGAGAAAATATAAATGGGCTGGAACTCCAGAAAATAAAATTCTCGAAATAAGAGCTGTTATTTGGAATTCCGGACAAAAAATCGGTGCACCTATTGATGCTGTATTAGCACCGTATATTTGTACCGTTTCA
This sequence comes from Victivallales bacterium, assembly GCA_021733985.1. Lineage (GTDB taxonomy): Bacteria > Verrucomicrobiota > Lentisphaeria > Victivallales > GWF2-38-69 > JAIPJT01. Next base: position 41,134 of record JAIPJT010000018.1, on the reverse strand, counting down.
ATCATAATTCAAATAGTTTCAATTTCTGAAACCTGTGTACTGGTAAATTAACTTTAGAAGTTATAGCCATACCGGCATTTTCTAATGTCATAGTTTATACATTATATTGGGAGCCTTAATAAGGATGACATATAATAATTTTTGCGAAAAAACCAAATACCCGATTAAACTTATCAAGTTTTTAACCTCATCAGGGATTGCGTCCCGGAGGAAATCCTTTGAATTAATACTAAAAGGCAGAATAAGTGTTAACGGAATTATTGTTAAAGAACCCAGCATGCTGATTAACTCGGAAGTTAAAGTGAAGTTTGACAATAAACTTGTAACAATTCAGAAACCTGTCTATATAAAGCTAAATAAGCCTCCGGGTTACACATGCACAAACTCCGATCCTTATGCAGACAAAAAAGCTGTAGATCTCATAACTGTACCTGACACAAGGCTTTTCAGTATTGGCAGGCTGGATAAAAACAGTGAAGGATTAATACTCTTTACAAACGACGGCGTTTTTGCAAATCGGTTAATGCATCCCAAGAATCAAATAACAAAAACATATTTCGTAACATTGGAAAAAGAACTTACTTTCAGAAATATTATAGAAATAACTGAAGGGATAATCGATTCGGGTGAAACCTTGAAAGCCTTGAAAGTGGAAAAAATTGCTCCTGCAAAATATAAGTTTATTTTAAACGAAGGGAAAAAAAGAGAAATAAGGCGACTGGTAAAGCGTTTCAAAAACAATGTAGTAGAACTTAAACGTGTGGCAATAGGAAATCTAAGACTCCAGGACTTGCCGGAAGGAAAGTGGAAGTACTTAACTCCATCTGAGCTTAACAAAGCATTGAAAAATTAATTAAATGTCAGACGAAAAGTCTGCTACTTAAAACTAAAGTTTCTGGTTTCAAGTTTATATCACTTATTATTAATAACTTAATCAGCTTGATCTTCGCACGACGAAGTTTAATCTTTTCTGAAACAAAAGGTAGGGCGCGATCTCCGACCGTGTCAGCCATAGCCCCGCTACTCCGGGGCGACGGCTTAGCGCGCCGCAATGCAGCATTATTGTTAAATGTATAATAAAATTATACGATTTAAAAAAGAAACAGCTCAGTATTGCAGAAAAAGAATATTTGGAGAATAAACGTGACGGAAAATCTTATCTTTTTTGATTTATCCAATTTCCTTCCAAATTTTACTTTAGCTAAAGTAAAATTTAAATTAAAATAAGGGGCAGGCAGGGAAAAATTTATTTGTAAAACGCATCCCCTCCGGTTATTAAAGCGAACTAAACCTCATATGTCGAAGAAGTCGTTGTTCCGCCCAGTTTGCACCAGTCAGTATGAAAAAACTGCCCGCGCGGCCTGTCTATTCTTTCGTAAGTATGAGCTCCGAAATAATCTCTCTGGGACTGCAGCAGATTTGCCGGCAGTACCGCTGACCTGTAGGAATCATAATAACAGAGTGCAGAGGAAAATGCCGGAACCGGGACTCCAAGCTCTAACGCCTTAGCTACAACTTTTCTCCATGAAGCCTGACAGCCTTCAATTATATTATTAAAAAAAGGATCAAGGAGCAGATTCGCCAAATCAGGTTTTTTATTAAATGCCGATTTTATATCTCCGAGGAATTTTGCTCTGATAATACATCCGCTTCGCCACATTAAAGCTATTTCACCGTAATTCAGTTTCCATCCGTATTCATGTGCAGCAGCTCTCATCAGCTGATACCCCTGGGCATACGAACATATTTTGGATGCATAAAGAGCCTTTCTGATATCTTCTATAAATTCCTTTTTGTTTCCTTCAAAAACCGTCCCGGGCCCTTTTAAAACTTTAGAGGCTTCAACACGCTCTTCTTTTACTGCTGAAACGCATCTTGCAAAAACAGCTTCTGCAATCGTGGGGATTGCAATTCCAAGGTCCAGCCCGCTTTCGCCTGTCCACTTCCCTGTACCTTTCTGGCCTGCAGTATCAAGAACTATATCTATAACATATTTCCCGGTTTCGGGATCTTTTTCTTTGAAAATATCTCGGGTAATTTCAATAAGATAACTGTCAAGTTCTCCTTTATTCCAATTATCAAAAACAGAATGAAGCTCTTCCGGAGTCAACCCCAAAATGTTTTTCATAAGGTTATATGCTTCGCATATCATCTGCATATCACCGTATTCAATTCCGTTGTGGACCATTTTTACAAAATGGCCGGCTCCTTCTTTTCCCACCCATTCGCAGCATGGGGAACCATCCGGTGCTTTAGCTGCAACAGCCTGAAATACAGGCTTCACATGCGGCCAGGCTTCCGGTGCGCCGCCGGGCATTATTGAGGGACCTTTCAATGCGCCCTCTTCTCCGCCGGAAATACCTGTTCCCACAAAAAGAATTCCTCTTTCTGCAAGATCTCCTGTTCTTCTTACCGAATCGGAAAAGTGGCTGTTTCCGCCGTCTATAATAATGTCGCCTTCTTCAAGATAAGGCAAAGCTGTTTTAATAATTTTATCTACAGGATTACCGGCCTTAACCATTATCATTATTTTACGAGGCTTTTCAAGGTTTTTACATAAAGTTTCTATACTGTGACACCCAATAATTTTTTTACCTTTCCCCCGGCCGCCAACAAATTTATCGACCTTTTCAGTCGTTCGATTAAATACTGCAACAGTAAAGCCTTTGCTCTCCATATTCAGCACAAGGTTTTCTCCCATTACAGCCAAACCCACAAATCCGATATCAGCTTTTTTTGTCATAATAAAACCTTTTTCTTATAATGAAAACAATCATGCAATAATCAATTTTTACAGTTAAACGCTCCATAAAAATCTAATAATAATTAGAAGCTTTAAACGAAAATTCTTTCCGGGCAGCTCCTCCCTGAAACATCATTTATTATATCAGGGTAAACTCTCTGTTTATTAAAAAATATAGCACATTATAAACAATGCAGTATTTCCGGCGCGCTAACCCGTCGCACTGCAGTCTCGGGGCTGTCGTTCACCTGCTTCGTAATGTTTTTACGGTACTGTGCAGGGCAGGCAGTTTCAACCATCCTGTAACGCATTACAGGGGCCGGGTTACGCGACCTTTTTGTTACAGAAAAGATTACACTTAGCCGTACAAACATCAAAATTAATTTTCCATTTAAAAAAAACAACAATTATCTCCAAGGCGGTTCTTCGGGCAAAGCTTTATCAAAATCGTCAAGTAAACTGTCCTGGTAAGCCCCTGCATATTTACCGTTGAAAAAATTTTCAATACCTTCCTCTGCAAGTTTAGACCATGAATATTCTTCACTTCCGGGAATTATTGGATAAAATAGGGCTCCATTTGCCTTTGAAGCTTTAAGGTCTCCCGGAGCATCTCCGATCATCAATATTTTTCCCGGATCGTACTTACCGAAAGCCGCATATTTTAAATGTTCATTTTTAGTGCCGTATTCCTGTCCGGCTATTAAGCTGAGGTAAGAATCTATACCGTTCTCTCTCCATTCGCGGGTAAGCGCATCGACAGGTGTTTGTGATACTACTATCATATCTGCCCTGCCGCAGCCTTTCTCAAGCACTTTTTTAACACCGGGAAAAGGCGGGATGCCATGGACTATTTGTGCAATTGACTCATTTACCTCTCTGCTCCAGGAAAGTAAATCCAACAATTCCCTGCTTTCAGTTTCATCAACTTCAGCCTCCAGTGCGGGATTCCCAAGCTTTGTTTCCTCCTCTATCCATTCTTGCATTTCATTCATATCAGGAATAACTATTTGTCTTTCGGAAAACTCTTTGCGCTCTCTCATAAACGCAAGTGTATGCTTAACAGCGAAAAATCTGTTGCAACCGCGAGTTTTACTATAGAGATTGACAAACTCCCAAACTTCTCTGGCATATTTACTCCCTGCCTGTAGCTTAAAATGCTTTATAAAGTTGGGACAGAAGCATTCTTTATGCTTAACTTCCATTGTATCAAAAACACAGCCGTCGCTGTCAAAACCAATAAAAAAATCATGTTTTTTAGGTAAATTCTTTAATTGTTCTACATAATCCATCTAATTAGCTCGTCCATTTAAATAAACATAAAATATAATTTATTATATATCCAGCTCTTTTTTGACCTGAGCAAAAACTTTTACAGCAAAATCCAGATCCTTTTTTGTATGCGCTGCAGAAATCTGAGTTCTGATTCTTGCCTGTCCCTTTGGTACTACAGGATAAGAAAATCCGATTACATACACCCCCAGCTCAAGCATTCGGGAAGCCATCTTCTGAGCTTTTACAGCATCATAAAGCATAACAGGTACTATCGGATGGACTCCAGGCACAATATGCAGCCCAAGGTCGGCTATTTTTTCTCTGAAATATTTTGTGTTATCTTCGAGTTTATCTCTTAATTCTGTCGAATTTTTGAGAATTTCAAACATTTTGAGTGAACCCAAAGCGACTGCAGGTGCAAGAGTATTGGAAAACAGATAAGGCCTTGACCGCTGACGCAGTAAGTCTATGATCTCTTTAGGTCCGCTTGTATAACCACCACTGGCTCCGCCAAGGGCTTTTCCAAGGGTACCGGTAATAACATCAACTCTGTCCATTACATTACAGTATTCATGTGTGCCTTTCCCTTTTTTCCCCATAAAGCCTACAGCATGAGAATCATCCACCATTACCAGCGCTTCATATTTTTCTGCGAGGTCACAAATTTTATTAAGATTCGCAATAACCCCGTCCATTGAAAATACACCGTCTGTTGCTATCATTCTAAATCTGCAATCCTGTGCCTCTTTAAGTTTTTCTTCCAGTTCCTCCATGTTGTTATTACTGTAACGGAAACGTTTTGCCTTGCTAAGCCTTACTCCGTCAATTATGCTTGCATGGTTTAAAGCATCACTTATGATAGCGTCTTCCTTACCAAGCAGTGTTTCAAACAGTCCTCCGTTAGCATCAAAACATGAGCTGTAAAGTATGGTACTTTCTGTTTCAAGAAAATCTGATATTTCATGTTCGAGTTTTTTATGAATTTCCTGTGTGCCGCATATAAAACGGACAGAAGAAAGGCCGTAACCCCATTTGTCAAGCCCATCTTTAACTGCATCAATTATTTCCTGATTGTCAGACAGGCCTAAATAGTTATTAGCACACATATTCAGGACTTCCCGGCCTGAAGATACACTTATATTTGCTTTCTGGGGACTGGTAATGATTCTTTCATCTTTGTATAGTCCTGCTGTTTTAATGGATTCCAGCTCATTTTCGACATACTTTTTCATTTTGCCATACATATTAAATTCTCCTCTTTGAAATATTTAATCTTCCCAGTTTAAAATAACTTTTCCGGATTTACCTGAACGCATAACTTCAAAACCTTTAACGAAATCTTCATAACTGTAGCGATGCGTTATTACAGGCATAAAATCTACACCCGATTGAATAATACTGGTCATTTTATACCAGGTTTCATATATTTTTCTGCCATAAATACCCTTAACTGTAATTCCGTTAAAAACAATTTTATCCCAGTCCACTTCCGTATTTTCAGGCAAGATTCCCAGAAGCGCTATTTTGCCACCATGAAACATGTTATCAAGCATAGTATTAAAGGCGGAATTATTTCCGGACATTTCTAACCCCACATCAAAGCCTTCTTTCATTTCAAGCCGCTTCATAACATTTTTCAGCTCTTCATCTGCTATATTAACCACCTTTGTGGCCCCCATTTTTTCAGCAAGACTCAGCCTATAATCATTGATATCTGTAACGACAACATGCCTGGCTCCTGCATGCTTAGCTACAGCGGCAGCCATTATCCCTATCGGACCGGCTCCGGTTATCAGTACATCCTCTCCGACAAGATCAAAACTTAATGCAGTGTGGACAGCATTCCCAAGAGGATCAAATATTGAAATTACATCTCTCGGAATATTCGGATCACACAGCCAGACATTAGACTGCGGAATAGCAAGATATTCTGCAAAAGCTCCCGGTCTGTTTACACCTACTCCCATTGTATCCTTACAGAGATGCCGCCTTCCGGCCAGACAGTTTCTGCATTTTCCACAAACGATATGCCCTTCGCCAGTAACAAGTTCTCCTAACTCAAAAGCTTTCACATTTGAACCTTTGTCTACTATATGCCCGACAAACTCATGCCCAACATGCATCGGGACAGGTATAGTTTTCTGAGACCACTTATCCCAGTTGTAAATATGTACATCTGTGCCGCATATTGCAGTTTTCTGTATTTTAATTAATACTTCGTTTTTCCCTATTTCAGGTACGGGCACTTCATCAAGCCATAAACCCGGCTCCGGTTTAGCCTTTACCAAAGCTTTCATTTTCTCCATAAGTTTCTCCTGTTTTATATATATGCAACATCTACCCTGAAACAACAATTATTATATCAGGGCAAATTTACTATGTAAATGTCAAAATATAACATATTTATAAACGATGCTGCTGTATTACGTTGCGCTAAGCCTTTCCCCCCGCAGTCGCGGGGCTGTGCCTCACCCTGCTGCTACGTACCGCTTAAGTACTACGCAGGGCAGGCAGCTTTATCCATCTTATACTGTACTCGCAGTATTATACTGAACAGGGTTGCGACCTACCTATTTGCTTCAAATAAAAACTCTGATAAATATCTTCGAGTATCATTGCATTCTTATCAGGTACATTCTGTTATGCTGTAATACAGCGGCAGACACAGCTTTAATGCATTTCGATATATACTATCTGTTGTTTTCAGGCACATAACTGTCAAGTTTTTTATCAGCAAACTTTAAATCAAAGTTAGCGAATCTCTGTCTTCCGTTTATAATAGGGACACTTGGCCAGTCTTCGCCGATTAACGGCCTGCAGTATTCAATAAAACCGTCAGTTACATCCGTTCTTTCTGAAGTAATCCATTCAGACGGAAAAAATCTTTCTGAGTTAGCTACCTGTTCTAATAGGGATTTATCAAATTTCACCTGATAAATAGGACCTTTTTCTCTCAAGATAGTTGACATATAACCGTTTTCGCCGTTTACGGCAAGCAGAACTGCTTTCTGACCGACTCTGTATGCTTCATCTAAATCTACAGTGGAAGCATAAACAGCAGTATCCCTCTGGTCAGTTCCATAATTCTGTCCTCTTGCACTCCCGGCGGCATTTATTCCATTTTCATTGAGGTAATTGACCATAGCCTGTTGTACAGTAGTTTTACTTGCCCCGAACTGCGGATGGCCGAATTTATCTTTTGTATAACCGAGATTTCCCACATCGCAGCCTTCACTGACAACTACAACGGCTCTTCCTCTTTTTTTTAACATATCATTAACTTTATCTGCCATTTCTGACATAGAAAGTTTACTTTCCGCCAAGAAAATTAATAGAGGCATTTTCCGGCCGGGGTCCGCCAGCCTTGCTGCAGCAGGAATATATCCTGTTTTTCTTCCCATAGCCTGCAAAACAAGCACTGGATCCGCCGTGCATGAACCGCGATTTTCCTCATCAGCATTCTGTACGAGGTGGCTCCAGTACCTGGCAACAGAACCGTAGCCCGGTGTATGGTCTATTAATCTGAATTGGCTGTCTCCGATATCATTATCTATTGTTTTAGGTATGCCGATACCAATGACATCAAGTCCGTTGTCACGAGCCAGTTTAGCTACTTTGTTTGCTGTATCCATAGAATCATTTCCGCCGTTATAAAGAAAATAACCGATATTATGTGCTTTCAATACGTCAACAACTCTATCAAGATCCTCTTTCTGATGCTTCTTTATTTTATAACGGCAGGTCCCGATTGCTCCTGCAGCCGGTGTACACCTGAGAAGCGCAATTTCCTCTTCATCCTGGACAGAAAGGTCAAGAAGTTCCTCTTTTAAAACTCCTTCTATACCGTGGCGCCCGGCGTATATTTTATCAAAATGATGAGGGAAATCTTTTGCCATTTCAATAACACCGCGAAGTGAACTGTTAATCACCGGAGAAGGGCCCCCGGACTGAGCGATAAGCAAGTTTTTTCTCATGTTAATCTCACCTGTTTAAAATGCTGTTTTAAAAAAAGTAAAAACAAAATTCAAACATATACAAAAACCGATTTAATTTATTTATCAATCACACCATACGGTATGACCTCTATCGAATGATAAGGTCGAGAATATAGTATTTAGAATATATTGAAATCATCCAGGATACAAGTAACTAAAGTTTCTGGTTTCAAGTTTCTCTAAGTTCTTTAAGAGTAATTTTTAACTTATGGATAAAATCAGGTTCCGATTCTGCTCCTCGTACTTTTCCGTAATTTTGGGGCAGGAGATGTACCGCTTCTCAATATTTGACCCCGAATGTGATTACCGTCTTTTGTATCAAACATATTTCAAAAATCAGAGATTTTTTTAAAACGGATTTAGTTTTTTTTATTACAACAAAAAAAATTAGATAAAAAGCTGATTGTTCTATTGTTTTATACGCATTAAAACATATATATTAAACACTCTTACATATAGAAAACCAGTATGAAACGGCAACACAGCAGAAAATGAATATTTCAATACACAAACCCAAACCCGGAGAACTTGAAGAAAAAGGAATTCTTAACTGGCCGTTATGGACCTGTGAACCATCAGAATTTGACTGGCATTATCACGAAAAAGAAACATGCTATCTTCTGGAAGGTAAAGTCACAGTGAAGACAGATACTGAAACTGTTTCATTCGCTACAGGAGATATAGTCTCTTTTCAGAAAGGGCTATCCTGTGTTTGGAAAGTGGAAAAAGCAGTAAACAAGCATTATAAAATTGGTTAAAGATAATATTTTAAATTAAGAATGTTGAATTATGGAATCAATAATTTTTAACATGGTATTCATATGGGCCCTAATAGGGATAATACTATTTTTTATCGAATTTTTGGCTCCCGGTTTTGTAATATTCTTTTTCGGACTGGGCGCTATTACTGTATCTTTACTGTGTTATTTGTTTCCCGATTTAACAATTAATACACAATTGCTGGTTTTTATTATAACCTCTATTGCAATGCTCTTAATCCTGAGAGGATGGTTCAAAAATATATTTTCAGGCATCTTCAATCAGAAAGACGTTATGCCCAAAAATATAGACACTTATATAGGTAAAACAGCTGTTGTCAGCGAAGAAATTAAGCCCAACCATCCGGGAAAAATTGAGTTTCACGGCACAGAGTGGGAAGCAAATTCAAATGTTCGAATTAAAAAAGGGGAAAGTGTCGTTATTATTCGACAGGATAATATTACTTTCGAAGTAAAAAAAATATAAACAGATATTGCACGAAAAGATTTTATATTCTACAGAAGTAGAATTTTTTCCTGCAATATCTAAAAATAAACAAAAAAATGGAGTTTAATAATGGTTAATCCAGTAACAATTCTACTTATTATCATTGTACTTTTTGTATTGATGATAATAGTTAAAGCAATCAAAATTGTACCGCAAAAAGAGGCCTTTATCGTTGAACGCTTAGGAAAGTATAAAGCTACATTGGAGGCCGGTTTTCATGTTTTAGTACCCTTCATTGACAATATTGCCTATAAGCATACCCTTAAGGAACAAGCTGTAGATGTGCCGCCTCAAACGTGCATTACAAAAGATAATATTTCTGTAGAAGTTGATGGAATTTTGTATATGCAGGTTGTAGATCCCAATAAAGCTTCATACGGAATCGGCAACTATGCTTTTGCATCGATACAGCTTGCACAGACAACTATGAGAAGCGTAATGGGTAAGCTGGACCTTGATAAAACTTTCGAAGAAAGAGAAACTATAAATAAAAGCATAGTTGATGCAGTTGACAAAGCTTCTGACCCCTGGGGTGTTAAGGTTACAAGATATGAAGTAAAAAACATTTCTCCTCCTAAAGGCATCAACGATGCAATGGAAAAACAAATGAGAGCTGAAAGGGAAAAAAGAGCCGCTATAGCAGAATCCGAAGGTGCAAGACAAGCTCAGATTAACCGTGCGGAAGGTGAAAGACAGGCTCTTATAGCTCAATCTGAAGGCCACAAACAACAAAAAATGAATATTGCCGACGGAGATGCATACGAAGTATTCAAAGTTGCAGAAGCTACTGCTAAGAGCTTAAAGCTTATAGGTGATGCAATAAATCAGGAAGGCGGATCCGAAGCAGTCAACATGAAGCTCGGACAGCAGTATATCAATGAATTCGGCAAACTGGCTAAAGAAAACAACTCAATTATTATCCCGTCAGACTTAGCTAATATCGCAGGTTTTATTAAATCTGCAAAAGCTGTTTTAGATAAACACGGCAATATAAGTCAGGTTAATTCCTGAATCCGCGATATAGGCAACAATCAGTGATCAAGAATTGCAAGTTTAGCGAAAAGTAGTTTGTTTCAAAATTTTAACAGATATTTATATCTTAAATAACGGAAATTTTTCTGAAAAACAAGGATTTATCAGAAAAATTTCCTATAATTTTTTTATCAATAAACAATGATCTTAATAATCATGGTTTAAACAGGAAACAGCCAGGATTAAGGAACCAATATAAAGTCAATACAGTAGAAATAAACGGAGCAGAAGATAAAAAAAAGCTCAACTTTATATCCGGACAATAATCTGTCCTTATTTTTTAGCTTTTTGCATTAAAACCTTCATGGAAGGTAACTGTTCCTTTAGGTATTTGTTTTGTAAAAGGTAAAGATAGGAAAACTTCCTGAGGAATTCCTTCAAGAACTATTTCCGGGCAGTTTTTAAACCCAAATTTTTTGTAATAATTAGGATCCCCAACAAGGACACAGCCCTTCCCGCCCTTTTGTTTTAATATATCTATTCCTTCTTCGATAAGGGTTTTACCTATACCCTGCTTATGATAAGCCGGCAATACAGAAACTGGCCCGACTCCATACCATCCAGAAGATTTATCAGAAATAGAAACAGGTGAAAAAGCTATATGACCAATCACCCGACCATCTATTTCTGCAACTAAGGAAATAGTCAATGCGTATGCCTCCCTTAATTCCCTGATTATAAAATGTTCTGTCTGATCACTGATTGGATGATTTTTAAATGCTTCTATTGTAACTTTAGTAATTGCCTCTATATCTGCTGCAGTTTCCCTTCTTATTTTCACTATTCCTTCCTTTACACTTTGTTTTTAAGCTAAAATAACTAACTCTATTGCAAAATTTAATTAAATTTCTGATTGCTGAAAAAGAATAAAGTGCTTTATCAATATAACTTCTCTATTGTCATTCGAATTCCTTAATACCCATTCATAGATAAAACTTGAAAATAAATTTAATTTTATTGCATTATTTTTAATATAATAATATAGTATGAAAATTGGAAATTTGGTACAGTTTATTTAAAATTAACATACGAAAGGTTTGTAAATGAAAAAGAAAATTGTTTCTTTATTTGTAGCCGTTATTATTACGTTTGTCTTTACTGAAAATATAACAGCAGAAGAGCTGACCAGTAAAACTGTCCCTAAATCTATAATAAAACCGCCTGTTGCTTCTCCCAAAGAAAAAGCGAACAAAAAAAAGAAAGAATTTACAGATATGCTTATTCTTTATTTTCCGAACAGGGTAATGGACTTCCTTGACATTGTAGATGTTTCGCTTGGTTTCGGTCCGGTTGTAAAAGCAAAATTATGGGCAACAAGATATATGGCATTCGGCGGAGGAGTAGGCGGAAGCGCAAAAATAATCAAAGGATACAACCGTCAATACGGTGCAGGTCTTGAGTCAGGCTGGAATGCCAGTTTTATGATGCTCACAGCTGAAAATACTGAAATGTATGAAACTACAAGAGGTGTTCAAAGTTACTTCGAACATTATACCGGCATACCCTCATTAAATGACAATGTTTATAATTTCTGGAAAGGTCCCAGAGACATGTTTTCTATTGGCATGCAGGCAGCAGTATTCGGGGAATTAGATGCTGAAGTCCACCCGTTTGAAATTATAGACTTTGCATCAGGGCTTTTCTTTCTTGACCCCAAGGGGGACGACATCAAAATGTCTGATATAGAAGGATAAATTATACTTAATACTTTTCCTCACTTAAACATTAATTATTATTAAACCAGGGTAAACTTCTATTTAACTGTATAATGTATTCATTGAATTTGTCCTTTCTTATTACCCGATTTCTAAATATACTATAAATCAATTGTTAATTTTTTTAAAAAACAGCCTATAATATAATATACAAACCCGAATAACAGGTTAAACTGCCATAATCTCTTTAAGCAATAAGCTGAAAGTTTTTTTGACATTGCGAATAAGATTATTAAGAAAATTAAAAATATGGCCCAAAGAACTGAAAAAAAAGGCTTTTTTAAAAGATTAGTCCCTCTCTTAGCTGCACAGACATTTGGAGTATATAACGATAATGCTTTTAAAGCCCTGCTTGTATTTATCGCTATTGACTATGCTGCTTCGTACAGCATGAACTCATTTTTTCTTGCTTTAATGACAGTCGTCTTTGTTGCCCCTTTTATGATATTCACTGTTCCGGCAGGTTATTGTGCAGACAAATTCAGTAAAAAGAAAATATTAATTTCCTCTAAATTTGCTGAAACCTTAATAATGCTGCTTGGTGCTGTTCTTTTAGCTTTTATCAACAAAATAGGTCTTTATCCACTTATCATTATTCTGTTTCTAATGGCAGCCCAAAGCAGTTTTTTCAGCCCTGCGTTAAACAGTGTACTTCCGGAAACCTTTTCAGAAAAAGAGATTTCCAGAGCAAACGGTATCTTGGTAATGCTGAATTTTATTGCTGTTATTGTAGGTTTTACAAGCGGGATAATATTAAAAGTTCTTTTCATGCCGGATTATGTTTTTTGCGGACTGTTTTTTACAGTAATCGGTTTAATCGGTTTTGCGTTTTCTCTTTTTATTACTAAAACAAAACAGTTAAAGCAAATGGCAACCTGGAATAACAATATAGTCAAGGAATTTTTTCAGAACCTTAAGCTTGCTTACAGAGAAAGATCAGTATTTATTTCTGTTATTGGTGAAGCCTTTTTCTACGGTATAGGTTCCAGTCTGCAGACTGTAATAATATTATTCGCAAGATTTACACTGGAATTAAAGAGTGATATAGGTATCGGCCTTCTACAGATAGTAATAGCAGTGGGGATTGCTGTCGGCTGTTTCCTTGCAGGTAAATTTTCAAAAGATAAACTTGAACTCGGGCTGGTTGCAATTGGGGGATTAGGCATGTTCATTTTCGTGCTTTGCACAGCTGTTTTTATTGGTCCCGGCTTACCGGTTGTGTTAGGGTCTACGGTTTTAGTAATATATCCCAATGTACTTTTTTTCCTAACAATGGCAGGTGTGTGCGGAGGTGTTTTTGTTCTGCCGCTTAAGGTTTGCCAGCAGGAAAGAACTTTAAAAAATGAAAGAGGCAGAATCCTTGCAATTTCAAACTTCTGTACTTTCTTTGTTATTTTCATTTCCGGAATTATAACATACGGATTGACCGGGAAATCAGACTTTACAGACAAAACAACCAATAATGTAATTCTTTATGTGAACAGCCTTATGCTTAATTTGTCACCGGATGCAGTTATCTATATTATTGCCATTATTTTGTTAACAATGACATTAATTATCATATTATATCATAGAGAATTTCTGTATAGATGCATTGCTGTAATAATAACGCGTACTATTTATCAGGTTGAATGCAGAGGGCTGGAAAATCTGCCTGTTAAAGGGCCTGCAATAATAGCATCAAATCATGTAACTCTTATAGACCCTTTTATAATATTATCCAGCTTCTCTCGACAGGTCACATTTGCAATACACAGGAATTACCAAAAACACAAACTTTTTAAATTTATTTATAAAAGGTGCAATTTCATAATTTTTTCTGAATCCAATAAAGGCTCGGATTATACAGAAAAATGCAATAAGATCAAGAATATACTTGAAAGAGGAGGGATGGTTTGTGTTTTTCCAGAAGCTCAAATGACACGCGACGGAATGCTCGGGAAGTTTGTCAATAATAATTTCAGCGATTTTATACCTGAGGGGCTTAATGTCCCCATTGTTCCTGTGCATATATCAAATTTATGGGGAAGTATTTTCAGCTATTACTTTCGTGAAACCGGAAAAATGGCCATTCCGGAAAAATATATATGGAAAGTAACTGTTTCATTTGCCCGTGAACTGCCTGTAGATATAAATGCGTATGACCTGAGACAGCGTTTTACTGAAAATTTTGCAGAAGATCTTATCAGTAATCCGATGCCCGGCGAAAGGACTATACATTATCATTTTATGAAAAGGGCTAAAACCCGGCCGTTTCACAGAGTCATTGCTGAAAATGACGGAAATAAATTAGCATCAGTTTCCTTACTTGCAAGAAGTATTATTTTAAGTAAAAAAATCAGAGAATTGAATGATAATAATAAATATATCGGTGTGCTGCTTCCAAATTGTAACGCTGCAACAGTTACATGTTTAGCTATAATGTTTGCAGATAAAGTGCCGGCACTTCTTAATTTTACTCTCCCAAAAGAATCAATAACAAAGGCGATTAATAAAGCACAGCTGAATACTGTCATTTCGAGTGAACTTTTCATGCTGAAACTGCGTTTGGATAATTTACCGAACGTTATTTTTCTTGAAAAATTAGGGCGGAAAATTCGTAAAAATGAAATTCTTAAAAGTTTTTTGGAAACTATATTCATCCCGTCCCCCTTACTGATCAGAAAAATAGCACCAAAAAGTTTTAAAAATGTGTTTAATACAAGTGTTCTGCTTTTTTCAAGCGGTTCAAGCGGCTCGCCGAAAGGAATTAAACTTTCTCATCATAATATAAACTCTGATTTGGTATTTCTATCTAAAGTACTCGGGTGTAAACAGAAAGATAAAATAGTTGGAAATCTTCCCCTTTTTCATTCTTTTGGTTTAATTGTCGGTTTCTGGATGCCATTGATGCTGGGCGTAAAGATTGTTTATATTAAAAATCCTCTGGAAATAAATACAATAATTAAAATGATAGAAAGATACAAACTGACAATTTTTATGGCAACACCGACATTTTTACAGGGATATATGAGAAAACTCAGCAGAAAGGCCGCCCGCTCTTTAAAACTTGTTGTTTCAGGAGCGGAAAAACTGAGGCCGGAAACAGCAGAAGCATTCTATAAAAAATTTAATCTATATCCCACAGAAGGGTATGGATGTACGGAGCTCTCACCAGTTGTCACGCTTAACATCCCGGAGTCAATTGCAGATTTAGGGAAAAAAGTAGGAAAAAAAGGCAGTATCGGCAGGCCTATACCCGGTATAGCTGTAAAAATTGTAAATCCTGATGATTATGATGAAACACTTCCGCCTAACCAGGAGGGGGTGCTTTTTGTTAAAGGCCCGAATGTTATGGTAGGATACCTTGACAGCGAAAAAACCAGAGAAGCAATGATAAACGGCTGGTACAATACAGGTGATATGGGCAAAATTGATGAGGACAGCTATATAACATTGACTGGAAGGTTATCCCGTTTCAGTAAAATAGGAGGTGAGATGGTTTCTCACCAAATGCTTGAAAATGTCATTCAGAAGGTACTGAATGCTGAAGAAAGAAAGGTGGCAGTAGCCGGTGTGCCGGATAAGGCAAAAGGAGAGAAATTGATTGTTTTTTATTCTGATGATAATATCTCTCCAGAAAAAATTGTAAAGGGATTAAAACGTGAAGGAGTCACCAACATATGTATTCCTAAAAAAGATGATTTTATAAAAATTGATGAACTCCCAATGCTTGGAACAGGTAAACTTGATATCAGTAGAATTAATAAATATGCTTCATATTACTCTAACTAATCCAATCACTGTAATATCGTCACTCTGTGACGTTTCTCCCTCAAATACCACAGTATCCTTCACTATTCCGCTTATCATTTTTTTGATATTTGGATTTCTGTTCTTCGTACAGCTCTGTAACAGTCTTACTTTACCGTATAGCTCTTCTTCTGAATTAGTAGCTTCGCATATTCCATCAGTATAAAGAATAAAAAATTCATTTTGATTTAACTGTTCTGTTTTCGTTTCGTATATTGCGTCTGCAAAAAAACCGAGGGCGGGGCGTCTCTGTTCTCCGAATTCGAATATAGTATTGTTTTGTTTTAATTTTAATGCTGCATGGTGCCCGGCGTTGGCGTAAGTAAGTATGCCGGTAGTTATGTCATAGTAACCGACGAAGACAGTAGCAAACATGTATGATTTATTATCTTTAGATAAAATACTGTTTACTTTAGTAAGTACATGGGAAGGATCGTTTTTTTCTTCTAAGCAGAAAGCTTTTATGAGCGTTTGTGTTTTAGCCATGAAATATGCAGCAGATATTCCTTTACCCGAAACATCTCCTATGACTACAGCTATTTTTGTTTTTGTTAAATAATAAAAATCATAAAAGTCTCCGGCCATTTTTTTGGCCGGATTGACTGTCCCGTAAATATCGAATTCAGGTTTAGAGAAACCGGGCATCACTTTAGGCAGAGAGAATTCCTGAATTTCTCTTGCTACCTCAAGCTCTCTGTCTATAAGTTTTCTCTGATATACTTCCTGTTTGAAGTTATCCATATATTCCATCAGTTCATCACCAAGGAATTTAAAAGCTGTTGAAAGTTCTTTTACCTCGGTAGTGCCATAATATTCATCTCTTCCCATTGAGAAGTTCAAATTTTCAGTATTTATACCTTTAACTTTTTCTGTTAATTTCTGTATTGGGTTTGAAATTGTTTTGGCGAACCAGTAACTGATAAAAATGAATACAATAAAAATTATTGTAAAGATGATTACGGTCTTGGAGTGAATATCAAAAAGTATCGACCTGGAGTGAAACTCAAATTTTTTTTCCGCTTTTTTTCTTGCCTCCATTTCATAATACTTTATCTGCTTTTTTTTAGAAAAATTATAGTTTTTCAAAAATATAGTGGTGCCTAAAAAGTAATTTGTTTTAGGTATTTTTGAAATTACTCCATACTTCTTACCAACTGTACTTATATCACCTTTATTATTGATATCGTAAAATTTATAGTAACCATGGCTTACTCCATTCTTTTTTGCCCGCTCCATTAAATTATACAGCTTCGGGAATTTATTTTTCCAGGTCTGCTTTCCTGTTCTTAAAGCACTCTTATTCGGCGAAGCTATTATCTGTAATTTGTTATTTAATAAATAGGAATAACCGACCACAATATTTTCACCAACATAAAATAATTTAGATATTAAACTGTTAATCTCTTCATTTTCCTCAATAGATTTGCCCTTTTTTTCTATTTCAATTATCAGTTTTGACAGTTTTAAAGCTAAAAACTTCGTTTTCAGTTTAATATAATCTTCAGTGAAAGGTTTTGTATATTTATTTGTAAGCTTATAAAGTTTGTTTGAGTATTCTTTCAGCGAATTATATGCAAGTAACTGCGTTTTTTCCTGAAATTCTTTGTACCCTATAAACGAATAACTTATCCAGAATATTACAAAAATCAGAATTAGAAGGATGTGAGAAAGAATCAATTTATTTTTTATATTCATAAAAAAAACCTGAACAGTTCAATATTTCCCGAAAAACAAGTTAAACTATAAAAAAAATTAAATATACAGCAAGAGTTGTATAAGTTCTTTTCCTGTAACATATGTTACGGTTCTTTGTTTTAATAATTTTTTAATGTATATTATCTACAATATATATAGACCATATTATATAATATATCTTTATAAATGGAAAACAATTTTTTTAATTTTAAAGGTAAACATGGAAACAAAAGAGATAAAAGACATTCCCGACAATATTTATAATATATACCAGAAGGCTATACAGGCGTTTAAACGCAACAATCCTGATTATGCAATTGAACTGATGAAAACTGCAGTTATAAAGGAACCCGGGTTCGTTAAAGCAAGAAATGAACTTAGAAAATACGAACTTGCAAAAGAAAAACCCGGTTTTATGGGGAGAGCTTTAAAAAGCATTAAACAGAATAAATTAATAAAAATTGCCCAGATGAAAGAAAGGATGAAAAAGTATAAGGAAGCTTATACCAATATCGAAAATGCCCTGGCCATCAATATTTATACTGCCTCCGGACTTAAAGTTCTTTCAGATATAGGGGAAGCGATGGAGGCGCCTTTTATAGCAGTAGAGGCTTATGACCTTGCTGTCCAGCTATTTCCGGAGAATATAGATATTTTAAAACACGCTGCAGAGAAATATAGAAAATACAGTTTAGGGAATAAGGAGCTGGATGTGAGAAAGAAAATCGTAGCCCTTAAACCCAATGACCAAAAACTCAGGATGCAAATGAGAGAAGCAAGCGCAATGGCTACTATGGAGACCGGGAGCTGGGAAAATAAAGACGATTCATTTCAGAGTAAACTGAAAAGCAAAAAAGAAAGCGCCAGACTTGAAGAAGAAGAGCGGGTAGCTAAAGATAAAGATGAAGTCAAAGAACTGATAGAATATTATGAAGATGAGTTAAGGGAAAACGGAGAGACTATTAAACCTTTAAGAGAACTCGGTAATATTTATTTAAATATCGGAAACTATGATAAAGCAATTGAAAAATTCAAAAAATTGATGGAGGTAAGAAACGCTTTTGATATTACTATCGACTCAAAAATAGAAAAAGCACAGATAAAAAAAATAGAAAAGCAAATAGAGCAGCTCACAGAGGAAAAGAAAAAAACCAATTCTTCTGAAGAAGAAATCAATAAAAAAATTGAAGAAGCTAATAAACAGATTAAAGAAATACATAAAAGTAAAGTTCTGAACAGGATTAAGAGATTCCCCAATGATATGACGCTGCGTTTTGAGCTTGGTAAAGTCTATTGGGATGAAAATGATTATGAATCTGCTATTGAGCAGTTTCAGTTATCACAGCAGAACCTTAACAAAAGGATTCCGTCGCTGATATATCTTGGTAGGTGTTTTCTGAATAAGAAGCGGTATGATATTGCAACAGACCAGTTTAAAAAAGTATTAAATGAAGAGAGGACTACAACTGAAGAGATACTTGAAGCACTGTATTACCTTGGAATCTCATTTGAAAAAATCGGCGATGAAGAAAATGCCGGAAAATGTTTTAAAAAAATATATTCAACAAAATCAACTTATAAAGACGTTGGGAAGATAATAAAAAAGTATTACTAAATAGAGATTAGGATTATTACTATGGAATATCAGGTGCTTGCCAGAAAATGGCGTCCGAAAACTTTTGAGGACATGATCGGGCAGGAACATATTACACGAACGCTGCAAAATGCACTTATAAACAGAAAAACAGCACATGCATATCTATTTGTCGGTCCGAGAGGGATTGGCAAGACCACTATTGCCCGTATTTTTGCCAAAGCATTAAATTGCGAACAAGCTCCTGTAGAGAATCCATGCTGTGAATGTGAATCTTGTATAAGTATTTCTGAAGGCAGCAATATTGATATTATTGAAATAGACGGTGCCAGCAACAACAGTGTTAATGATATAAGGAACCTGCGTGATGAAGTATTGTATTCCCCTGTTAAAAGCAGGTATAAAGTCTACATTATTGACGAAGTACACATGCTTTCAAATCCGGCCTGGAATGCTCTGCTTAAAACACTTGAAGAACCGCCGGGGCATGTGAAATTTTTATTTGCTACTACAGAAGTACACAAAATCCTGCCTACAGTTTTATCAAGATGCCAGAGATTTGATTTAAGGAAAATTCCTGAAAACCTCATTGAAGAAAGGCTGAGAAAAGTTGCAGTTTCTGAGAAAGTAAAAATTTCCGATAAAGCACTAATGGCTTTAGCCAGAGCCGCTGAAGGAGGTATGCGCGATGCTTTGTCTCTAATGGACCAGATGATAGCATTTCATTTTTCTGATGAAGAAACCGAAATTTCCGAAGAGCTTATCCTGAAAACATTCGGCCTGACTGCTCCTGATAAAATAAATAAACTGGTTAGCTCAATAATTAATAATGAACAAGGGCAGGTTATTATGGAGATTAATGAACAGGCCCTAAACGGGAAAAATTTAGATAACCTGTTCCAGGATATTTTAAAATACCTGAGAGGGATAGAAATATGTATTTTACTTAAAAATCCCGATAGTGTTCTGGAAGTTGGCTCGGATATTATTCAGAAATATAGAGAAATAGCCCAAAATACTACATTGAAAGTTATCCAAAGTCTCCTGGAAACTTTGTCATCATCAGGAAAGTTTTTACATGATGCAATAAATAAACAGGTTTATATAGAAACTCTGCTGCTTAAAGCTATGAGAAAAGCCCGCGCAAAAACAATTGATGACCTTCTTTCAAAAATTAACATTTTGCGAAAATCCGGAAAACTGTCAGACCTTGAAGTTCAAACCCCTTCAGAAACTAAAGAAAAAAAAACTACCGAAAATATAGAACAACCTAAGAGTCCGGGCCTAAAAAATAACGAGATCGGAAAAAGCGCTAAAGCCGGAGATATAAAAGACCTTACTAAAACCGTTGCTGAAGGTATTAGTTCTAACCCAAAAAAGGTACTTACTGATGATAAAAAAATGGGTGATTCGGAAAGTACAGTTAAAAATAAAACTTTCCCAAAAGAGAATGCTGCAGCTGAAATTAAGGGTGAACTTAGCGACTCAAAAAAAACATCTGATATTTCCCTCTCTGACAGCAATGCAAAGGTAAAAGATACTTCACTTCCTTCCAGCCAACCTTTAGTAGATACTCCTGAGAAACTGTGGCATAAACTAATAATGGATATGGAAAATTTGAATCAGCCCCAATTAAAATTTTATCTTCAGAAGGCTATACCCAAATATATTGGAAAAAGTACAATTACTGTATGTTATGATGAGGAGTTCGGAACTGTACCGGCTAAAAGAGTTTCGCAGAAAAAAGATATTTTAAACAGATGTTTAGAACGTATCACCGGTATAAATAATTTCAGACTGAATATCATTTATGAAAAAGGCATTTCAACTCCTTCTGAAAATATCAGGAAAAAAGATCTCAACAAAGTTAAAGAAAAAATTGAAGAAAATCGTTTTGTAAAAGAGATAATTAAAAAATTTAATGGTAGAATAGTTGATTTCAGAGGATAATAAATGTTCCTAATTTTTTACCAGAAAACTAAAACTTTAGAATAACAATAAAATAAAAGGAGAATATATATGTTTGGAAAAATCGGAGATATGAGCGGTATGATGAAAAAAGCCCTTGAAATGAAAAATGAAATGGGCAAAGTTAAAGAGGAAATCGCTGAAACAGAAGTAAAAGGTGTATGCGAAAATGCGGTCGAAGTAACACTTTTAGGCAATATGGAAGTAAAGAAAGTAAGAATTTCTCCGGAAGCTGTAAACACAGGCGATGTCCGGAAACTAGAAGATATGGTAACTGTAGCGATGGGTAACGCAGTACAGGAAGCTAAAGAGCTGTCTAAAAAGAAAATGGCTGCAGTAACCGGAGGTATGAATATTCCAGGATTATCAGGATTATTTGAACAGTAATGACTAAGTATATTGATGAATTAATTGAAATTTTAAAAGAATTCCCGGGTATAGGCCAGCGGGGCGCTGAGCGTATAGTATTTCAGATTCTAAAATGGCCTCCGGAAAAGGTAGAAACTTTGGGGCAAAAGATCAAACAGCTCCCCGATCAAATCAGAACATGTAAAATATGCGGCAATATATCTGAAAGTGAAATTTGTGAAATTTGTTCATCTCATGAACGGGATAAAAATATCATTTGTGTTGTTGAAGAATTCAGTCATATAATACCGATAAACAAAAGCGGCTATAAAGGAGTTTTCCATGTATTGGGTGGAAAAATCTCACCGCTAAACAATATAGAGGCTGAACAGTTAAATCTTGCTTCTCTAATTGAGCGAATTAAAAGCAGCGATATAACAGAAGTTGTTCTTGCCTTAAGCCAGGATGTTGAAGGACAGGCTACTGCTGTTTATATATCTGAAGTTCTTAAAAAGGAAGATGTTAAAATAACAACTCTTGCAAGGGGTATCCCGGCAGGAGCAGATATATCTTACGCAAACTCTGCAACTATTTCAGTAGCCATGAACGGAAGAACTGAAATGAACAAATGAAGATTAATCGGAAAGAACGATAATGGGGAAAACAAAAAGACACGGGCTTGTTTTAGTAAATACAGGCAATGGCAAAGGTAAAACTTCAGCATCACTCGGTGTTGCGTTTCGCGCTTTAGGTTGGGATTGGAAAGTGCTGATCGTACAGTTCTTTAAAGGTAAGTGGACGCCCGGCGAAGAAAGAGTAATAAATAAATACAATTTACCGATAGACTATAAACCTTTTGGGAGCGGTTTTACCTGGGACGAAAATAATACAGATAAAATTAAACAGGAGTGCAGCAAAGCCTGGCAGTTTGCAAAAGAACATATTCTTAAAGCTGATTACGACCTTATTATTATCGATGAAATAAACATCGCAATGTATTATAATACTATCGATGTCGATGATGTTTTATATACGCTGAAAAGAAGAGAAAAATGGCTTCATATAATACTGACCGGCCGCAATGTCCCTGAAAAAATAAAGGAATATGCAGATCTTGTATCAGAAATTAATGCGGTAAAACATCCATTTGAGCAGGGAATTTCCGCACAGAAGGGAATAGAGTTTTAAAGAGTAATCACAGAGCTGACAGATGAGTTTTATAAAAGGGGCTAACATTAAAGAATTCTCAAAACAGAAGTATAAATTCTTCCCTCTTATAATTTATATTTTATGCCTGGGAATTAGTACCGGCATTCTCTTTGAAGCCAGGAAGCACGGCTTGCTTGGAATACCGCTGGAAGGCATGGACCAGCGAAGTATGCTTGACGCTGCAGTAAACCTTTACTATGGAAGACTGCCTTCAGTTTATTATTATTACTCTTATGTTTACACAGTATTCCTCTATTTTTCCATACTTATAACAGGAGGTGATTTAGTCCTCACCCGATTGTTTCAGACTGCTGTTTGTTCTCTGATTCCTGTATTCATCTATTCAATTTCATTAAAAATCAATGTCAAAAGAGTTTATGCTTTACTTTCTGCGTTTCTCTATTGTTTATACGCTCCTGCTATTCTTATATCACTTAGTTTTTTAAGGGCTGCACCGCTGGCTTTATGTTTTATCTGTTTTCTATTTTTTATTATAAACGCTTATCAAAGTAAAAAGCTTTTACACTATTTGCTTTCTGGAGCATTTGCATCATTATGCATTTTAGGCAGAGAAAATTTTATCCCTGTAGTAGCATTACCGCTAATTTTTCTATTCTGTAAAGAAATAAGAAGCTCTATAAAAATTAAGTACTTAACATACGGAGTAATCACAGCGTTTATCCCACTGATTTTAATCTCTTTATTTAATTATATTATTTATGATTGTTTTGCTTTAATTCCGGGACACATTTCAAACATAATCTCAGCTTATCACGGCAAAGCTTTCAGTTCTGGAAAATCTATAAATATTATATTTTCAATATTGAATAATATTCCTTTACAATTAAGTAATTTTATTTCTTCATACGAAATACCTAACAGTCTTTCTGTTTATGCCCATAAAGATATTATTTATTTACTAAAATATTTATTTGTCCCTTTTAATATTTTTATTGCATTTGCAGCTGTTTCATTGTTTTATGTAAAATATAACAAATATATTTTATTGTTCTTTTTGTCTTGCTTATGCTATACCGCGACAATGATTTTTTTTGATATGTTTTATCGTTTCAGAATTCCGGTTGTGCCTTTGCTTTGCGTACTTTCAGGAATAACTTTACAGTATATTGCCGGTTTTTGGAAAAACAGAAAAATGGTTTCTCTAACCTCAATATTAGTCATCGTGCTTATATTCCGGTTTACATATGTTTCTCCGGGTAAGCTTAGACCAAAAGGGGAAAAACTTGCAGCGATTAAGTTATTAATAAATGAACGCAGATTTAAAGAAGCAGAGCAAAGGCTTAGCAGGATGGATTTAGAATCAAATAAAGTTAAAATTACCTGGAAAAAGCTGATTTTAGCTAAAAAAAAATATCAGTCACCGTAAAGTTCCAGCCTTTTTACTGCCATCCTGATCAAGTCATTTGAACTTTTAAGATTCAGCTTGCCTTTTATTCTGTCTTTATAAGTATTAACGGTTTTACTGCTTATATGCAAATTGGATGCAATTTGTTTTGTAGAATAACCTTTGCCATATGCCCTGAGTATTTCATATTCCCGGTTTGAGAGTTGAGAAAGTATTTTATCTTTGTCTTCCCGGGAGTTACATTTTTGCTCTTTATTAAACATTTTTTCCAGTTTCGGATTAAAAAATGTTTGTCCATTAAGTATCTTTTTAATCCCTTCTATAAATTTTTCGGGATCTTCTGTTTTCATAATATAACCTTTTGCCCCGGCATTATAGGCCTGAGGAGCATATAATGTTTCATCATACATAGATAATACGAGGGCGGGTAATTTCGGATACCGGTTATTTAGCTCACGTATAAGGTCTAAACCGCTTTTTTCTTTTAGATTTATATCAACAATGATTATATCCGGAAGTTTTGTTGATATTTTTCTTAATGCTTCTTTGCAGCTTTCAGCACAGCCGCAAACCTCGAGCATTTTTTCTTCCTCAATAATGTTTGCTAACCCTGACCTCACAATTGCATGGTCATCTACTATAAATACTTTAAAA
Organism: Victivallales bacterium; assembly: GCA_021733985.1. Lineage (GTDB taxonomy): Bacteria > Verrucomicrobiota > Lentisphaeria > Victivallales > GWF2-38-69 > JAIPJT01. The sequence goes on along the minus strand of JAIPJT010000018.1, from coordinate 16,485 downwards.
TTCATTTCATTCTTCTAAATTATTGTAGTTTTTTTCATCAGGCGTAAATATACATTTAATAACTGTTCCTTCGTTCAGCTTTGAATCTATTTTGAGATAACCGTTCAGTAAACGGCTCCTGGTTTCCATAATTTTGATTCCCATCCCTGTAAGTTTCATCGAATTTTTTAATAAAAAACCCTTGCCATTGTCTTTTACAGATATAATTGCCGGTTTCGTTGTTAAATCAATCGTAATATCAATATTATCAGCTTGAGAATGTTTGACTGCATTATTGACACTTTCCTGAACTATACGATAGATATTAGTCACAAAACGATTACTTAATTTTACATTTTCATTATCTTTAATTATTAGATTACATTCTATATTATAGTTTGTTTTAATAAAAGCTACAAGTCTGTTAATGGCATCTTCGAGCCCGCCTTCCCTTAAATCTACCGGAGCAAGCAATTTAGCAAGGTCTCGAGCCTGGACAGAAGCCTGCGAAGCGTTTTGTACAATTTTAGATGCTTCTTCAGATAAATCGTTAAGTCTTCTTTTTTTAAGCTTTTTGACTAAAGCCTGGCTCCCTAATGAAATCCCTACAAGGATTTGTCCTATACTGTCATGTATGTCATGACCAATCCTTTGCTGTTCCCTTTCACTTATTTTTTCAACAAGTTCCTGAAGTTTCTTCCTTGCTTTTACCTCGCTGCTTAAGTTGTCTACAGTTTTCCTTAAGGTTGCTGTCCTATCTTGAACTTTCTCTTCCAGCACCCTGTTCAAATCGTTAAGTTTAGAAATGAACTTTTTTTTGCTGTAGTAAAGTACAACAAACAATACCGCCAATAGTAAAACAAGCGAAGTTATCAGTATAAGAAATAAAATAAAATGACGGTCACTTTTAATTCTTTCTTCTTTTAATTCTATACTTTTTCTTAACAATTGATTGTTTTTAACGTTTTGTTCATGTCTGAAAGCAGTTTCTAAAAGTGCTACCCGGTTAGCAACTTTATCGAAAAACAATTTATCCTTTATTACATCACATTTCTTTTTATATTCCAATGCTTTTTTATATTCCGCAACTGCTTCAAAGTAATCTGAAAATGTATTATAAAGTTTAAGCTGTGTTCCATATAATGTTGAAGATTTATTTATATATTTTTTACATTTCCCTAAATAAAACAGAGCTTTATGATATTTTTTCTGCAGAATTAATATATTAGAAATTTCGATAATTGCGGTAGTTGCGTAATACTTAAAATCATTACGCTTGCTAATCTTTAAAGCTTTTTCAAAATAACAAAAAGCTTTTTCAAGCTTACCTAATTTGGTATAGACCTTCCCAAATTTAAACAAAATAAATACTCTCAGGAAAACGCTGCTGCTGTTTTTTTCATAGAAGCTCATTGCACGATTAAGATAGCTTAAAGATTTTGTGTAATCTCCCATAGAAATATATATTGAAGATATTTTAGTTATAGAAAGAGCTATTAAGTTTTTGATGTTATTGTCAACTGCAATATTTAGAGCCTCAGTGTAAGTTTCAATGGAGTTGGCATGTTCATTTAATTTTGCATATATGTCGCCAAGTCCTATATAAAAATAAAATTTCTCATAATTGTTCATATATTTCATATATTGATCGGCTTTGAAAGCGAACTCTAAGGAATACTCTAAAAAACCAAGTCTCTTGTAGAAATATGACATCATGAGTAGGCTTTTCCCGATTAAATTTTTGTATGAAAATTCTTTTGATAGATTCAATGCTTTGTCAAGCTGAAAAAAAGCCTTTTTAATTTCATTTTCTTCGATATATATTTTCCCATACAGCAGCATTGCATAAATAGATATTTTCTCATTCTTCATTTTTTTTGCAAGATCTGCTGTCCGGGCTATGTATTCAAGTGCTGTTTTATTGGGACAGTTTAACGCCAAATAGGTAGAAATATCTTTAAGAAGAAGCATTTTTCGTTTATCGCTATCTGTTTTTTTCAGCTCCTTAAATAAAACATCAATTTTTTTGGGAGATATATAAGTAAAACTTGTAGGAAGAGCATATACATACGGAGCTGTTACTAAAAATAAACAGATAAAAAAAATTCTTTTTTTTAAAAAACAGGTTTTCATGATTATTTGAATGAATTTTTTCTAATTTTAGAATATCACCTGACATAGTAATTTCTAAAAAAAATCCATTATGTTTATAAAACTGTAGAAAAGAACAAAAAATTAATATTATTAAATTAAGGCAAAAGTAAAAAATCAAAACCGGATAAAAAAAGTTTTTTATCCGGTTTATAATAAGAATTATTCCTTATCTTTTGGTTTTTGGGTTTCCTGTTTTTTTTGGGCTGATTCTGCTGCATCTTTTTTGGTCTCCTGTTCTTTAGGAGCCTTTTCCGCAGTCTTTTTTGTATCAGTCTTTTTTGAAACAGTTTTCTTTTCTGTAGGCTGCTTCTTAGGCTTTGGCTTTTCTTTTTTGGGGACATTAACCTTTTCTACAGATATTTTAACATCAGGTGTAGTATACTGATTTTCCATAGAAAGAGCCCCCGGTCTGCAGCATGAAACACATTCATTGCAGACAATACACCTTGTCCTGTCAATTTCCCAGATTCCGGCATTTCTATCAACTTTAATAGCACCTGTCGGGCATCTCTTTTCACATAAAGTGCAGAGAATACATTTTGGTGGGTCAAGTTTTACACTTCCACGGGAATTTTTAAAGTATTTTGCCGGCTCCACCGGATACATCTTACATGCAGTCTTTTTATAAAGACTGGATATAACTGTATGACACATTTTTAATAGGTCTGACATAATATCACCTCTCTGTACAACTTATGCATGGATCTATAGAGATAACAATAGCCGGAACATCTGCAAGGTCACACCCTCCAAGCATCTGGAGAAGCGGAGGTATATTCGCAAAGGTAGGAGTTCTTACCCTGAATCTGTCAAGATTTTTAGTTCCGTCTCCTTTTACATAGTAAACAACTTCGCCGCGTGGCTGTTCAACCCTTGAAAAATATTCGCCTTTCGGAGTTCCTTTTACTTTTGTTTCAACTTCACCGTCAGGTATCTTGGAGATTACCTGTCTCATTAAATCAATTGATTGAAATACTTCTTTTACTCGGACGACTGTTCTTGCATAACAGTCACAGGAGTTTTCCACAACAGGCTCAAAATCAAGGTGCTCATAAGCTCCGTATTTGAGCGTTCTCATGTCCTGGGATATACCGCTGCCTCTGACTGTAGGGCCAACTGCTCCAAGTTTATGAGCATCTTCTTTTGTTAAAACTCCTACATTCGACCATCTGTGACAAACAGTATAGTCTTCAGTGAAAACCTTGGCCAGTTTTGAATATTCTTCTTCAATCTTGTCTATTTGCTGAGAAAACCTGTTTTTCAAAATTTCATTTTCAATATCTTTTCTGACGCCTCCAATTTTACAGACATCAAAAATAACGCGGCCCCCTGTCGTTTCTTCGAATATGTCCAGAACCATTTCTCTTACGCGCCAGGAATGCATAAATAAGCTTTCAAAGCCTATTGCGTCCGCAGCTAAGCCCAGCCAGAGGATATGACTGTGTACCCTTGAGAGTTCTCCCCAGAAAGCTCTCAAATACTCTGCCCTTGGCGGGACATCTATATCCATTACTTTTTCTACTCCCTGGCTGAATCCAACGCCGTGTATCATACTGCAAATACCGCATATGCGCTCTGCAACCAGTACAATATCCTGGAATGGTTTCTTTTTGCAGAGCATTTCAAGGCCCCTATGGATAAAGCCGACATTCGGAATCGCTTCAACAACAGTTTCATCTTCCAACACCAAATCAAGATGAACCGGTTCCGGCAAAACCGGGTGGTGCGGCCCGAATGGTATTACTGTGCGTTTTGCCATAATTATTTCTCCTGAATTTCAGTATTATTATTAAACGGTGCTTCCTCGTCTTTTCTGTAGAATTTTCCTGCGAAGTCGATAGCTATTCCGCTTATTTTAATGCCAAATAAATCATGGAGTTCATTTTCATACAAAAACGCTGGAAATGAAATTCCGGAAATACTTGGCAGTTCAAGCTTATCGGCCGGGAGCTCTACACGAAGATCGAGGAATTTGTACTCTTTATCAAAAGTATAATCTACATCAAGCCCTTTGTCTGTTTTAGTTGCACACATCTGTACCAGCCTGTAGTCGTCATCTATAACAGTCTGTACTTCACTGTGCAGATTTTCTTTTTTGATAATTTTTACTTCTTGTTCTTCAAACATTATAGAACCTCTTATAAATCAATTATTTTGGTGACATTTTCTTTTTCTTTTCTTCAAGAATGCCAAGTCCCTTTACAACGGCATCGATTATCATTTCCGGTTTTGCCGCACATCCAGGTGCGTATACGTCAACCGGAATAACTTTATCTACTCCGCCAATAATATTGTAGCATTCCGAGAAAAAATGACCACTTGTAGCACAAGTACCTACTGCTACCACAACTTTGGGTTCACCCATCTGGTTGTAGATATTTTTCACAACATCTATATTCTGTGTATTGATACCGCCTGTAATAAGAAATACATCAGCATGTTTCGGGTTTCCGGTATTGATAATACCGAACCGTTCAACATCATATTTCGGCATCAGGCAGGCTAACACTTCAATATCGCAACCGTTACAGCTTGAACCGTCGTAATGTAATAGCCATGGAGATTTAGCAAAATAACCCATAATACCTCCTATGCTCCTATATATGAAATACAAAATATAAAATCATCAGATTGCCGACTCCCAGGATCAAAGTTACTGCCCAGGCTGAAATCAGCATAAGCTCCCATTTTATACGTGCATTTATGTTATCAATTAAAATTTCTATGAAATAGATAATTACCGCCAGAATAATTCCTAATATCCAGTAACTGCCGAAAAACAGGAATATCATAGCAAGTAAAAGAACTGTTTCATACCAATGTGCAATTTCAAAAAGCCCAAGCGAAGGACCTGCAAATTCTGTAGTAAGACCTTTAACAAGTTCCTGATGAGCATGATGAGAAGTAGAAAGATCGAAGGGTGATTTCCTGAGTTTTATTGTCAGCACATAAGTAAGTGCTATAAAAACCCCCGGTAGATAAATAATAGGAATATGCTGACAGTTGGCTATACCATAAACATCAAATGTTCCCGTGACAACGTATAACCCTACAGCAGACAGGATAATCATCGGTTCCGCAGCAAGCATTTGAAGCAGTTCACGTTCCGCTCCTATTAACGCATATGGTGAATTTGTACAATATGCTGCGAGGACCAGAAAAACTCCTGCAACTATCAATGCAAAAATGACAAGAAGAAGGTTATTGCCCCCGAAGAACAGACATCCACTGACTATTGTAAAAATAAGAAAGCATATCATATAGTCTCCATGGTATCTGTTGACGACAAGGTTCTCTTTGCCCATAAGTTTTAAAACATCATAAAACGGCTGCACGATAGGAGGGCCTACACGGCTCTGCATCTTCGCTGATATTATTCTGTCACCTCCGGATATAATACCGCCTATAACCGGTGCAAGTATTATAAAAAGTATAACTAAAATTGTAGATGTAGTAGTCATTATAAGTTCTCCATAAAAAACATAAGAATCCAAAGAAGTGTTGTCCCGATAATGGTGCCCTTAAAAAGTTTGGCTTCACTAAAATATTTATTAATATAGTAGTTTCCGAAAGACCATCTTCTGGGAGCTCCCAGTGATCCTAAGTATTCGTATTTATTTTCAACATTCAGGCCTGACAGATATGGTTCTGTATGAACAAGTCTTTTCCAGCGGCATGCGAAAATCAGCGGCGGTAGCAGCATTAATCCGAGCATAAGCGCAACTGAAACTTCTATCCTTTCAGAAAGCATAGGATTCCATCCGTAAAGCGGCTGAATCCAGTAATGGCCTATCCACGGGAATCCGACACAGGCAGCTATAGTTAATATAGACAAACCGCCGAGACCGAGCCATTCATCAAATCCGATTCCTTTAGCTTTTATAGGCGGTTGCTTGCCGACAACTGAGATTAAGGTACCCATCCATTTGGTCCAGAAAAACAGCATCAGCGAACCTCCGAAAATAACAATAGGAGGGTAAACAGGATTTCTTACAGCCAGGGCTTCGATCACCGCCCACTTACTGATCAGCATTCCGAACGGTGCAAGAAACATTCCGCCGAGTCCTATTAACATAGTAAAAGTTAGAATAGGCATTCTTGAAACCAGGCCGTGCATATCTTCAACATCCTGACTTCCGGTCTGATGGTCAACAGTACCGACACTGATAAACATCAGAGCTTTTGCCACAGCGTGGAATATTATCAGTAATAATGCCGCCCAGAGAGTAAAACTTGTACCGATCCCTGCACACAAAACTATCAAACCTAAGTTTGCAATTGTTGAATACGCAAGAATAGGTTTTCCTTTACTCTGTGAAATGGCAAGTGCCGAGCACATTACAAAACTTGTACCTCCGATAAATGCAACAATAGCGCCTGATGCTGTACCCTGCAGTATCGGCGAACACCTTAACACCAGATAAACACCGGCTTTTACCATTGTACTTGAGTGGAGCAGCGCTGAAGACGGTGTCGGGGCAACCATTGCACCGAGTAGCCAGCCGCCGAACGGGAACTGAGCAGCCTTGTTCATCCCTGCAAAACAGAGAAGAAGTATCGGGAAAATTACAAGTGACTGCTTCATTGTTACAAGTTTCTGCAATTCGATTGTACCGCAGTAATTCGCTGCATACATTATTCCGACAGAAAAGGCTAAACCTCCGAGTAAAAGCATCCACAATGCTCTGAATGAATTGTGAACAGCTTCTTCTTTCCGGCTGTATCCAATCATTATGAATGAGCAAAGAGTCGTGATTTCCCAGAAAAAATAAATCCATGTGATAGAATTAGAAAAAATAATTCCGTACATTGCAAAGAAAAACAGGTAAATAGCTGCAATAAAAGTGCATCTTCTATCTTTGATCTCCTTGTGCTGCTCGTGGTAATGCTGCATATAACCGACTGTATAAACGGCAATAAGCGAGCCTACGACTCCGATAATAAGAGCCATTACAATTGAAAGGTTATCAATATAAAGATAACGGTTTGTTTCAGGTATTCCTCCTGTAAGATCAGCTGTAACAACCATACCGTACTGGATAACCACCATTAGCGGTATCCAGTATTTTTTAATTGGCAGCTTTCTACAAACATAAAGAAACACCAGCGCAAGTACAATATCACCCAGAATAACTAATCCGTTAAAGAACCCGGATGAAATGGGCAGATATGTCCCTCCAGCCTGCATATAATTACATGCTAAACCGACAGACCCCAGAATGATTAGTGCCGAGGATACAAGCACTACTACCCTCTGGAGCTGGACCGACTTAGTAAAAAGTAAAATAACGGCCGGAATAAGGGGGAACAAAATAAGAAATGTTACCCAATCCATAGAATGTTTACCTCATTTTTTAGTTTTAAATTTTAACGTTGATGATTTTTTGTTATTTACGACAATAAATATAATTCGTTAGGCATACCTCCTTTTCACAGACAGCTTTACTACAGGAGTAATAAAACTTTTATTTTTTTTGGTTAGCTTGAAATGCGAATAAAAAATAAAGAATTTATATAGATTATATCAATTTTTTTTTAAATGTAAATACTAACAGGTATTAAATAAACAAAAACTTTTCTATAGATAGAGATTAAATGAAGTCAAAACATTGTTTAACGAGTCTTTATTACAGATTTCTCAAGCCGTTCGATTTTTCCTTATAGTATTTGGAAACAATTTCCTGATATCTTCCGGTCCGCTTGACTCTATCGAGAGCATTCTGGATCTTATCTACAGTTTTATCAGGAGCGTTCTTGTTAAAAGCAATATAAAGATTAACATGTTCAATGGGATAGACTTTTCTTACAGTATCTGCCACAAGCCATTTTTCCCTTAGTATATGGTATATTACAACCTTTGAACCGGCTATGAGCTGAGTTTTAAAATTTAATAAATTCTCTACAACTTTCTGTATTCCTTTAGAGTAATTGAGATATTTAAAGTTCCGGGATTCGAGGTATTCCGCTGTAGAGCTGTCAAGTTCTACACCGACTGAATATTTTTTAGCATCCTCTAATGCAGAAATCATATAATCTACTGCTTTCCCTTCAATTTCTGCCAGTGAATACATGTTAATATAATTTACTGCTATCGGTCCCACCCATTTAAATTCTTTTTCCCTTTTGGGGTTTCTAACAATTGAAAGCACAATAATATTCTCTTCCTCTAATGCTGTTTTGTATGCCTTATCCCATTCCATAAGCTCCATCTCGACATGTTCCCAGCCTATTTCCTGTAGGACTTCCCTCATAATGTCCACGGAAAGGCCGACTATTTCATCGCCTTTATAATAATTAAAAGGTGGATATGGACTTGAAATAATTTTATATTTACCGGTATTTGCATTTGCGGTGCCAACTTTTTGGTTTTCAGCATTTAATACTGGACAGATACAGAAACAATAAATAATAGTTAAAAGCAGCAATAATTTCAGTTTTCCCGTTTTTAAAAATTCGAACCGTTTATTGGACATAATACTTTCTCCATCAAATAATAATTCAATTCAAAAATGACACTTTTTCTACATTAGTCCTATAGTATTTCTGAAGTATAACTTTATATTTTTTTGTTTTCTTAAATTTATCAAGTTCCTTCTGAAACCTGTTTACAAAACTTTCCGGAATATTTTTATTGAAACCGACATATAACGGGGAACGGTCAATTTTATAAACGCACTTTAATTTATCGGGAGATTTGCCCATTAATTTCAAAGTATAAGCCGAAACCATTTTTGAGCACGCACTCAGCTGAGTTTCAAATTTCAAAATCTTTTCAATGACTCCTCTGGCATTATTTGAGTAAATCAGTTTTTTCCCCGGCAATTTTTCCTTAAAATATTCTGCTAATGCACCTTTTTTCTCCACACATATTGAATATCTTTTTACGTCTGCCAAAGATGAAATATCATAATTTATTTTTTTACCCTCAATCTCATTAAGACAGTATAAATTTCTTTCATCCTGAACAATCGGGCCTGCCCAGTTCAGTTTGTTTTCTCTCTCTTTAGTTCTGATTATAGATAAAATCATCGTATCAGGTGTTTTTTCTACAGTCTCCAATGCTCTTTCCCATTCCATCATTTCGACTGGTACTCTTTTGATGTTAAGCCTGTTCAAAACTTCCTTTACAACTTCAACGGAAAGCCCGGTTAAATCACCTGAGACAGTTGTAAAATTAAACGGAGGGTAAAACTCTGTTACAATCTTATAATTGCTATTTCTTTCGCGAGCAGCAGCTTTACTTTGACTGGAATTATTTAAGCTGTCCGAATAGGAATATAGGGGAAAACCGTATACGGACACCACCAATATCAAAACAGCAGCAGCAATACTTCTGGATCCTGTAAAATGCAATAAAGTATTCATTTGCATTCCTCTCTTTTTAATGTTATATATCTTTTAAACCAGAGTAATATTCATTTAATAGTTGTAAGATTCAAACCGCAGCGGGGAAGCTTGTTGCACAGCATATGCCTGTAATTAAAGATTTTGAGTAGTCGCTATCTCAAATGACTTTGCCTCTGTCAGGCGACGCCCTGCCATGTCACAACACAACAGTATAATATTGGGTTAAGTTTTATAGAATCTACAAGCTTTTTAAAATTATATCAAATTTCACCCAATCCATAGAATGTTTACCTCCTTTTCACAGACAGCTTTACTACAGGAGTAATAAAACTTTTCTATAGAAAATTTATGTATACGGTTTAATTAAAATTGAAATATTCTTTTGCAGCATCAGGCAGTTCTTCAAAATCATCTGCTTCAGAATCAGAGTGCGACCACCATTTAGTTTCTCCATCTATACTAACTGAAGCTCTACCTCTATCATCAATTTTGAAATCGTACGTTGTACCGTCAGTTTCCCAGGTCCATGTTTCTCCCCTGTCAGTATGCCACGAAGTCCTCTCAGCATCTTCGGGCTGAGTAAAGGTAAAAGTACCGGACTCATTTGGAGTAACTCTAACATAACCTGCATCGTTTCCGATCCATTCCACTTTTGAAGTTGGCGGATCCCCAAAAGTATATGAACCGGTACTATCAAACAAAGCCGGCCTGGAATATGGTCCGGACGGAATCAGTTCATTTTTATATACTTCTTTAAGCAGTTTAGTGTTGTTTTCGAGGATATGACTACCGACAACCCCCTGATTTATTTCAGTTTCAAGTTCACTGTATGCAATATTTTTACTATTTAGAATGCGCCCCTTTTCTTTAATTGAACGCCCGAGAGTTGTAGTAGAAACAATATAATATCCGTAAGCTTTGGCATAAGTCGCACATACGGGAATTTTTTCAGTTACATTCAAAAGGCTTAAAGGCTTTTCTCTTTCTCCATTATCATAATAAGGACTGTACGCATAACCGGGTGCCGGAACTGTTTCATCTGTCGGGTTATTTTTAATTAAAGAATAAATCTGTTTTGCTCCGACCTCAATATTTCCCGGAGAAAATATATCAGTATTATTGCTTAGATAAGGGAGCAAAAGCCATAAAGTTTTAGCTTTATAATCAGTACCTGCAAGTTCCTCGGTATAAGGTAAATAATTATCATTTAACTCTGCATACATTACCATCCCGAGGCTTAACTGCTTTAGATTGTTTATGTCGTTTACAATGTCTGCCTGCTTTTTAACATTAGTAATTGCCGGTATTAAAATGCTAAATAATATAGCAATTATTCCAATTATTAATAATATTTCAATTAATGTAAATTTCCGTTTAATATTTGACATTATCAATTAAAATCATATTTGTTTTTATAATTCATTAGCGGCCGCGTAATGACAGTATACATCAAACATAATTTACCTCGAAAATTTATGGTTGTCAAGGCAAGCGTTTAATAATAGACTTTAACAGCGAGATAAAGAGTTTTGCTGTCAACAGCACCTCCTTTAGCCCCCTCTGCCGAAGCATCAATGTAAAGGTTTTTTCACGAAAAGACCCAGGCTTATTTAAAGGCGGTTTTTATAATTATGATAAGTAATTGCCTTATAATACAGGACTAATTTTTTGTTACTTTGAAAACACTTGTCGTAGCAAAGAGATTCGGGAAAAATTTAGTTAGACTGTTGCTGTTTTCGTTCAACGGTATTTCCCTGATTATCTTAATGTCCAGAGATGAGCACAAAAGCTGAAAGTCCTTAATTGTACCGAGATGTGTGTTTGGCGTATTATACCAGTGATACGGCAGTGTTTTTGATTCAGGCATCCTGCCGGTAAAAAGCAGCTGCAGCCTTAATCTGTAAAACCCCATATTTATAATACTGAGGATTGCTTTTTTCCCTACTCTAACCATGTCTTTCAGCAGGTGGTCCGGACGCTGTACAGATTGAAGGGTTTTACTGAGAATTACATAATCAAAAGAGTTATCTTTAAACTGACATAACCCGTCATCCAGGTTCTCCTGTACAACAGGCACTCCTTTTTCAGTACATTTTATTATTCTTTCCTGAGCCAGCTCTATACCCGAACCAATAACATCTTTTTCGCTCCTCAGTTTAGCCAGCAAAGAACCGTTCCCGCAGCCAAGGTCGAGAACTTTTGATTTTGGTGCAACCAGATTTGAGATTTCTTTTAAATCCTGCCTCAGTATAATATTTTCCATTTCTATACCTGATTATTCCTTTTAAGTTAAATAATTAGCGTCAAGGAAACCTGTAATCAGTTTACCCAGTGTCCCTGCTTCTAAAAGGAAGGCATCATGGCCATAGTGGGAATCGATATTGCAATAGGTAACATCTACATTGCTGCTTCTTAACGCTTTCACTATTTTTCGGGATTCTGTCGGGGGATAGAGCCAGTCGCTGGAAAATGAAACTACCAGAAATTTAGTTTTTATATTTTCAAAAGCTTTATTCAAATCTCCGTCAAAATCGGCGGTAACATCAAAGTAGTCCATTGCCCGGGTTATATACAGGTAACTGTTTGCATCAAAGCGTTCAACGAAGGTTTGACCCTGGTATTCAAGATAACTTTCAACTTCAAAATTATGGCTGAAATTATAAGCATAATTTTTTAATTTTCTCAGTTTTCGGCCGAATTTAATATCCATTGATTTTTCGCTTAGATAAGTGATATGGGCAAGCATTCTTGCAGTAGCCAACCCGTTTTCAGGAAATTCATCTTCGTAATTCCCGTTATCCCAGCGTGGATCGTTCATTATCGACTCTCTTCCTACCCAGTTGAAGGCTATGGCCTGCGGTGAATGTTTTGGAGAAGTAGCAATCGCAATTACGTTGTCAATTTTGTCAGGATAATCCAGGACCCACTGCAATACAAGCATTCCCCCCATTGAACCGCCGGCAACTGTCAGCCATTTTGGGATATTCAGATGCTTCATCAGCCTATACTGCGCCCTCACCATATCAGCTATTGTAATTACCGGAAAGGATAAATTATATCTTTTTCCTGTTTCAGGATTTACGGACCTTGGCCCGGTAGAACCTGAACACCCTCCGATGCAGTTGCTGCATACAATAAAGTATTTATCTGTGTCAAACGCTTTTCCAGGACCGACCATATCATTCCACCAGCCGGGTTTTCTGTCGTTTTCCGAGTGGTAACCGGCTACATGTGCAGAGCCGGTTAAAGCATGTTGAATCAGAATAGCATTATTGCGGGATTTATTTAATGTGCCGTAAGTTTCATATCTTAAATTAACATCCAGCAGCCTCTTCCCGCTGTCAAGAATAAGGGCATCATCCTCATTCTTGCCGAATGTAAAATCTTTTTCTTTAACTATTCCTACAGTATTAGTCATTTTGTGTCCTCGAATTGGAACTTTTCCGATATTGCTATCAAAAATTTTTCTTCCCGGCTATTCGATAACCTGCCTTTTCGTATGTTGTAAAAATTAAAATTTTTTATAGCAGGATATTTAATGATAGCAGAACTAATAGGTTTCTCTTGCAGTAATCCATTTTTTTATTTTTTCAACTTTCTCCTCACGTTTATCTTCTTTCAAATCGTACAGGAACTTAACGAACAGAGCCCTGAATACTGTTTTAAAAATATGCAGGTTATTAATACGTTCCGCAAATCTGCTCGCAAGATCCATTTCCTCTCCTTCAGGCAGACCTACAGAAGAAAATGTGAAACTGTCAGCATCAAAACCTGTATTCCAGGTTTCCTTTTCCCTGCATATTATCAGTTTTGCTTTTTTGAGTTTTTTCCCTACACTTAGCGCTGCCCTTGCCTCGGCACTTTTCAGAGGATTGCCCTTCCTTACAACTGATTCCAGGGCGCCTTTTCCGTCTGCAATAAAGCTGAGTGGCCCGTCAATTCCTATTGCAAATCTGCCGTAATCACTGACTTCAATTGTGCCATTTTCCTCTTCACTGAAATACCAGAGCCAGGTAAGAAAATCCCTACCGGGAGAATAATCTTCGTCATTATTGTTATCGGCAAGCGAAATTCCGACATAGCTGCGGGGGTCAAATTTCTCTTCAATCATAATTTCTTCGGCTGTTACCTGGATTGGTGCTATATCAACAGAATCATTAAAACATGCCAGAAAAGTATCGATTTGACTTACGGAAGTTGCTCCGAGATAGACAGTATTATCTGTCTGGTCAATAACTACAGGTATTCCTGATATTGAAGGCACCATCTGGGGCAGTCTTTTTTCTATAATATCATCTTTTATTTCCCGCCTGACTTTTCGCGGAACATCAGATTTCCCTGTAGACTTTATGTAGGCAAGTTCTTCCATCTTTGCCTCGGCGTTTAACAGAGCTGAAGGAACTTTTCTCTGTGCAGTCCTGAGATTAAGATAAATATGCCCGCCGAGAAAGGCTGTTTCATCATCAATTCTTCTTTCAAGCAAATGCCGACCGCTTACCCAGCCTATCTGCTGTTCATCTTTAACATCATCAAGTTTACCTGCTACCATCGAATTAAATCTTTCCAGCGCATCATCAGGAAGATCTTTAGTGAGTTTAAATATAGTTAAAGAAAATGTTCCTCTTTCAAAAGGCATTTTTATTCCTCCGGTAATTTAAAGTTAAATAATTTCTTTTTTCTGTATTTCTAATATTTCTTTGTTACCCTTTACTGCCAGGTCAAGCATTTTATCCATCTGTTTTCTGGAAAAAGTCCGGGCTTCCGCTGTTCCCTGAACTTCAACAAATTCATTTTCTGCTGTCATTATTACATTCATATCGACTTCTGCATTACTGTCCTCTTCATAGCATAGATCGAGAACTGCCTCATTATCTAATATACCTACACTTACTGCCGCTACATCTGTTATAATTGGATTTTCTTTTATTTTACCTTCTTTTAAAAGCTTTTTTGCAGCAATTCTAAGAGCAGTCATAGCGCCGCTTATACTTGCGCACCTTGTACCCCCGTCAGCATCAATAACATCGCAGTCAATATAAATAGTTTTCCCGGGTATCTTTTCTAAATCGCATGCCGCTCTCAAACTTCTCCCAATAAGCCTCTGGATCTCCTGTGTTCTTCCGCTCACACCTTTTCTTTCGCGCCTCACACGGTCACCTGTAGATGAAGGCAGCAGCTGATACTCTGCAGTCAACCACCCTCCTTTAATATTTTGTGCTCGCATCCAGTGAGGAACTTCATCTGCAACAGTCACACTGCAGATTACCCTTGTCTTTCCGAATTCTATTAAAACGGAACCGGCCGGATGCATTAAATACCCGGTAATCATATTAATATTTCTAAGTTCGTTATTCTCTCTATTGTCTTTTCGCATATAAATTCCTTAAAATTAAATAACTTCCTTTAATTGTTCAACTGCTGAAATTCCGGTTTTTTTCAGTTACCGTATGAAAAATATTCGCAGCGTTGAATCTTTTCGTGTAACATCATTTTTATATTAACAAATATATTATTATTGCATTTAATCGTTAAAATAAAATAGCAAAACTGTAAACTTTTATTATTTTATAAGACATATTTTTAATTCACATGCTATACCGAAATCAAAATGTCTTTCGAAAAATAAAGTGTATGTTCAAGTTCATTTACTAAGGACAAAAACCATAAAATCGCATACACTTGTGTATATTAAGCACTAATATAAAAATAGTAAAATCATTTCTTCAGAAAAACTGAAAACCAAGTATACCACCACAATAAAATATACTATTGTAAATTCACTGCCTGCCCCCGAAAAGGAGTTACGTATCCAGGACAACAAAAACTTTTCTTCAGTATTTGATTTTATTATTATACTTGATATATTTTCTTTATATGCGCCCATAGCTCAGCTGGTAGAGCGGATGACTCTTAATCATTAGGTCGCGGGTTCGAACCCCTCTGGGCGCACCATTTTAACTCCTTTAAAAACAGTAACTTACAAAAAATATAAACCTTAATAAAAAACACTAAAAAATTCCCGGCTTAGGCATAGCTTAGGTTTTTACTGTGGATTTATTTAAATCAATAACTATATTGTCGGCAAATCAAAATGACTATAAATAAAAAAATTATTCTTACGGATAATTGAATTTAAAGAAAAGGGAATTATAATAATAACAGTAGTAAGACCTATTAAAGTTGTCTGTAGTGTTCCCTGCAAGAGTGGGCTACAGCTACAGCGCAAAGGACTTTAAGGGCGCGCTTTTTTATTTTATACTTAAATTAATATCAAAAATCATCTTTTCTTTAAAGCGATTATACCAGGCTAAACTTTTCTTTTCATATTTTGAGTATATCCCGTAACTAAAAATATCGGCAAACTGTAAGCCTGGAAGTTTTACAGAGTCTGCATGAACAATATTTATATTCTTGTTGATGTCAACTTTACCGGACAGTATATTTTCAATTGCTTTGTCTAACTCCCAAATTTCTTTTTTGCCTTTACTTCTATCAATTACAAACTCAATATCTTTATTTAAAATTTCTTCCGGAATATTTTCAATAACTCTCAAAGCAACAAAATTATATAACCTTGATTTATTACTTGTTAACGATACAGGAAGCTCTTTTTTATTTATGGTAACAGAACATATTTTAAAATTTTCTTTATGAATAGATTTCCATGTATAGTATTTATGTTCTTTACTTAAACTGTAGCCTTTTAATTCATTTGCAGCCGGTTTTTTTCTTTTTCTGTTTACTTTGTTCCGGAGTGTTTTTCTTACGGCAATTCTAAAAGCATTGTTAATATTTTTATCCTGCACAATAACAATACTTATTGTAAAATATTTTGAAGGCTTTTTATTATCAAAATCAAAGCCTAATGTAATGTAACTAAAATAGATAGTAATATAAAGCAGTTGTGCTATATTATTCAAAAAGAATAATGGAGTATACAATGCGTAAAGCTTTAGCAATAAATCTATCAACTTCAGAACTGACTGAATTAAAGAGGATAATAAA
>JAIPJT010000054.1 GCA_021733985.1 Victivallales bacterium | reverse complement strand
GGGCTGACCGCAAATGTTGCATTATCCGGAATATTGCAAAAACCGGCGCGCTAAGCCGTCGCCCCGGAGTAGCGGGGCTATGGCTCACACGGTCGGAGATCGCGCCCTACCGTTTTGTTTCAGAAAAGATTAAACTTCGCCGTGCGGAGATTAACGCTAATTAATAATTAAAAAATGAGAAAGGTTTTAAAATGAAAAAAATCACCGTTTTGCCATCAATAGTTTTAGCCCTCCTTTTCTTAGCCGGATGCGCAACAAATTATCCTGTCGGAATAGTTTACACAAATGTCAAATTACCCGTTACAGCAACTCAAAATAAAGGGAAACCTACAAAAGTTGGTACATCCGAATCACAGAGTTTTGTTGCTGTTGTTGCAACAGGAAATTCCAGTATAGATAAAGCAACAAGAGATGGTGATATTTCTGAAATACAATATGTCGATTGGCATGCAAAGAATGTTTTAGGTTTTATAGGTACATACAAAACAATAGTCAAAGGGAAATAAATCAATTAATAACGATTTAAGTAAATCGATAATTTAAACTATCAGGTTTCTGCCTTTTACCCCATTTTCTTTCAGGCAAAAATCAAAAAACGGATTAATTTTTCATTTAAACACTCGTATAATAGGTGTTTCACAACTTTAAATTCACTTTTAAACATGTAAGTATAAATGCATATAGTAATATTACACGGATATATTTTACAGGGTACCGGCTCTAATATTTATGTAGCTAATATAGCTAAAACCTGGAAAGCTCAGGGACACAGAGTAACTGTACTTTGTCAGGATAGAAATGCAGAAAGTCTTCCCTTTGTGGATGAATTCTTTACAGATACCGGACAAAGCACAATGCCGCCTCCTGAACCGGGAACCTTAAGGGTAATTGTCCCGGATATAAACAATATTCTTCCTGCTTTTATTATTGACAAATACGAGGGTTATGAAGTCAAAACAATACAGGAAATGGATGATAAAGAAATTGAAACCCATATTTCAATGGTTGCAGGTGTATTAAGAAATATATGCGTTCATCAGAAAGTTGACAGAGTATTTGCCAACCATGCTCTTTTGAATCCCGCAATAGCCGATGAAGCTTTAAAAGAGCTAAACATCCCATTCGATATAAAAATACACGGAAGCGCTATAGAATTCTGTGTTGTTCCGGAACCGCGTTTAAAAAAATATATATATAAATCTTTCGAGCATACAAATAAGATCATAGCAGGAACAATACATATAAAAAACAGAATAATAGAGGTTTTCGGGAAAGAAATTGACACTGAAAAGATAAAAATAATTCCACCCGGGATTGACCCGGATCTCTTTGTAATTGCCGATAATTTTGATAAAACTAATGTTTCATTTCTGAAAGAAGTGAAAAAAATTATTTCGGAACAGCCTAACGGCCGGAATTCACGAAAAATAAAGCCGTTGGTTTTCCCTGAAAAGATACCTCCGAATAAGCTGCATGCTGAACTTGTAGAGAAAACTTTTGAATACAATCAGCGTGTAGTGGATTTCGACTTACCCGACAAGTGGGATATAAATAAGAATACACCGGTAATCTTTTTTTTCGGAAAATTTTTGCAGACAAAAGGCATCGGTGAATTGTTAAGTATTGCACCTTCTATTATCAGAAATAATCCTGACCTGCGGTTTGTGTTCTCCGGTTTCGGTTCATACCGCGAACATATGGAAGAACTACTAAACGCCTTTCAGGAAGGAAACCTTATAAAAGCCCGAACCATTGGCAAAGCCGGCAGTTTCATTAGTGAAATCAATATTGAGGATTATTTTTTCAAAATATCCGAGGGAATAAGAAATAAAATTATAATTACAGGTTTTCTGCCTCATCAGGCTTTGTCAAAACTACTGCCCCTCGCCAGTGTTTGCATCGTTCCCAGCCGACTTTCAGAAGCATTCGGGATGGTGGGGGTTGAGGCTATGGCCTGTGGAGTAATCCCGATATGCAACAACCATTCCGGTTTAAAAGATATTTTAAAAGTGCTAAGTAAAGATTTGCCGAAACTCGGAAACATTACAATAAAAGAACGGCAAAGTTTTTTTAACTCCTTATCAGATACAATATTAGACACTCTTAAGTTTATATATCCGGAAGGTTTTGATAACAAAACAAAACTGAATTTTACTCGAAAAAAACTTCGTGAAATTGCTATTGATAATTTTTCCTGGGATAAAATAGCAAAGCAGCTTATTTCCTGATCAAAACTTTCAGCAGAATTTAAATTATAAAGCAGTAAAAAAGTTTCATTGAATAAGAAGGAATTTTCGCTTCGTCCTTCTCACCAAACGGCATAAAATAATTTAAAACTATTTTCTTCTGCGCCTTGGAACTTTAGTAAATTTTACATCATTGTCCCCTACCAGTCGAATACCATTTGCAAAAAGGGTGTTCTTAAAAGAAGCGGCAGCAATATTCTGGATAATGTGATATTTTTTTTCTAAGGGACAGTTCCAGTCAAAAGGTTCTTTTATTATTTCAACAGAGAAATCACTTTTTACGTACAGCAGCCCCCAGCCGTCGGCAAGTTCACTCTCAACAACTTCGCCTTCAGGAACAGCCAGGTAAAGATAATCAGCAACTTCGGCCCTTCTTATTCTTTCAAACCTGCTCCCCTCGTATAAAGATCTCTCAATTTCATCTATTTTACTTAAACATGAATGGTAGTCTTTCCTGTTTGTTTTTCTATAGTTCCAAGTCTCATATTCTGCAAACAGGTTATCATCAATTTTGAGTTCCGGTTCTGTTTCCCTTATCCGGGTCTCTATAGAATATTTTCTGTTTTTTTCTTCTTTAAGAAGTTCAATCAAAACCTCTTTTTTACTGCAGTCAGGCCAGCACATCTCTCTGTTATGTCTGATTTCAACTACAGCAGTTTTGACCGGAGCAAGATATTTCTTACCATTAATAGAAATCGGAGAAGACCAGAAAGCAGCTGCATCCGCATTGTATTTTGAAATTCTGGTCGGAACTGTTAAGGCGGCTCCGGTAGGTTTCTCAGTGATGATCCATCCAAGCACGGCACGCCTTATATCTTTTATAGTAAGTTCCTTATCTTTAGTTTCTTCATAATTTTCCCCGACAGATTCAGGCATCTCTTTAGTAACAACTTCTTTTTTAACTGAAAATTCTTCGATATCATCAGAAACATCATGATGATATTCCTCAAAATCAAACATTAACTGAAATTCATCTTCACTCATTCTATACCTTGACTGTATGATATTGGACATGTAATTATTGCTGAAAACTTCTCAAATCAGCATTATCTAAATAATACTATAACCAATATGGAATATATCCAGTATTTTCTTTATTCAAATTATTATTTTTCAGCATAAATTCAAGTTCATTAAGCAATCGTCTTTTATCTTTGGGGAATCTCGCAGCAATAGGTACTGGATTTGAAGCATGATTCGCCCTGAACACTGTATTTTTCAAATTTAAATTTTCTATAAAATTTCTAAGTTCAACTACTGCATCATATTCTGAAACAGGGTTGTAGTTGTCATATACTTTATTGTCCGGCGGATTAATGAACCGCAAAGCAGCTAAAAACCTGGGGTTCATCTTATTAACAGCTTCAGCCGTTTTTAATGAATGCTGATAGGAATATCTGCTGCCTCCAAGTCCGATAAGCACCATAACAGACATCCGCACACCACAGTTCTGTGCAAGCTCAACAGCTCTAACCATATCAGAAGAATTCTCGTTCTTCTTAACTTTTTCAAGTATAGTGTCATCCCCGCTTTCAAGCCCCATATATAATGTAAAAAGTTTATTATCTTTTAACCATTTAAGCTGTTTTTCAGTTTTGGACAATATAGAAGAAGCGTTGGCATATATAGAAATCCTTGCAAGCTTTGTAAAATTTTTATTAAGTGAATCAAAGATAGCTTCAAGCTTCGGAAACGACAAAAATAAAGCATCACCGTCACCTAAAAATATTCTGCTGATATAAGGGTCTCCGGAAGCCATCTCTTTAATATCCTTCAATATATCTTTTAAAGGACGCTCATAATATTTTGTACCTTTATACATGGGACAAAAGGAACAGGTATTATGAGGACAGCCGTAAGCGACCTGAAAGATCAGGCTATCGGCTTCAGAAGGCGGCCTGTATAATGGCTCTCTGTATTTCATATTTATGAAATCATGACTCCTAAGTTTTAAATTATCCGACCGGTTAAAGCATTATATGCTTCCATATATTTCTGTGTAGTTTTATCAACAATATCTTTCGGCAGTACCGGGGCGGGGTCTGTTTTATCCCATCCGCAGCTTTCAAGATAATCCCTGACAAACTGTTTATCTAAGCTTGGGGGACTGCAGCCTATTTCATATTTTTCTGCAGGCCAGAAACGACTTGAGTCCGGAGTAAGAACTTCATCTATTAGAATTAATTCATTCCCGTGTTCCCCAAATTCAAATTTAGTGTCTGCCAGTATAATACCTTTTTCTCTGGCGTAATCAGCTGCAGTAGTATAAATTTTCAAGGATAATTCCTTTATTGTTTCCGCCTTTTCCCTGCCTATAATGTCAATTGTTTTTTCGAAGCTTATATTTTCGTCATGCAGTCCCTGTTCAGCCTTTGTTGAAGGAGTAAATATCGGTTCATCAAGTTTTTCAGCCTGTCTATAATTTTCTCTGAGCTTTATTCCGCATATTTTTCCCGTCCGCAGATAATCCTTCCATCCGCTGCCGATGATATATCCTCTAACAATACATTCTACCGGCAGAGGTTCAGCTTTTTTCACAATCATAGAGCGACCCTCCAGGTCCTTTCTGTATTTTTGAAGAACTTCAGGAAAATCAGCAAAATTGCTTGAATAAAGATGGTTTTTCATCCAGTCCATTAGCTCAAACCAGAATAATGAAATCTGTGTTAATACTTTACCTTTCTGCGGAATACCGTTCGGCATTACAAAATCAAATGCACTTATTCTGTCAGTAGCAACAAACAGGAGTGTATCTCCTAAATCATAAACATCACGAACCTTCCCGCGATTCAGCAAAGGAACCTCTTGAAGCTCTGTTGTCAGTAATGCGCCGTTGGAATCATATTTCATATTGTATTTTCCTTAATATTTTTTACCATTGGTATTGATTAATACTTAATTTACTAATATATACTTCTAAATAAATTTTTCGTAGTGTGTATAGTAAGAAAATTACTATGACAGTTTATCCATTTCCGGAATACTGGAAGTTTCTACAGAATCTAATAACTGTTTTCTTTTTTCTTCTGATTTCCGTCGATTATCATCCACTTCTATCAACTTCAGAGTTGAGACAAATTCACCTACTGTGGGCCTCTGGATCGGATAAGGTTTTAAAAATTTAAGAATCAGCTCGTTTACACTTTGACGAATTTCATCTTTTCTGTATTCGGAAACGGGTTCAGGTTCCTGGTATTCAACTGAAGATAATATACTGTCATCACTTTTTTTCCGTTTTACTCTTTTATAAATTATTTCATGTTCATTATCTCCTGTAAAAGGATAGTGCCCGGTAATAAAATAATATAAAAAGACGCCAAAACTGAAAGCATCCCCTTTTTTACTCTCTTCTTTTTTTTCTGCTTTTTCCGGGCTTATGTAATATGGAGATACTGAAAAATGACTTTCATTAATTCGTTTATCATAAAAATAATTAAATCTGCTTACAAAAAGGTTTGTGATTTTCAGTTCACCTTTTTCATCTATAAATATATTATCAGGATTAATATTATGGTGAGTGAATTCTTTATGATTAATTGCTTCAATAGCTAAAGCCACCTTTTTCCCAAAATTTATAACACTCTGTATTTCAAGTTCTCCCACTTTATTGGGATCATATTCCGTTATCGAAAAACCTTTCAGATGCGGTTCTATAATATAAAAGCTGCCCATGCATATGCCGTAATCGAGGAGAGGCAGCACATTAGCATGATCTATAGTTCTTATTGATGATGCCTCTTCCTTGCAGAACTTGAGCCAGTAATCATACTCCTTTATTTCTTTCCTTAAGAGCAGTGCACGTATTTCAGCGCCATTTTTCTTGTTGTACCCCAAATAATAATCGAAAAATCTCTCATCTCTATTCTCTTTCTGGGTAAGCAAATAATCACAGAAATCCCACGGCACAACAAGGCCCATCCCGCATTCCGGACATTCAATGGCGGTAAACGGGTCTACTTTACTGAAATTGATCAGGGCTTCACAGCCCGGACATTGACCTTTTGTTTTTTTTACCATATAATCAACTTAAAGTCATAATTTGTTCACCCATTTTTTTTATAACCTAAAGGAACTGATAAAACGAACCTTTTGAAAAAAATATAACATATTTTTAATTGTTTATCAATAATGTTAAGTATTGAATTAGCGGTTTATCAGCCGGAACAATGTCCAGTTTTTTTAATTCTGCAGGATGGAAAAAACCGATTTTCTGTTTTTCATACGGAAATGGCGTAAAGTTTTTTATATTTTCGGGTACTGCTCTAAAAAAAGTAATTCTTACACTTTTATCAGTATACCGATGACCAATTTTGAAAAGAATATCAAGCGGCAATATAAAAACACCAAGTTCTTCATATATTTCCCGTTTTACAGACACCCCCATCTGTTCGCCGTTTTTCACTTTGCCGCCCGGGAATTCCCAATACCCTTCAAGGTGTTTTCCTTCAGGCCTTGTTGTAAGAAGATATTTACCGTTTATTGATATTACTGCTGCTGTTACGTCCGTATACATTTTTATGAGTTAACTCTATTTTCGACATCTACAAAATATTTTACGGTTTCGGCAAGCCCGGTTTCGAAATCACCTTTATGTTTATAACCGGTTGAGAGCAGTTTATCAATTGATGCAAATGAATATTTTATATCTCCGGGCCTTTCATCTTTGTATATGATCCTTGAATCAGATTCCGTCAGTTTAATAATTTTTTTAGCAATTTCATTTACAGAACTCTGCCGACCATAACCGATATTAATTATACCGGATATTTTCGATTTGGAAAGCCATACATTCGCCCGAACCACATCTTTAACATAGACAAAATCTCTGGTTTGAGCACCATCACCGTAAATTATAAGATTTTCATCCTTAACTGCCCGTGATGTAAAAATTGGTATTGCCGCGGCATAAGCACTGTCAGGGTCCTGACGCGGTCCGAAAACATTAAAGTAACGTAGACAAACGGTATCAAGCCACCCGTTTTCACTGAAAAGTTTACAATAGTATTCCCCGTCAAGTTTTGTCACGGCATAAGGGCTTTGGGGACAGGGATTCATTGTTTCCAGCTTCGGGAATCCGGGATCATCACCGTAGACAGCACAGGTACTGCTGAAACATAGTTTTTTTACACCGGCTTTTGACGCCTCTTCTAATAAAATTAAAGTTCCCTTTGCATTGATATCGACACATTCTAAAGGTTTCTGGATGGATTCAGGCACACTTACAATGGCCGCAAGGTGAAAAACATAATCCGTATTTTTAATAAGCTTCTTAACCAGATGTCTGTTTTGTATATCCCCTTCTACAAAGTTTACATCCAAATTTTCAATATTCTTATAATTACCGGTCCTTAAATTATCAATCACAGTAACTTCAGTATTATCAGAAAAATACTCCGCTATATGACTGCCTATAAAGCCGGCACCGCCTGTAATTAGTACTTTCATTTTCTAAACTCAAATATTATCTATAATATTACACATTATATCATATTTTTTCTCAATCTCTTTTACTATGGCAAGTTGAGCTCTCGTTCGGTCTACATTCTGTAATGGCCTGTGTATTTTGAAATAAACATCATTCTGCAGATAATCCGCCAAAAATCTTATTGCATTTTCAAATGCCATCAAAATTCCGCCTAATACAAGGTTCTCTTTTTCCTCTTTCTCTAAAAATCCTCCGGCTCCGTCAATGAAACCGCCGGCTATAGCTTCAAACATATCCATATTTATTACGATTTTAGAAATATCTCTCTCATCCTCCTCGGCGACACAACTGCCGGTTCTGACAAGTTCGCCAAAGTCATAAGCTATAAATCCCGGCATGACAGTATCCAGGTCCAGTACACACTTGCCCTCTCCTGTTTCATTGTCAATCATTACATTATTAAGCTTTGTGTCATTGTGACATATCCTTTCAGGAATAAGCCCCTTTTTATGAAGCTCTAAGATTTTAGTTGCATAAGGCTTTAACTCCATGCATGCTTCTATATCTTTTTTTACTCCGGCGGCCCTGTTCATTATATCTTCTTCTACGGCTTTCTCAAATGTTTCAAATCTTAGAGGAGTATTATGAAAATCCGGAATGGTTTCATGGAGTCTTGGTTCCGGCAAATCCGATAAGAGAGACTGGAAACGCCCGAAGGCCCTTGCGCCCTGATATACCATATCTCTGCTTTCTACAACATCGTAGGTTGACATATTTTCCAAACAGAGAAATACACGCCAGTAATTATCATTTTTATCTTTAAACAGATATCTTTCAGTTTTCAGCGGGATGAGGGTTAAAGTGCGCCTTGTTACATTTTTACTGACTTCTGAATATTTCGATCTCATATGGTCAATTACACGGCAAATGTTGTCCATTAATAAATGCGGATCCTTGAAAATATTAGTATTTACTTTCTGCAGCACATAAGGAACAACCATTCCAGCCTGACTGTAAAGTACTTTATATGTGTCATTAATGTGCCCTGAACCGAAAGGTGAAGCTTTTAAAAAGTCTCCGTAAATTCTGAAGTTACTGCAAATTCCATAAAAATCATGTACTGGCTCTTTGTATGCCATAAATCAGTTCCTTTCAAATAAGTTTTTGGGATAAACACCCTTTTCTACTAACTTCCTTACTTTTGTAATAACATCAGGCTTGTCTTCCTTGTATGTTATCCCGAACCACTGATCTCCGGTTTCCAGGATTTTCACATTAGCCTTTCCTGATTGTATCAGAGTATCAATTACAAAAGGAAGATAGAATTCAGCCTTAGGTTTCTTAATATTTTCTTTTAGAAAATCATTGAACATTTTCTGCAGCTCAGAAAAGATTGAAGGGAAAAGGCCCCACATATTAAGCGACACATATTCTTTGCCGGTAAGTTTCACGGTTTTATTTTGGCCGTGTGAAACCACACGTCCCTCCACGCATTCAATATCAGTCATTTCAGTCACGTTGACAAGATTACCTTTATCGTCTGTTCTGCATACTCCCCTTGAAACCGTCCCGTTTTCAGAAAGAGTATTTTTCAGAATAAAACCCGCCATGCAGTAATCGTATTCACTTCTCTTTTCTTCAGTTAAATATCCGGCCAGCTTTTCATAGCCTTCCCTACCGTAAAAATCATCCGAATTTATTACAGCAAACGGACCGTTTATCATATTCTTTACTGCTAAAAGCGCATGCCCTGTACCCCAGGGTTTTTTTCTTTCGGCGGGGAGATCAAAACCTTCAGGCAAATCGTCCAGTTGCTGAAATGCATATTCTACTTTAATTATATCTTTAAAGCGATTGCCAATATTTTCCCTGAAGGAGTCCTCTATATCTTTTCTGATAATAAAGATAACTTTATCGAACCCGGCCTTAACAGCATCAAAAACAGAATAGTCTATAATAATTTCTCCGGAAGGCCCAACTGGATCTATCTGCTTCAACCCTCCGTATCTGCTGCCCATTCCGGCGGCAAGAACTACTAAAACTGGTTTCATAATTTAATTTACCTTTTTAGTTTTTAGCTTTTTTAATAGAATCATTGAAATCAAATAATAACTGTGATAAAAATGTATTAATTGGATTTGCCCTTTCTTTTGTGCCTGTTTCCTAAATATATTATACGAAACTGAGGGCTATTTTTCTACAGAAAATTTGATAATAATTAGAAGCGTTTAAACGAAAATTCTTTTCGTGTGGCTTTTAATTAGATATTCATTATAGTAAAAACTGAGCATGATACAATCAGTTTAATGTATAAATTCCTTATATTTAACACAAAATGTACATTAAAATTGATATTTTCTATCCGCCCTTATTTTTTAACTTTAATGCAGTTTCCTTAAAACAATAATTATTATGTATAGAAAGACTGCTTATTTCAGGTTCTATGAAGAACTTAATGATTTTCTTAACACGAAAATAAAAAAAATACGCTTTCCATATCAGTTCAAGGGTACGGTTTCTGTAAAAGATCTTATTGAATCGATCGGTGTTCCACACACCGAAGTTGACCTGATACTTGCTAACGGCAGGTCTGTAAATTTTAAATATAGAGTCAGAGACGAAGATAATATCTCTGTATACCCGGTTTTTGAGAAATTTGATATCTCAACTTTGCAGCATCTCAGGCCGGAACCATTAAGGGATGTTAAGTTTGTTGTCGATGTTAATTTGGGGAAACTCGGAAAAAATCTCAGAATGTTCGGATTTAATACTAAATACAGCAACAGATACACAGACTCTGAAATAATCGAAATTTCTGCAGCTGAAAACCGTATAATACTGACACGCGATATCGGAATTCTGAAAAACAGCAAAGTAACTCACGGCTACTGGGTCAGGAACACATCCCCACAAAAACAGCTTTCTGAAATTTTGAACTATTTTGATCTGCACCACAAAATCAAACCGTTTACAAGATGCCTCGTATGCAACGGTGTATTAGAGGACATAGATAAAAAAGATATTTCCAGTCGAATTCCGGAAAATACCCGTAGATATTTCAATGAATTCAAAATCTGCAGTAATTGCTGTAAAATCTACTGGAAAGGCTCCCATTACGAAAAAATGAAAAGAACAATTTATAAAAAAAATCGTATTTAGAATCTTTTTGTATAAATATGGCAGTAAGGAGTTTTACCTGTTTTCTGATAGTAGTTTTGATGTTTTTCTTCGGCTTTCCAAAATTTTGCAGCTGGAAGTATTTTAGTTGCTATGTTATAACCATTTGATTCTAATATACCTATAAGTTCCTGAATGGTCTCCTTCTCTGTATTATCATTTACAAAAACGGCTGATTCGTACTGTTCTCCAATATCAGGCCCCTGCCCTCCTGTTTGTGTCGGATCATGTATTTCAAAAAAAAGCTCAGCCAGTTCTCTATAGGATATTTTGTCAGGATCATAAGTTACCTCAACAGCTTCAAGGTGGCCTGTCGTGCCTGTACAAACTTCGTAATAAGTTGGATTACTTAAATATCCGCCCATATACCCCGAAACCGCAGTCAGAACCCCTTTATGCTTTTGCAGCAGATGTTCTATGCCCCAGAAACAACCTCCTGCGAAGTAAGCCTTTTTATACTTTTCTTTATTTTTCGCCGGAATGAAAAGCATAGAGACGGAGTTTACGCAATGTCTCACATTTTTATCTGTCAGTCCTTCACCTTCAAATACATGTCCTAAATGTGCCCCGCAGTTAGAGCATATTATCTCCGTCCTTTTTCCATCAGCATCAGCCAGTCTTTTTACAGCACCTTCAATTTCATTATCAAAACTTGGCCAGCCGCAGAAAGAGCGGAATTTATCTTCTGATCTATATAATTGAGCATTACACCTTTTGCAAACATATACTCCTTTCCCGAAAAAATCGTTATATTTACCGGAAAAGGGAGCTTCTGTACCTTTATCTGCAATTACATATTTCTCCTGTGGAGTAAGATCCCGATTTATTTTTTTTCTCATGACAGTTTCCCCTGACAGATAATTGTTTGCAATGACTGTTGTTAAAAACAGTATTATAATTTTTTTAATCATAAACTCACGACGACTCAGATATCAATAGATACGCATTTAATAACTTAAGTTTTCGAAAAAGCAATAAACTTGGAATTATAGTGATTATATGGGAGAGGAGAAATTTTTAAATACTGTGTTTTGGAATTTTTCTAATTAGTGTTAATCTCCGCACGGCGAAGTTTAATCTTTTCTGAAACAAAACGGTAGGGCGCGATCTCCGACCGTGTGAGCCATAGCCCCGCTACTCCGGGGCGACGGCTTAGCGCGCCGCAATACAGCATTATTGTTAAATATATAATAAAATTATACGATTTA
>JAIPJT010000017.1 GCA_021733985.1 Victivallales bacterium | reverse complement strand
GTATATAAAAATAGAGGCTACGTTATAGAAAATATTGAAAAATATGAAATTGAAAATGATTCTAATTTTCAAAAAGATATTGATTATATGATGGAAAAACAGGGACAGATGACCAGCTAGGACAAATGCCCTTATTTCTCTTTGGCGCCCAGCCATAGTTCGAAAAATTTTCTTGCTATGGGAGCATTTGTAAGTCCGCCTGCAACTCCATGTTCTATTGATACAACGATAGAATAAGTAGTCCCTTTATAAGTCCCGAAAGCGATAAACCATGTATTCTTATATCTGTTTGGTGGAGCTCCCACCTGTGCGGTTCCGGTTTTACCATACAGTGTGATATAGTTATTTCTTGCCCTTTTGCTTGAACCGTTTGCATCATTAACAGAATCATACATACCTTCCCTTACCACGTCTAACTCTTTTTTAGTTACAGGAAGTTTATCAGCTTTGTGCGGAAAGGCCAGATATATAAGTTTATCGTTATAATTTTTAACTGATTTAATAATATACGGTTTCCGTATTATTCCTCCGTTTGCGATAGCAGCAGTATAAACTACTGCCTGAATGGGAGTAATAGCCAGCAGCCCCTGCCCTATAGATATCAGGCCTGTATCAAATTTTCTCCATTTGGTACCGAAAACTTCCTTTTTTTTCTTTACGGAAGGCAAAATGCCCTTTCTCTCCGGCAGACCAATGCCTGTTTTTCTACCAATACCAGCAGCTTTAAACATAGCCTGGAGTTTTTTCATTCCAACTTTTAAGCCTGTTTTTACAAAATATACATTACATGAATCCCTTAAAGCATCTACCATATTTTCGTAGCCGTGCCCTCCATATCTCCATATCC
Organism: Victivallales bacterium; assembly: GCA_021733985.1. GTDB lineage: Bacteria > Verrucomicrobiota > Lentisphaeria > Victivallales > GWF2-38-69 > JAIPJT01. The sequence continues at coordinate 45,736 of JAIPJT010000017.1, read as the reverse complement.
AGCAATGAATTCCGCTGTTCCCAATTTTAGCGAAACCGTCACAGTAAACAGTTTCATCAGGATTAATCCCTGCTTTCAGTGCTGCGAGGGCCACAATCGGTTTAATTATAGAACCGGGCATATATTCTCCCATAAGCGTTCTGTTAAAAAGGGGTCTTTTAGGATTGTGCAGTAATTTTTTCCATTTTTCAGAGCTGATACCGTCTGTAAATTCATTCGGGTCAAAACCGGGTGAGGAAGCCATTGCAAGGACAGCCCCTGTATCGGCATTCATAAGTATAAGTGAACCTGTTCTTCCTTGCAAAACTTTAGCTGCAGCCTTCTGGGCCTCCCAGTCAATAGTCAGAACGATATTATTACCGTTTCTTGGAGAAGTAGTTACACCTAAATCATCATGGACATAACCTTTTACATTAACTCTGAGCAGTTTACTACCTGCTTTCCCTCTTAGACCTTTATAGCCAGCCCCGAGTTCAATTTTTTTGTCAGCAAGTTTCTCTATTCCGCTTCGTCCTTTTATGTCAGGAATATAATATGAATATTTTTTCCTGTCGGGTGCTTCGCCAGGGTCATCTTTTCCGGTATAACCTATAAAGTGGCATCCGATTTCTTTGTAAGGATAATATCTTTTAGGAATAGCAGCCACTTCCATTCCGGGTATTGGCGGGCTGAACTCAAAACATACGGCTAATTCTTTTCTTGTAAGATTTTTGAAAACGGTAATAGGCATAGCCGGCCGCATATTTATCTGTTTAATTATATCTTTTTTTGTAATTTCAAGTTTTCTATGCAAAGCTTTTCCTAAGCGCTGAGCACATGAATAAATATAATTTACACTTTTGGTTCTACTCCCGGCCTTACGCATTTCCGCCATATGAAAAACAGCATTATAACTTACTTTGTTATCGGCAATTATTTTATCATCGGATGAATAAATACGTCCTCTGATCGCGGGAATTCTTACTTTTCTAATACATTGAGTAGCTATTGACTTTTTATATTCACCGCTTTTTTCAAGCTGAATATCTGCAAGTCTTAAAATCAGTACAATATAGAAAATTATAATTATACCTGCAATTATAAAGATTCTTGTTCTATTTTGGGTTTTATGAGTCAATTATTAACCTAATTACTATGATAAAAATTTATTTTAGCTTTAGTATAAATCGGTAACTCAAATTTTTCACTCAAGGTATCAAGTAACAAAACTGTAAACGGCATAAGCATACCGCCTAATGCAACAGTCAGTAAAAAATTGGAAAAATTAAAAAGGAAAAGTAAAAAGCCGCTTTGATATCTTCCGTATAGAAATAGAAACAAAGGTGCAGAATATACCACACCATTAATCAGTCCTGGAAATATCTGTATTTTTAACGCTTTGAGTACTCCTTTATGAAGCCAGTATCTACCAAATACTGTTATGACTAATAACGTATAAGGTGTATAAAATATTTGTCTTCCAAAAAGTACATCAATTACCAATCCTGAAAGAAGGGCAATAATAACAGTCAACCTCCAGCCGTAGTTTACTGAAATGTAAAAAACCGCACATGCAGTTGCGGGAAAAACAATCCCAATCCCCCCAAAACTGAGTTCAAGGAAAATCGAAAAAAAAATTATAAGAAAAATAAAAGCTGTTTTAATCATTTTTTACCAATACAAGGACAAATTTTAAATGGTTGAAATCTACAGTCGGCTTGATTTTTGCTTTTTTATAAAGGTCATTATAAACTTTTACAACAGCTTCACCGTTTCCCAGGATTCGACCTACATTCAGTGCAGGCGGTGTAAAGCTATTTAGTCCTGAAGTTTCTACTATACTATCCACCCTGTAAATCAGATCGCGGGGAAGGTAACCTATCTCGCTCCAGAGCTGACTGCCATTTCTACCTCCTCCTTTGAGTATTCCGGTTGCGCCGTTTTCCGGGATAACAACACTCAATCTACAGTCTTTATTTATAATAGTATCAACAACAGCAGTGTGATTTGATACAGCACTGATTCTCCCGACAACACCGAACCTTATATTTTTTCTATTTTTAGTATCTTTGATTCTGGCAATAACCAATGCTCCGGTTTCTATTCCGCTGTTTGAACCTTTGTTTATAGTAAATTCCTGAAACCACATTATCGGATCCCTGGAGATAATTTCAGAGAAAATATATTTATAAAAGGGATTGCTTTTCAGTTTTAACAATTGGTGCAGTTCATAGTTTTCACGCCGCAGCAAATCGACAGTCTCCGCTTTTGCAGAAACTACAAGATTCTCTTTTTTAAGCTTTTCTATTTCATCAATCAGTGCAGCCTTACTCTTTCTTAACCCGGATTTTTTATCTACATAACTCTCGATATTATAAACCATACTTACAAAAGGGTAGAAAAAATCTCCGGCGATTCTGTAAACTGCACGTCTCGTATACTGGATAGAAAGTAATATTAAAATAGATAAAATTAATAAGATATATACAATTTTTTTATTAGGCATTATCTTTTTCTAAAATTTTTATACCATGCTCTTCATCCCAATCTAAGTTCCAGGTTTCCGCCAGAAGAGGTCTTGTAGGTTCTCCCCATTTATTAAAATCTATTAAGATAATTTTCTCACCGGATGTAAAATAAATATCCAAAACAACATTTTCTGAAGGAAGAAGCCACGATATCTCTTCAACAAGATCTTTTGCTTTATTCCAATACGTTTCACGTCTGTCATCAAGCCTGTAAAACTTTCTATACAACCAGTATTGACTCATAAGCTTCAGTTCTCCCTCACATATGAACAATCTGAACTCTCTGGCATGAGTCATATTTCTGAACGGTCTTATGCATAAATATTCAAATCTACCATCAGCAGCGGCTTTCCTAACTTTTTTGCTGTTCACAAGATTATCCCATGCGCTCTGCGCGGAATGAACAGAGCCTTTTTTACTCCTAAATCTTTCTGTATCTGTAGGTACAACTATATCAGCCGAGATAAAGGTAGCGCCGGTAAAAGCTTTCTGTGCATTTGATATTCTCTTTTTGATCTGACTAACTTCATCCCCGTCATTAACTCCGTCTGCTATCAATTTTACATCAGACTCTCTAAGTTTAACAAAAGTAGTGGGAAAAGTATAGTCTGCCAAAGTCAGATACCAATTAGAGATACCGTAAATATTCTTGTTCTTTTTCATATTAAACCTTTATTATAAAATTTTTTAATAATTATGCCCTAAACGATTTGGTTTATTTATCCGTATCGAATGATATGGTTGAAAAATAAAGTGTATGTCCAAGTTCATTTACGAAGGACAAAAACCATTCCGACTTCGTTTTCGCTATTGCGGAACTACGCCGGATTTAAAAAAAACCGCATACATTTTGTATAAATGCTGCACTTAAATTACTTTTATTTTTTACCGTTAAATTCTTTTTTCCTTTTTCCCTGCATAATAACAATCAGATAAACAAACATGGTCAGCAGATAAATTGTCTGATAATCAAGCCATGGCATTTTTGAAATGGTAAAAACTATCCCGATTATCATTGCCGGGAATCCGGCATATATAGCAGTATTAAAAGCTGTTTTAAAAGTAAAATCCCTTTGGGGGTCCCGCCTGCCCGTTATGCTGAAAAATAAAGCAAAAAGCAATGAATAGAATAATGCATTAAAAAATATCATAAGCACAAACTTTAGACCTGTCATTATTGAAGAATACCAATATATATTACTGGAAAAATCAGAAAAATAATTATTCCCTTTTTTAATTGGCGACAGTAGCATGAACAGGGGAATATCTCCGGAAAGCGGGGCACATAAACATGTATAAAGGTTGTTAAAAGACTTTAAACGATTATTTTTTATATATGGGTACAGGCCTTTTTTATCAGTCATATTGAACCATTGTGGTGATTTATTTGAAGCAAGTCCCTGATAAACTACATATTTTTCGGGTGTCATTTTTATCCAACCGGTTATACCTTTGGGAGTCCAGACAAAGCCCCTGTCATTAAGTTTATTATTTAATTCCAAATTTTGTTTATTAGGTAAAGAAGGATAATAACCTATCTCAGTAAAGTCGTAATTTATGTTCCTGGGCTTTTCCGGATTAATCTCAGGATATACACCGTCCGATTTGACTACTACAGAACCGAACTCTTCCTGAAGGAATGTATTAACGTCTGAGATATCACTGCTCAGCTCCGGTGTTCTTACTAATACAAACACTGCAGATAATAATAAAGCAATTAATATTAAATGCCACAGGGTTCTGAATACTGAATGTTTAGAAATTTCATCAAAAAGCTTCGTACCGGTGCACACTGAAGCAAGAATTTTAAAAAAACTATTTTTTCCCATATTTTATATCTATTTTTTTATTGACAGTTTCTTCTGCAATTTGTTTAATTTTGATTTTATTCTTTTAGCTTCTCTCTCTGACAATCTGTCAACAAACAATATACCGTTCAAGTGGTCTATTTCATGCTGTAAAACCCTTGAGAGAAAACCTCCACACTGAATGTTAAGCTTTTCTCCGCTAAGGAACTGAGCCCTGAGATTAATTTCCACAGGCCGTTCAACTACAGCAAATATCTCCGGGACACTCAGACACCCCTCCTCCATTTCTGCAGTTTCCCTGCTGAAAGCTGTAATCTCAGGATTGACGAGGACAATAGGCATTTGCGGCAACAAAAGCATCTCCCCCGGTGTTTTGAGGTTCTCTACCCCATATTCCTTAATATCAATAGCAATCAACCGGTTATTTATTCCAACCTGTGGAGCTGCAAGACCGATGCCATTGTTATTGTACATCAGTTCTATCATATTTTTTGACAGTTCCTTAACGTTCTCGTCGACAGTTATGTTTTTCGATTTTTTTGTTAATACTTCGTCGCCGATGTATTTTATTTCCAATTTCTTTATGTCCATAATATCCATAAAATTCACCGAATAAATTTTTATATATTTAAGTTTTTAATATAAACCTGTAACAGGCAAAATCTATTCCAGATTTCTGAATTTATAAATTATAAATCTTATTTTCAGGATAAGAACTTATAATTCGGCAGGTTTTACAGGCTTTGGATATCTTATCAATCGTTTTCAACAGACCCGGTTTATTGGAATCTCCGTAAATATCTACATAAAATGCATATTCCGAAGGCTTACCATAGATGGGCCTCGAAATTATTCTGCTCATATTAACTTTATCAGTCTTAAACGGCTCCAGGAAATCGTATAAACTTCCAGGGGTATCATTTATAAAAGCAGCAACGCTTGTTTTCACTTCTCCCCTCAATGGTACCTCCGGCTTAAGAGAAAGGGAATAAAACTGTGTTTGGTTTGGGATGTTTTGTACTAGGGGGTATACAAGTATATCAAGACTATACAGTTCGGCCGAATTGACAGAAGCGATTGCTGCTGTATTTTTTTCTTCCACAACATGTTTAGCAGCCTGTGCTGTACTGGAAACTGTTACTTTAGTTACTTCGGGAAAATTATTCCTTATCCACTCACGACAATGAAATAGAGGAACAGAATGTGAGTAAATTTTTCTAATTCTGTCTTTCTTTCTTCCAATAAGAGCAAGCTTTACACACAACTTTACAGATTCTTCTATAGCAAGTTTATAGTTATTGTAAAGGAGAATATCAATTGTTTCAGCTATAGGCCCGCCTGAAGAATTTTCAACCGGTACTAAACCTCTTCTATATTCACTTTCAGCCGTATATTCGCATATATCTATGATCGAAGCCATCGGCACTAATTTTATTTTCTTTCCGAAATGTTTTGCTGCAACAATATTCGAGTATGTTCCCTGAGGGCCTAAATAAGCGACTTCATTAACTTCAGACATTTAATATACCCACACAGTTATAAGATATAACATTAATAATTTCAGATAAACTCAATTTAGGTTTCATAGATACTGCCACCTAAAATTCTTATTTTTTCGGCTATTTTTTCATAGCCGCGTGAAATAACCTCCACATTATGAATAATACTTTCGCCTTCTGCACAAAGCGCAGCAATAATAAGCGCCATTCCTGAACGAATATCAGGGCTTGAAACTTCAGTACCCTTTAATTTACACGGCCCGGAAATTACTGCCCTGTGAGGGTCACATACGATCGCACTTGCCCCCATACTTATCAATTTATCAACAAAATAAATTCTACTTTCAAACATTTTTTCAAAAAACATCACAGTACCTTTTGCCTGTGTAGCCATAACTATTGTACAACTCATCATATCTGATGGAAATTGAGGCCAGGTGCCGTCCGAGACAGTGGGGATTGCATTTCCAAAGTCCGAATTAACGGACAACTCCTGATTACCTGGAAGATAAACATAATCATGGTATATTTTCATCATTATATTAAATCTTTCGAAAACTCTTCGCGTCATCCATAACTGCCGTGGAGTTATACCGTTAATTTTTATTTCCCCCCCTGTTGCTGCCGCAAGTGTAAGGAAACTTCCGGCTTCGATATGATCACCCTGTATTATATGTTCTGCCCCATGCAGTTTTTCAACACCGGTAATAGTAATTGTGTTTGTTCCAAGACCTTCAATTTTAGCCCCCATTTTTATCAAAAAAGTACCAAGATCAAAAACATGAGGTTCTGCAGCCGCGTTCCTTAAAACAGTCGTCCCATTAGCTAATACAGCTGTCATCATAATATGTTCAGTAGCTGTAACACTTGCTTCATCAAAGAATAATTCCTTACCTACTAATTTCTCCGGCTGTAATTCAAAACCATAAAACGGATACTGCTTCTCAAGTCTTGCTCCCAATCCTGTAAGTCCGTAGAAATGGCTGTCTAAGCGTCTTCGCCCAATTATATCGCCGCCGGGCGGCCATATAGAAGCTTCACCTGCTCTAACAAGCAATGGTCCGGTATAGAGTATGGAGGTTCTTATTTTAGAGCATAGACTGCGGGGTAGATCAGTATTGTTTATTTTTGAACTTTTCAGCTCGAGGGTGTTTTTTGTCTTTGTTATCTCAGTCCCTATATACTCTGCTATTTGAAGCATGATATCGATATCTATTATTTCCGGAACATTTTTTAGTACTACTTTCTCTTCAGTCAGAAGTGATGCAGCCAGCATAGGCAAAGCAGCATTTTTATTTCCACTTACTGTAATCTCTCCTGATAAAGAATTTCCTCCTTCTATAACAAAGCTGCTCATATACAAAAACCTTTTGGTTAAACAATCATGCCGGAAAATAAAATACAGTAAGGTACAGCTATCATATATTACATTCTTTAACCCAAATTATGCATAATCCTGGTTTAAAGAAGAAAATTATCTTTGTAGACCAATGTCCTGTAAGCTTCAAATTTATCAGATGTTAAACTGCAGATGCAACAATAATGGCACAGATGTTTACATTAATAAATTTTAAATGCCGCCTGTACTGTGCCATACCCTATCTTTTGTAAATATCTTCTTGACATGCGTTAGTTAATTTTTATTAAAACTCTTAGCTACATAGGCCTGCGGATCCTGCTGAAAAACCTGCATTTCATAAAGGCTGCTGAAATAAAATACTCTACCTAAATACTCAAGTGCCGGAGTATGCGGACCTATTAAGATTTGATTTCCCGATGAACCGCAAACTGTTTTTTCTCCATAATCGGATTTAAGAGGAGAGATAGTTTTAGGGATGCGGTTTGCCGGGTATTTTGCAATAAAAATTAATGGGTCGTGTTTGAAAGCCTCTACTTCTTCATTGTGTGCAAAGTAATAAATTCTATCTAAAAAATATAATGTCGGAGTATATTCGCTGACAACTATAGGGTCGCCGTTATAAGAACTGTTTGTTTTTAAACCCCAGTCAGATTTTAATGATTTAATTTTTTTAGGACTACGGTTAAACGGATGTATGTTTATGTATTTTTCAGGGTTATCCTGAAATTTTGACATATTCAGCTCGTTTTCAAAATAAAAATTTCTCCCTTTATAATTCAAACATTCAGTATTTTTATTAATTGTAATCAAGTTACCGTTATATGAGGATTTTACTGTCAACCCATAATTATCACCGTTCGCATGAATAGTTTTACCCGTCGTAGCACACCCTGAAAAGAGGGAAGTTATAAACAGACAAAACAAAACGTATTTAACGGATTTAAAAAAATTTTGATTTTCTTTCGACACTAATTTAAAACACATTTATCAACCTCCGTCTTTGAGAATAAAATAAGAATATAGTTACTTGACTTATATAATACTTTACAGCTTATATATATATTATAACATATTATAAATAATCAACAATATAGTTTTTTAAAATTACCCTGAAAGGTTTTTTAATTTAAAAATAAAGTCGATATTTCCTGTTAATCTGCTATATTTCACATAGGATTTTAGCATACAGCCAGTTCAAATAATGGCTGCTGTTATATTAATTTCAACATGTTCAATGTTTTTTGAGCAGATTTTATCTTTTTTCATATAAAAAACATTAAATAAATCATAAATGAGGTTTATAAATTATGGCTTTTAAAATATATAACACGCTGAATCGCAAAAAAGAGGAGTTTATTCCTATCAACGATAATGAAGTCGGGATTTACACCTGCGGCCCGACTGTCTATAATTTTGCTCATATAGGGAATTTACGATCTTTTATGTTCGAGGATATTTTAAGAAGGGCTTTAAAGTTTCATGGCTTTAAGATAAAACAGGTGATGAATCTGACTGATGTTGAAGACAAAACCATAAGAGACTCCAAAATAGCAGGAGAACCTCTCAAGCAATATACAGAAAAATTTAAAAAGGCTTTTTTTGAAGATATAGATACCCTAAATATTGAAAGAGCCGAAGTTTATCCCGCCGCAACAGATCATATAAAAGAAATGATTAAACTTATCCAAATTTTAATAGCAAAAGGATTTGGTTACCAGACAGAAGACGGATCAGTCTACTTTGCTATAAACAAATTTCCCGATTATGGAAAATTAGCAAAAATTGATATGAAAAATCAGCGTATAGGCGAGAGAGTAAAAAGCGATGAATATGAAAAAGATTCCGTAGCAGATTTTGCATTATGGAAAGCATGGACAGAAGAAGACGGTGATGTATACTGGGATAGCCCATGGGGCAGAGGCAGGCCGGGCTGGCATATCGAATGCAGTGCAATGAGTATGAAATACTTAGGAAAAACATTCGACCTTCATACTGGAGGAATTGACAATATGTTTCCTCACCATGAAGACGAAATAGCCCAGAGTGAAGCCGCTAACGGAAAAACATTCGTAAATTACTGGATGCACTGTGAATATCTTCTGGTAGACAACAAAAAAATGTCTAAATCACTTGGTAATTTTTATACTTTAAGAGATTTACTAAATAAAAATATTATGCCCGAAGCTATAAGATGGGTCCTCATTTCAACGCATTACAGGAAAAAGCTTAATTTTACCTTTAAAGCGTGCGAACAGGCTACAGAAGCTTTAAAAGGTTTTAATAATATGTTTATGCGTCTGAACGATATTACTAATACAAAACAAAGTTCAATCAATATAGAAGCTATTTTAAAAGGAGCCATTGAAGAGTTCACAAAATGTCTCGGTGACGATTTAAATATTTCCGGTACCATCGGTGCTGTGTTCAACCTTCAGAAAGAGGTTAATAAACTTCTTGACAGCAACAGTATATCCGTAGAAGATGCACAGAAAATTATCGAAACTTATAAGAAATTCAACAAAGTACTTGGAGTTTTTAAATTTAAAGATAAGAAGATAGAAGTACCTGAGAAGATTATTAGAATGGCTGAAGAACGTCAATCAGCAAGAAAAAATAAAGATTTCGCAAAAGCAGATGAACTAAGAGATGAAATCAAAGAAAACGGATGGCAGGTTGAAGATACACCTGATGGCCCAAGAATTATAAAAATTTGATTTTTCCGGAAAGACAGTAACACCCAAAAGAAATTTTGCCAAAGGGGCTCAGGCTGTCAGATTTTATGTTTTTATACTATTAGGTTCAATATTAAAATAAACGTATTGATTTTAGTTTAAAAAGTATTATTATTTTAGATTGTATATTTATATATAAATCTATATTTACTGTTTATAAGGAGTATAACATTGTATGAGAAATGATGTAATAATTACTGGAAGGGGCCTTGTTACTCCTCTTGGAATAGGGTTGAAAGAAAATGAAAAAGCACTTTTATCAGGCAAATCTGGAATTACTTATATAAAGGAGTGGGAAGATTGCGGGGCAGAAAGCAGAGTAAGCGGTATGATCTATGAACGCTCAGTTGAATGTCCGCTTCTTAATCGAAAAAATCGTCGCTTCTTAACACCGAGTTCAATTTTTGCCATTGCGGCAACTTACCAGGCTATGGAAGAAGCCGGCCTGACTGTTGAGGAGTTTAAAAAATTACGCGTTGCAGTAGTTTTAGGCCACGGCGGAAGCGCTCATCTGGAGCTTTACAAAGGTGCTAAAATAGTTGATACTACAAAAAAATTAAAAAGGGTCAGCCCTTTTACCGTCCCGCAGGCAATGCCGTCTGCAAATTCCGCTAATGTTTCTTTGATTTTTGAATTAAAAGGTGAAAACTATAACATAAGTTCTGCCTGCGCCAGCAGTGCACATGCAACAGCTGTTGCTTCAAGACTTATAAGATCCGGAGAATATGATATTGTTGTCACCGGCGGCGCTGAAGAGCTGAACTGGGTTCACCTTGTTGGATTTGATGCAATGAGAGCAATTTCAAGAAAATTTAACAACGAACCGGAAAGATCAAGCAGGCCTTTTGATAAAGACCGTGATGGATTTGTTATTGCCTGCGGCGCCGGAATTGTAATTCTGGAATCAGCTGAGCATGCAGAAAAACGAGGTGCAAGGAAAATTGCCAAAATTTCCGGACTGGGAGCAAACAGCAATGCTACCGATATGGTTGTCCCTTATCCGGAATCTTGTGCGGACGTAATGAATTCTGCTATTACAGATGCCGGCCTTAAACCAGCAGATATAGATTATATCAATACACATGGAACCTCTACCCCTGTAGGAGATCCTGTTGAAATTGAAGCCATTAAGCAGGTTTTCTATGAAACTAATCCGTCGGTAAAAATTAACAGTACAAAATCTCAAACAGGCCATATGATCGGTGCAACTGCTGGAGTTGAACTTATATATTCTACACAGATGATGGAAAAAAACTTTATCAGCGGAACAATTAACCTGGAAAATCCGGAACCCGGAACAGAATGGGCTAATATTATTAAAAAAACAATTAGAAATGTTAATATTAACCATACATTAAGCAACAGCTTAGGCTTCGGCGGAACAAACTGCTGCCTGATTGTATCAAAATAAAGTTCTACTTTAGCTGATTATGATAAAAGAAAATATTGTCCTGGGTATAGAAACAAGCTGTGATGAAACAGCGGCTTCAATTGTTGTAGATGGGTTTGATGTTAGGTCCAATATTGTATCTTCCCAAATTAGCAAGCATACCGTTTACGGCGGAGTAGTTCCGGAACTTGCCGCAAGAGAGCACCTGAAAGCAATAAAACCTGTCGTTGATGCTGCAGTAAAAAAAGCCTCTGTCAGTATAAAAGATGTAAAAGCAGTCAGCGTAACAAATGGACCCGGATTAATGCCGGCATTGCTTGTGGGGTTAAATTTCGCAAGAGGTTTTTCTGCTGCAATGGGAATACCGTTAATTGGAATTAATCATTTTATTGCACACATTTATGCAGCTTTTCTCCGTAATAATATTAGAATGCTATTTCAAAAAGCAAACTATCCTATTTTGTCATTGGTTGTGTCGGGTGGACATACAGCCCTTGTATTAATTAACGCTGACAGAAGTACAAGAATAATCGGGACAACAATTGATGATGCTGCAGGTGAAGCACTTGACAAAGGAGCAAAATTGCTTGAATTAGGATATCCCGGGGGGCCGATTATAGATAAAATTTCTAAAAGCGGCAAGATCAATAAATATAATTTCCCAAGGTCTTTAATGGGTGCCGGGGGTAAACCTGTCAGTAAAGCAAATAAGTTTAATTTCAGTTTCAGCGGACTTAAAACTTCTTTGCTTTATCATATAGAGAAAAAAGGAGGCATAAAAAATGTTAAAAAGAATTTTCTTGAGGATACAGCTGCATCCTACCAATATGCTGTAATTGATGTACTTTGTCTGAAAACTGTTAAGGCAGCTAAATTTTATAACGCTCAATCTGTGGTTTTGTGCGGAGGAGTTGCTCAGAATAGTCTTTTGAGAAAAGAATTAGAAAACAGGCTTCCCCGGGATATAAATTTCATACTTACCCCTAAAGAATTTTGCGGTGATAATGCTGCTATGATAGCAGGCCTTGGCGAACACTACTACCGAAAAGGGATATTCAGCGACTTTAATCTCGACGCTTACTCACGCCTGCCTGAATTTTCAAAAATACCTTTTGTCCCAAAACTTTAACAGCAGAAATATTATTTTTTGGGGCTGGAAAACTGTTTTTTTGTATATATAGTTGTTGAAAAAAATAAATTTCAGCGGAAAATTACTAATATAGTAACCCTTTGTGTTAACCGATGTCATTGAATTAAGACAAAATTATTGATTTTTGCTGCGTACACGGAACCAGTGGACTGTTCCCTCCACCAAGCATTCTGCATTTGCGGAGGGAAACAATCCTTCTGTGTGGGCCATAGTACAGCAATTTCTGTACGACGGCTGATGATTCCGAAAGCAAAACCCTTAATTAAACGGCATTGTTGTGTTAATAACAGATATGTGAGGATAAATGATTAATAAAACAATTAATACAAATTTGCCTGATGAAGTATCTACAAGTGTTTCATTGTTCTTACCTCAGCTAAATCAAACAATTATTGCCAGACACGAGAAGACAATATTAGAAATACTGAATGAAAACAATATTGCAATATATGCTCCATGCGGCGGGCAGGGTATATGCGGGAAATGCAGGGTCATTATACACGGAGATATTAACCCTTTATCAATAGCTGAAAAGGAAATCTTATCTGCTGACGAAATTAAACAGGGAATCCGTCTGGCATGTGAAACTTATATTTACAGTGCTGCAGAAGTAAAGCTTCTATCTACTTCGCTGAGAAATCATACTAAGGAAGTTATTTCTTCTCAGTCCCAGTATCCTTCCAACAGCAGAATATCTAAACAACTTATAAATCCCGAGAAGCCGACGCTGGAAAACTCACTTTCTTCAACAGAATGTATTACAAAAAAACTTAACGGGAAATATTTTCCTTTTAAAATAGCTAATAAATTATCCGGAATAAATACTTTAAAGCCTGTAACAGTAACTTCATACAACAATGAAATAATTTCGATAGACAATGGAGACACCACTAAATATAAATACGGAGTAGCAATTGATATCGGTACTACGACTGTTGCATGTTACCTCATGGATTTAAATACAGGAGAACAGCTTTCAGTACAGTCAATACAAAATCCGCAGGGAGGATACGGAGCTGATGTCATATCAAGGATAAACTACTGTCTCGATTTTAAAACCGGCACAAATACATTAACTAAATGCATTAGACATGCCCTCAATAAACTTATTAAATTTGTGGCTGATGAAGCTAAAATCAAAAAAAAATATATCTACGATTGTGTAATTGTGGGTAATACAACAATGCATCATCTGTTTCTGGGTATTAACCCTAAAACATTATCAGAACTTCCTTTCAACCCTGTTCTTAGGGAGTGCATTTCAGTTCAAGCAAGTGATTTAGGGATTAACACCGTAAACAGAAATGCAAAATTGACTTTTCTGCCGAATATAGGAGGCTTTATAGGTGCAGATACTTTTGGATGCGTAATAGAAGCAAACCTGATTGAAAAATTCCATGAATGCAGAATTCTCATTGATTTGGGGACCAACGGAGAAATCATTCTTTCCTCATATAAAGGAATTTTCGCATGTTCAACCGCTGCCGGTCCCGCTTTTGAAGGTACTAACATATCCTGCGGGATGCAGGCTTTTGACGGCGCAATTAATTCAATCAGGATTGACGAAAATATAACGTATAAAACAATAGGGGGAATACCTCCGACAGGTATTTGCGGTTCAGGTCTTATTGATGCAGTTTCTGAGTTAAAAAAAACCGGCCTGCTAAAAAAGTCAGGAAAACTTGCAGAAATTGAAGAAATTGAAAGTGAAGCACTTAGAAAAAGGATTATTTCAAAAGGGCGCAGGAAAAAAGAAATTATTATTGTTCCTGCTGAAGAGACTAAATTTAATGAAAGCATAACCATTTCTCAGAAAGACATCAGGGAAATTCAGCTGGCAAAAGCGGCAATCCGCGCCGGAATAAATATACTGCTTAAAAGTGCAGGGCTAAACTCGGATGAAATTTATGAAATCCTTCTGGCCGGTGCATTCGGTAACTTTATCAGTGAAAAAAACGCTCTTAATATATCCCTGTTTCCGGAAATTGATATTTCAAATATCATATCCCTTGGAAATGCTGCTGGCGGCGGCGCAAAAATATTCCTCTGCGACAAACATTATACAAAAGAAAAAGTAAATGCAGATTTCAAAAAAATAAAGCATATTGAATTGTCTACTCATCCCGATTTTCAAAATGAATTTGTAGATAATATGTTCTTTTAGTCAGGAAATTTCAAACTTATATAACAAAAACACAAATTACAGCTTTCAACCCAAATTATGCATAATACGTGCTCAATAATCAGATAAAGCTCATTTTCTACATCATTATGAAATATTCAGCTGCTAAGCTGAGTCAAGGATTCTTCGTATTTCGACAGCAAGCTCCCTTACTTTATGAGGTTTAGGTATAAAACCGCTTGCTCCCTGTTCCATTAAATCTTCAATTTCTTCTTCAGAAACATAACCGCTTGAAAGAAGAATTTTTATATCAGGTTTTATTTTCCTTAATTTATAAAAAGTACTGTGCCCGCCAAGCTTAGGCATAACCATATCCAGAAAAACCAGATTTATCTCACCTGGATTTGTTTCAAATATTTCAACGGCTTCCTGACCGTTTCCTGCAAGTATTACTGTATAGCCAAGATTCTGTAATGCTTCAATTACAAAATCCCAAATAGAATCTTCATCATCAACAACAAGTATAGTTTCATTATTTTTAGCTAAAGGTATATTTTTCATTAACTTCACCATGATAATTTATATTTTAAATTCAGTTTGTAATTATATTAGTTTCACACAAAAAAATAAAGCCTCAAACGAACTCAGTACAGTTAATCCTTTTGGCGTAACTTTTAATTATATTCTAAAAACAAATAATTAAAATGCAATTATTTAAAAAAAACATTAAACAAATAAAAAAATCCCTTCACTTGAACACCTTCCAATTTGCTGTTAAAATAGATAATGTTACACGAAAAGATCTCATGCTCTGCAGCTTATTCTTTTGAAGCGATTTCGGCTTTTCTAAAAATATTCCATTGCTGTATTTCCGAATTTTTTCAGCAATGACGGTTAGGCCAAAAAAACGGCTTACAGAAGGGAAGGCATAAACGGCAGAATTTACTGTCTTATTCGTTCTCGTCAAATATAAAATTTTTTTCGTGCCATAAATAACTAACTAAACCTAACCGGTAACATACTAAAATAGTTTATTGTATTTTTTAATTTATCTAAGGAGGTTACTTTGTCAGAAAAGAAAAAGAAATTAGCAGTAAATCCGTACGTATTTTTTCCATCAGCTTTTATTGCACTGGTTTTTGTGCTTATAGGAGCCTGTTTTACAGTGCAGGTTAGTAATTTCGTTAATAAATTACAGGATTTTATCACTACTCATTTTGGCTGGCTGTATATCTTAACTGTTGCAGGTTTTCTTTTTTTTGTTATATGGCTGCTTTTCAGCAGATTTGGAAATATAAAACTTGGTAACGATGATGATGAGCCTGAATTCAGCATGTTAACCTGGTTTGCAATGCTGTTCAGTGCCGGAATGGGTATAGGTCTTCTGTTCTACAGCGTTGCTGAACCTGTTTTGATTTATAATAATCCGCCTGGAGGTGCTGCTTCACCGCAAACAATAAATGCAGCGAAAGAAGCAATGAAATATACTTTTTTCCACTGGGGACTGCATGCATGGGGAATTTACATTGTTATAGGCTTGGCACTTTCATATTTTTCCTACCGACATAAACTTCCCCTACAAATCAGATCTACTTTATACCCGGTACTTGGAGAAAAGATTTTTGGTTTTTGGGGAAATTTAATTGAAACAGTCGCTGTTCTCGGCACACTTTTCGGAGTTGCAACTTCACTTGGACTCGGGGTTATGCAGGTTAATTCCGGACTTGCACATCTGAATATTTTATCAAGTTCAACACTGAACCAGGTTATTTTAATTATTGCAATTACCTTAATGGCAACAATATCTGTTGTGTCAGGTGTAGGTAGAGGAATCAGACGTTTGAGCGAACTAAATCTGTTTTTAGGCCTGATTCTGCTCGCTTTCGTTTTTTTTGCAGGGCCGACAACCTTTCTTCTGCGTGCTTTTGCAGCAAATGTCGGAAATTATTTACAGACTTTTTTAATAACTACTTTTCAAACAGATATTTTTCATGGAACAAAATTCCAGAAAACCTGGACCCTTTTTTACTGGGGATGGTGGATCGCATGGTCCCCTTTTGTAGGTATGTTTATTGCCAGAGTCTCAAGGGGAAGAACTATCCGGCAGTTTATCGCAGGAGTCCTTCTTGTCCCTACAATTCTTACTTTCATTTGGCTGACTGTATTTGGTGATACAGCTTTGCATATGGAACTCGTCGGTAAAGGCGGCATGGTTACTGCAGTAAACAATAACATTTCTACAGCTATATTTGTTTTACTGGAAAAATTGCCGTTCCAGGCAATTACGTGTTTTCTAGCTGTACTCGTTGTAGTATTTTTCTTTGTTACTTCTTCTGATTCAGCCTCACTTGTCGTTGATATTCTAACGTCAGGGGGCAAAAAAAATCCGCCGGTATGGCAAAAAATTTTCTGGGCAAATGCTGAGGGCCTCGTAGCTATAATACTACTTGTTGCCGGTGGTCTTACTGCACTGCAAACTGCCGTAATTACAACTGCATTACCATTCTGCGTCATTATGATTGCTATCTGCTATTGTTTATGGAAAGCGTTGAAAACTGAAACTGAGATAAAAAAAGCCGGGAAAAGTATAGCAGAAAAAGAGGTTTTCCTGTCAAAAGATTCTATTGCAGTACCCGGAGTCCAGCCAGTAGAAACACCTATCAGCGAGTCTATTGATCTGGAATCTGAAGGAGTTCATACTTCAGTACAGGAGCAAGTCTCAGAAACCTCCACTTCGGAGGATTTTAAGAACTGGGAAAAAAGGCTTGAAAGACTGAAAAGCAGAAGGCAACAGGATTATTTAACCAGCCAGCCTGATACAATCCCCAAAGAAAAATTAAATGAAGCAGATAAAAAACTTAAGGAATTTATTTTTAACACTGTCAAGCCTGCATTTATATCAATAGAAAAAGAGCTTATTAAGTATGACAGAAAAATCCGAATGAGTATATCTCCACACCAGGCCTCAATCATTGTTTTCAACAACGGCATTGAAGAACTTTATTACGGCATCCGGGGAAAAGCATACCACAGGTTTAACTATTCATTCCCTTCGTTCAATCCAAAAGATGTAAGATTAGAGTGTTTCGCGCAGGTTGTAGTTAGAAGCGGTTCGAGAACACCCTACCAAATCAGTAAATTCAATAAAAGAAATATTATTCATGATTTCCTAAATGAGTATGAAAAATGGGCTCTTCTCAGCTAAAGTTTAAATTTATAATTTTTCGCTAATGACAACAGCTGTTTTTGCCTTTATAATTTATATTTACAATTAATTTTATTTTAAATTCTTTTAACCAAAAGGAGGCACAAAATATGAAAAATACACAAAAGGTCCTTTTAGTTCATGCATCAAATGCATTCTACAGAATGAACAGGTATGAAGTAGGAAAGTTTTTCGGGCCTATCGATTTAGGCTACCATTTAGCTGCTCAATACAACAGCCTTAATATTGGTGTTGGTTTACTCGCCGGTTCTATCTTCCCGGGTTCAAACCGTCTAATGTTTACTGGATTTTCCCCGTGTTGGGGCGGTTTTTACATATCTTCAATGGGCGGTGCAGGCCTTGTATTTGAAAACCTCGGGATAAACATGCTCTCTATCGTAGGTAAAGCTCCCACTCCCTCAATACTGTATTTAAATAGAACACACGGTGAAGAAGTACAGGTTGAGCTTTCTCCCGTTGATATAAAAAACGTCTGGCAAAGCGGACGCAAGGGCGTTTATTCATTAATGGACCATACATACGAAAGATTCGCTTCAAGATACAAAACCGACCCCAGAATATTGGCAGTCGGCCCTGCTGCAGAAAGCACGGAAATCGGCGCTGTATGCTCTGTCCCTATAGAAAAAGGCAAAATCACCAATGTGGATACATGGGCCGGCAGAGGCGGATTCGGTTCAAAACTCTATCAGGAACATAACATCGTTGGTGTAATATACGGCGGTACATTCCTTGACGAAGACTTCCGGGACAGAAAAGTTGCGGATAAATGGTTTGTTGATAAATATCAGAAAAAACTTGCAGCAAAAGACCTGGAGTCTACAACAAAATATCGTTTTGAGCCGAAATTTCAAACAGGGGGTACTTTTGGAGTAAACTTCCAGACACTCGGCGGAAAAATGCTCTCTTTTAATTACAACAGTGTTTACTTCAAGGAAGAAACTCGTCAGGAGATCCATAAAAAATTTGTTGTTGACCATTATCTAAAACAATTCAATGAAGAAACTATTAAACCGAAACTACAGAAAACCTGCGGAGAACCCTGTGTAGCATTATGCAAAAAAATGCATAATGAATTCAAGAAAGATTATGAACCATATCAGACCATGGGACCTCTTTCAGGCATTTTTGATCAAAGAGCTGCTGAAAAATTGAACCATCATGCAGACATGTACGGGTTTGACGGAATTTCCGGCGGCGGACTTGTTTCATGGTTAATGGAATGCCTCGATAAAGGGCACTTTACTCCCAAAGAACTTGGGGTGACAAAAAAACCCATTTTTAACCTGGATGACTTTGATGTAGTCGGTACTTCAATGCATAATGCAGAGGTCGGTATTGAACTACTCGATGCAATAATTGAAAGACGTGGAATTATTGACTTTAAAAATACAAGTCCTCGTAAATTTGCACGCGATATGGCTCGGGAAAGAAATAAAGAGATACTTGATTCCTTAGTATTCATCGGTTATGCAAGAAACGGCTGGATGATCCCTAACCAGTACTGGGTACCGGGTGCTTTGTCACCAATGCCGATAATGGGAAAATATTATATGCATTATAAAGCTGAATTTCTTCCTCCGCGAAAGTTGGGTGTAAAAGATGCTCAGCGTTTGAAAGGAGAACTTATACTTGATAATATCGGAGTCTGCAGATTCCATAGAAACTGGGCAGAAGAAATGATGCCTGAAGTTGTAGGCTCTTTATATGGTTTACAGGACGAATATGTTTCTCATATACACAAACTATGTCACAGAATCGGCTGTAGAAACTCATCAACTTTCTGGGAATCTCAAAGAAATATTGATTTTATAAACTCTTTTTTAATTAGGCAGCATGATGTAGAAGGAAACAACGATAAAGAGCTGTTAAAATGGATCGACCTCTTTAAAAAGGACAAACATGAAGCAGCCCTTTCTTTCTGGTATGAAACACATAAAGGAATTCAGGAAACAATTCTGGATATGTAAGCTTTCTTGTTGTATAAAACAGAATTTAAGATTCTGTTTTATTAAATGTCGGGGTATTATAATAATACCTCGACAAAGCTTCCATACTTCATACATAAAACAATGAAACTGCTTTATCTTGATGATTTAATTTTTTCAACCAGAGAAGAATGCTGTTTATACCATTGTATAAACTGAGGTATGCCAGCCTCAATTTTTGTTTTTGGTTTAAAGCCAAGCTTAGCTTGAGCTTTTTCAATATCAGCATAAGTAGCAGGGACATCCCCCGGCTGCAGAGGCAGCATCTCTTTTTCGGCCTCTATACCCAGCTCGTTTTCAATAACAGAAATCATATCTAATAGCTGTTCAGTATTATTATTCCCTAAATTAAAAACTTCGTAATTTTTAAGACCATTTTTAAACAGGGAAGCTTTTACCCCGGAAATTATATCATCAATATAGGTAAAGTCTCTTTTCATATTTCCGTAATTAAATACTTTTATAGGTTTCCCAGAAGTAATTGCTTCTGTAAACAACCATAAAGCCATATCAGGACGTCCCCATGGGCCGTATACGGTAAAAAACCTTAATCCAATGCTTTGGAAACCGTACAAATGCGAATAGCAATGAGCCATCAGCTCATCAGCCTTTTTTGTTGCTGCATAAAGAGAAACAGGATTATCCACAGGATCGGCTTCTGAAAAAGGAACCTTTTTATTACCTCCGTATACGCTTGAACTTGAAGCGTATACAAGCCTTGGCACCTCAAAATGCCTGACAAGTTCCAGTATATTAAGAAACCCTGAAACATTGCTTTTCTCGTAAACAAATGGATGATCAATAGAATACCTTACCCCGGCCTGTGCCGCAAGATTACAAACTGTTTCTATTTTGTATTCTTTAAACACCGCGGCCAATCCCTTGTAATCATCCAAATCAACTCTTTTTTCTATGTAATTTTTGTTTTTCCTCAACAGCTCAGCCCTGCCCTCTTTAAGTACAGGTAAATAGTAGTCATTAAAGTTATCTATTCCTATAACTTTATGTCCTTCCTTTAAAAGCTCTCTGCATAGTGAAAAACCTATAAACCCGGCACTGCCGGTAACTATAATATAATTATTATGCATTCAATTATTTCCTTTTATTAATTTGTTTATTATGCAGTATAATATTAACAACTTTATATTACAATATAAAAAAATCCCCAAACAAAAGCTGTATATAAAAATTATTTAGCTTCTGTAAAATTTTCATGTAAATTCACACAATTTAAGTTATATTAATCAGCTAAAATTATAATATTTTTTGCAGAGGTATAAATTATGGGAATTAAAAAAATAATCCCTGAACTTAAAGGTCATTTACCTTTTACTGCCCTGGGAGCAGTTTCCGGAATTTTAATTGTTCTTGTTTTCAGAAAATTACCTGAAAATATTGCTTTTGAAATATTCTATATCCTGCATCCCCTGCATGTTTATCTAAGCGCACTTGTTACAGCAGCCATTTTTAAACTGCATAAATGTGAACATTTTGGAAAGAAGTGTGTCTCCGGAAGATGTAATTTTCTTTCATTGCTTGTAATAGGCTATGCTGGCTCAATAGGGATAGCAACACTTAGTGACTGTATAATTCCTTATATAGGGGAGATGATACTGAATTTACCAAATAGGCACATCCATCTTGGCTTCATTGAAAAATGGTGGCTTGTAAATCCGCTTGCCTTTCTCGGTGTATTAACTGCTTATTTATGGCCTAAAACGAAATTCCCGCATGCCGGACATGTACTGCTGAGTACCTGGGCATCAACTTTCCATATTATCTTAGCTATGACGGTCCAGTTGTCATTATACTCTTATATATTAATATTTACCTTTCTTTTAATTGCCGTGTGGGTGCCATGCTGTTTAAGCGACATTATCTTCCCTATGTTATTTGTGCAGGATAAAAATTAGTTTAAAAATAACCGTCTTTTTTCTTTTCTTCCATAGTAGCGGCACCATCATAGTCAATCACGCGACCTTGCCGCTCTGAGGTAGTTGTCAGAAGCATTTCCTGTACGATTTCCTCCAGTGTTTCCGCATTAGATTCAACAGCTCCCGTCAAAGGATAACATCCAAGTGTACGGAATCTTACTTTTTTCATCATAACCTGTTCATTCGATTCAAGCTTCATCCTGTCATCGTCAACTAAAATGAGTGCTCCTTCACGTTCTACAACCGGCCGTTCTTTTGCATAATAGAGAGGTACTATAGGGATCTGTTCCTTTTGGATATAACGCCATATGTCAAGTTCTGTCCAATCTGAAAGAGGAAAAACTCTTATAGATTCACCTTTATTAATTTTACTGTTGTAAATATTCCAGAGTTCAGGGCGCTGGTTTTTAGGATCCCACTGGTGGTATTTATTTCTAAAACTATAAACTCTTTCCTTTGCCCTTGATTTTTCCTCGTCGCGTCTTGCGCCTCCGAACGCTGCATCAAAACCATACTTATCCATAGCCATTTTAAGGGCATCGGTTTTCATGATCTGGGTATGTTTTTCTGAACCATGATCAAATGGATTAATATTATTTGCAAGACCTTCAGGATTTTTAAAGACAATCAGGTCAAAGTTGGCTTCTTTTGCCATTCTATCCCTGAACAATACCATTTCTCTGAATTTCCAGTTAGTATCAACATGCATTAGCGGAAAGGGAATTTTTGCTGGATAAAATGCTTTTTGTGCCAGCCTCAACATTACAGAGGAGTCTTTACCGATAGAGTAAAGCATAACAGGATTGCTAAATTCTGCCGCCACTTCCCTGATAATCTGAATTGATTCATATTCGAGCTGTTTCAAATGAGTAATTTTATAATTTGATTCCATAATTAGTGCTTTTCTGTTTAATTTTTTGAAAAATATGTCAGTATTGATACTTTAATTTATCAGATAAAAAATAATTAATTACTTTTTTCCATTGATAAAATTCAATTCCTATTAATTTTTATTTTTGAGTTTTTTATACTCTTTAATAAGTTCTTTTATGCCTTCATTTAAAGATATTTTAGGCTTGAAACCTGTCGACTTAAGCTTAGAAACGTCCATACATTTTCTGAGCATTCCGTTAGGTTTGGTTGAATCCCATTGTATACTCCCATTGAAACCAGTCTCTTTTGCTACTAATAAAGCTAAATCTTCAATAGATATTTCTCTGCCGCTGCCTATATTTATAAAATTTGGGTCACTCCAGTTTTCCATAAGATAATAAATAGCTTCGGCACAGTCTTGGACATTCAGAAATTCACGCTTAGCTATACCTGTTCCCCAGAGTTTAACTGAGCTTTTCTTTTCTGACACAGCGTCTACAAAACGTTTGACCAGAGCAGACAAAACATGTGATTTTTCAAGATCAAAACAGTCATTAGCACCATAAAGATTGCACGGCATAAGAGAAATAGTGTTAAATCCATACTGTTTAGCATAATAATACGCCAGCTTAAAACCTGCTATCTTCGCTACAGCATAACCTTCGTTCGTCGGTTCCAGAGGGCCTGTAAGGAGGTATTCTTCCCTTATGGGTTGTGGGCAGTCGCTGGGGTATATACAGGAACTCCCCAGGTAACAAAGTTTTTTAACGCCGTTTAAGTACGCATTATGGATAACATTAGCCTCAATCATTAGGTTATCATATAGAAACTCAGCCTGATGTTTGCTATTGTAATTAATACCTCCGACTTTTGCTGCTGCAAGTATTACATAATCAGGTTTTTCTGTTTCAAAAAACAATGAAACTGTATGAGAGTCGCGAAGGTCCAGTTCTTTGCTATCCTTAGTTATTATATTGGTAAAGCCTTTTCTTTTGTATAAATTAAGACACGCAGAACCGACCATGCCTTTGTGTCCGGCAATATAAAGTTTATCTGTTTTTTCCATAATTATTGCGTATCATCTATTTTTTGTTTATTACGAATCACTCAATGTCATTGAATTAAGGATTATGCTTTTGGAAACAAAGGATTAATTTCCGCCATAAACCACAGAATGTGCGGTGGTGATTGGGTCCAGTCCCCTGTTTCCGTAAACTAAGCAAAATCGATAATTTTGCCTTCATTCAACAGCGTTGACTATTTACTATAAATTAAACAGTTAACCTCTAATATCAAGTTTTTTGCATAATATGTATATAGTTTTGTTTTATTGCAATTGGTAAATCTAAACCGTAAAGCTTAGTTCAAAGTTGTTTAAAATGCAGGTCAGTTTTAGTATTTATATTCTTTAATATATTTGGGTCTGCCAGCGGTACCTTTAAAATATCTGTGCCGGAATCATTAATAAACTGCCTTAGCCCTCCATTATAATCCCGGAATTTTATTTTTTCTATCAACTTCCATGGAAGAATAATCGGGTGCCCTCCTGCTTTTTCAAATATGGGTTTGATTACTTTATCAGGGTTTTTAATAAATTTTTCAAATAGGACAGTTACTGTATTTTCTTCTACAAACGGGTGATCAACGGGCCATATTAAAATACCGTCAGTAGAGCTGACCTCTCTTGTCCCATAATAAACAGAGGAGAACATCCCTAATTCAGGCTCTTTATTTTCTAAATAATATATTTCAGAGATATCAGGTTTTGAGTTTGTTCTATATGTACAGTAAATACAGTTGATACCGTTTTTTTTTAAACTATTTTTTATTATGTTCAGGAATGATATCCCGTTATACTCCAGTTTCCATTTGGGAAGACCAATACGACTTCCCTTGCCAGCCGCTAAAATTAATGCTGATATCTTAAGTTTATTGCTTTGCATAAAAATTTATTTTTTTGCCGAAATTATTATATAATAATTTTCGAATGACTGCTTATTCTCTTCCCAGGGATGTTTATATACAAATTCAATCTTACTTTCACCGGTTTTTATTACCTTAAACCTTGAAATCCATTGCCACTGGGATTTATTCGGTTCGGATTTGCTTTTTTTATACTGGACACTAAGAAACTTTATTTTCTTTTCATCATACTTTTTTAGAATCCAGGCACATCCGGTTTCAGGATTTCCGGCAAGATTAACTGTGATAGTATCCCCTACTTCTGCTTTGATAGTTTTACCATTACTCTCTCCTGCAAGATTAATTCTTCTGCTCTCAGTAAATAAAGCACATGAGTTTATTGTCAACACAACGCTAAGCAATATCAGAATTAACAAAATTCTCTGAAACAGTCTATTAAAGTTTTGCTTATTTTGGAACATTTATTGGGCCTCCGGTAAAGTTTTTTTAACTTAAACCTAAATCTTTGAATTCAGGTTAAAATTAATTTTTTTATAAAATATCATACGGTTTTAGGTCTAATTTATAAATTACACAAAAAGCTCTCACGCTCTACAATTGTTAATTGTATTATACATAAAAACTTTCATTAATTTCAATATTAAGGTAAAAAATAATTTAATTTTACTCACCAGTTGTACATTGTATATTTGTTTTAAAATGTATACTTTCCAAGTAAAACTTATTCATTAGCCTCTGACATAACTTAAAATATCTTTTCTGTTATGGTCTCTTTAAAAATAAAATAATTACCCGTAGTAGCTGAAATGACCGAACTGTTATTTTCCGGTTTAATTTAAAAAAAATATTGAAATTAAACTCAGTACAAGTAATTTTCTTGCTTATACCCAAAACGTTTTGATTTATTTAACCATCACACCATACGGTATGACCTGTATCGAATGATAAGGTAGAAAAATAAAATGTGTGTCCAAGTTCAGTTACGAAACACAAAAACCATTCCGGCTTCGTTTTCGTTATTGCGGAACTACGCCGGATTAAAAAAACCGCTTACACTTTGGTATATACCTCAAAACATGAAACCTTTTCGTTCAATATCTAATCATAATAACAGATATCTCTGAATAATTTCAGGATAATATAAAGGCTTGATAAAATGGAAGTTAAAAGTTTAATTATAACCGGCTACGGTCTTAACTGTGAAACTGAAACCAAAGCAGCATTTGATTACTGCGGAGCTACAAGTGATTTAATACATCTTAATGACATACTGAAAGAAAAAAATATTTTAAACAGTTATCATATTCTATCTTTTATCGGCGGGTTTTCTTTTGGCGACCATCTGGGAGGAGGAACCGTTTTTGCAAATAAAGTCAAATATGGATTAAAGGAACAGATTACTGAATTCATAAAAAGCGGAAAGCTGATTATTGGAATATGCAACGGCTTTCAGACTCTTATCAGAATGGGTTTGCTTCCAGGGCTGAAAGAAAATTATTTTACATCTCAGAAGGTAGCTCTGGACTGGAACGACAGCGGAGTATTCAGAGATTCATGGGTTACTTTGAAAACTAACCCTGAATCCCCATGCGTTTTCATAAAAGATATAAATAAAATTGAACTGCCGATCAGACATGGAGAAGGCAAATTTGTAGCAGAAAAAGATATCCTGGATGAACTTGAATCAGAAAACCTGGTTGCTTTCAGATATGCCGACAAAAACGGCCGGCCTACTTCTCAATTCCCGTATAATCCGAACGGTTCATTAAACAACATTGCAGGGATATGTGATCCTACCGGCAGAATTTTTGGTCTTATGCCGCACCCTGAAGCATATCTATCACCTTATAACCACCCAAATTGGAGAACCGCTAAAGAATCCGGAACCCTCCGGTGTGAAGGAGCAGGTACACTAATTTTTAGAAACGCAGTAGAATATATAAAAGAAAAGCTGTAAAAAGGCTTTCTGTGTAAGTTCCTTTTAAAGGAATAGAAAAAGCTATATAAACCTAAATGAGTACCTTGTTGTTTCGGCTTTGGACCATAACGTTTTCCCTCTGGTATTAACTGGAAATGATATTATTATTTTTTCCTGACTGCAATACTTGCTTAGCAGTACTCCCCAAAGCGCTTTTAATATATTAAACACAGAAAAACCTGTACACTTTGAAAATTTTTTCAATTTACAAGTTGGGCAAATGCAAACAAAACATGGTCTAATATCAACTGATAAGATGCATTCAAATATAGTGTTAAATTGGACGAAAAGTTATTCTATTTAAATTTTGTTTCTAAAATACAACTTAATATTTTTTGTCAACATAATCGACCCAGCCTCCGGCAAGGATCAAATCTCTGTCAAAGCCTTTTAATGAAAACTTTATTTCTTCCTGCTCACCTTCAGCTGCAATATTTATAACTGAATTTTCGATATCCACTTTAATATAAGTTTCTTTCCGGGAATATTTATTAAAAATTTTATTTATCGTTTCCTCTGGAAGTTCTATTGCAAGCATACCACAGTTATACATATTCTGCCTGAAAATCCTTGCAAAACTTTCAGCAATAACAACATTTATATTATTTACCTCCAGTGACCACGGGGCATGTTCACGTGAAGAACCGCAGCCGAAGTTCGTTTTTGTTACTATTACGCCTTTATCCTTAACATCTTTATCCGGAGCAAAGCCTTCAATTTTTAAATCTTCAAGGAGGTGCGGTTTCAATGCCTCTTTAGAAATTTCTGTCAGGTATTTCGCGGGTATTATTTCGTCTGTGTTTATATCTGATCTATCTAAAAATAATACTTTTCCTTCAAATTTTTTCATAATTAATATTCCTTTCAATTATCCTTTATACAGTTCTGAATTAACTATATATCCTGATACGGCTGTAGCGGCAGCAGTTGCCGGGCTCATAAGGTGAACCATACCTCCTTTACCCATTCTGCCGTTAAAATTTCGGTTTGTTGTAGAAGCACATACTTCGCCTTCGGCAAGTACCCCGTTACTCATTCCGAGACATGCTCCGCAAGTTGGGTTAGTTACACAAAAACCCGCTTCAGTAAATACTTTAATAATTCCTTCATCAAGTGCCTGCTCATAAATTTTCGGTGTAGCAGGGGAAACAATCCCTCTAACAAAATTACTGATCTTTTTCCCTTTTAATACTCGAGCTGCAATTCTAAGATCTTCAATCCGCCCGTTTGTACAGGACCCTATATATACCTGGTCTACTTTTGTTCCTTGCATTTCTCTTACAGACTTTACCTCATCAGGCTTGTAACCATAAGTTGCTGCAGGTTCAAGGTCCGTTACATCTATATTTACTGTTTTATCATATTCGGCATCTTCATCTGAGATCCATTTTGAATAGTTATTTAGTGCATTATCTTTTGTTTTAAATTCATCTTTAATATAATCCCATAAATAATCTACAGTAGTCATATCGGGATAGCAGATCCCGCAGGTACCACCCGCTTCAATTGCCATATTACAAAGTGTCATCCTTGCTTCCATTGACATAGAGTCCACCACAGGTCCGGTAAATTCAATTATTCTGTTTGTTGCCCCGCTGACAGTTAACAGGGATATAATATGGAGTATGATATCTTTTGAATAAACTCCAGGCTTTAACTGCCCATCAATTTCCAACTTAATCGTTTGCGGTGTTTTAAAAGCACATACACCTTTAAGAATTCCAACCTCCAGGTCCGTTGTCCCTATTCCTGCAGCAAATGCCCCGAAGGCTCCATGAGTACATGTATGCGAATCCCCCATTATTATTGTGAACCCCGGCCTGACAAATCCTTTTTCAGGAAAAATAGCATGGCATACTCCGTTTCTTCCTATGTCAAAAAAATCCTTTATGTTATTACGCTTTGCCCACTCTCTTAGTACTTTTCCCTGCATCGCCGTCTTTGAATCTTTTGCCGGTGTTACATGATCGATAACGACCTTTATCTTATCAGGATCAAAAACCCTGTCCTTACCCCTTGATATCAAATCATTTATGCCTATTGGAGTTGTTATTTCATGGCAAAACACTCTGTCGAGCTTTAACACATTTACAGCTTGATCCGGCTTGTCTATCAAATGCGCGTCAAATATTTTTTCAGTAATTGTTTTACCCATGGTCATATTCCTTTCATTATATTTACAAATAAATTTATTAGTTAACAATAATAAACTCTTTTAATGCAGTTACAATCAGCTTTTTTCTAATTTAAGAATTTCATTACAGTAGCTTTTATACAGTTTAATTCGTCCTATTTAAAAAAATCACCTTTTCTGAAAAATATTAAGTACGAAATACGCTACCTTTACCCTGAATTATTCATGTGTCGGATTTGCTGTAGCTACAAGGCATAAAAACGAAACTGTACTTGGTACTGTATACCAGTCATATGACAGCACTTGAGTTGCAGTTAACGAAGTAGATACGGTAAAACCGGCACACCTTTGGTAAAAAAGTGAAAAAAACTAATAAAAACAAAGTTTTCCGTATAAAAAGATATAATAACCTTATAATAAATAACTAATATCATTTTTCACTTTTTTATGAATAGATCAGGTTAAAAGTCTACTTGTATCATGGATGATTTTAATATATTCTATCTACTGTATTCTGAAAATTTAAAAGCTTATTCGATAAATTCAACATCCAGCATTTAACATGGATGCTCCCGAAAACACTTTTTCGCGGAAAATGTTATTATATGTTAAAAAGGAAGGGTAAAAATGAATTATTTAAGCTATGATATTGGAGGCACTTTTATAAAGTACGGAATAATTAATGATGAAGGCGAAATACTTTTAAAGGATAAATTTCATACCCCTAAAGAGAATTGTAAAACAACCATTCCTGCAGAGTTAATTAAAAAAGCCAACAGTCTTAATTCCGAATATAATCTAAAAAACATCGGAATAAGTACAGCCGGACAGGTTAGCAGCACTAAAGGCCTTGTCGGTTATACTGCCAACCTACCTGATTTCAGTAACTGTAAGATAGTAGAAGCCGTAGAAAATGGAACAGGAATTAAAACATTAGTGGAAAATGATGCAAACTGTGCAGCACTCGGTGAAATGTGGAAAGGCGCCGGCAAAAATTTCAGGTATTCAGTCTGTATTACACTGGGTACCGGAGTAGGCGGTGCTGTTATTATAAATAGAGAATTATACAAGGGTGCCCATGAAGTTGCTTCGGAATTCGGGAGACTTATAATTGGAGGACCTGTTCCCGGCAGCGATGAATTTGTTTTTGACAATACCGGCTCAACAAAATCGCTAATTAAAAGATACGAACTGTTGACGGGTGAGTCCATAACCGGTGAAGAACTAATGAAACTTGTTAAAAAAAGAAAAAGTGAAGCACTATATGTCTATATGGAATTTTTGAATTATTTAATTACCGGCATAAGGACGATTGCTTATTTTTTTGACCCGGAAGTAATCATTATTGGAGGAGGAATATCTGCTCAGGGAAAATATTTTTTTGATAAAGTTAACAGCATTTATCAAAATACAGTTCTGCCTGCATATAAGCATATAAAAATTGTAAAGGCAGGTCTTGAGAATGATGCAGGGATATTAGGCGGTGCATATATTTGCAAAAATCAGGATTATTCAATTTAGTAGGCTGTTTATTATTTTTAAAAAGGGTTGTGCTTACGCACCCACCTTTCTAATTTTTCTACCGGAAAATAAATAACAGAATATTTTTCTTACGCCCAGTCATAAAGTAATGTACCAAAATAATAACCTGCACCGAAGCCGACTACGATACCCCTGGTTCCGGATGTTTTATCAGTCTGACTGCTGTTGAAAAAATTTTCTAAAACAAGCAGACAGCTCGCGGAGCTTGTATTTCCATACTTATAAAACATTTCCAACGAAGGCTTTATTTGACTTTTAGATAAATTAAGACATTCTTTAGAGCAGAATTGCTTAAGTACTTTTGGCCCACCCTGATGAATTGACCATTGTTTAATGTCATCGGTACTCAAATTATTATCAATCAGAAAAGGTTTCATAAGTTTATTTGAAACCAGTTCAGGGACAACATCTTTCAAAGTTGATTCCATGATGAATTTCCCATCTTTCATCTTGATAAGATCACCGGCAACATATTGTTTTCTAATATCAGTAATTTTTAACAAAGGCTTTTCATACAAATGTTTCATTTTTTCCGGAATTAAAAGCATCCCAACTCCCGCATCAGCAAAAAGCAGATTAGATATTAATAACTTTTTAAAGTCAGGATCATTACGTTCCGGCTGCAAATTTATAGTCGTACACTGGTCAAATGTAAATACAATTGCCGGACGTTCATGTTCCCTGCAGTAATTAAGGGCTTTCTCTAACGAATAAATTGACGATGCACATCCGTAAAAGGGTACTTCATCATTTTCATCCACATTTTGAAGTCGGGCGTCCATAACAATCTGAGAAGCTAAATTAGGTAAATAATCAATATGAGGAGAAACATTGTATGTTAAACCGAAAAAACCAATTTCATTTCTATCTATTTTTTGTGTCAGCTTATCAACAATTTTTCTGCCCCATACCCTGGGATGATCTTCCGGGTCAGATAAAACTATATCTGGAAATGATTCATAATCGATAACACTGGTGCGCCTTTTAATGCCATATCTAGTTGCCAACTTCCGAGCAAGCTCATTTATCTTTTTGTCAAATTTTTGGGAGGGGTACAGCCTATCAGCAATATAATCAGTATCATAACTACAAGGCAAAACAGTACTTACTTCGGCAATGTAAACATCATTCATTTTTAGCTTTTCTCCACTTCTTGTTTATTCAAAATTGATATTATATTAAATAATTAACTTTTGTTTTATGAATTAACAACACCTTCTATTTAAAAAACCTTAAATGCGAAATTAAATTTCATCATAAAGGGAAAACAAATGGGTAATATTGTTTTTTTTCTCCAAATTTGTAACAGGAAGCCCAAAAAGCACCTTGCAAATGTTATTTTTTATCTTATTTTTTTAATTATTCATTTATTAATTCTTGTTTTTTGTAACCTTCTTAGATTTAAGTAATTACAAGTAATGCTAAATTTTCGATTTTTGTTAAAACCATGATTTTAATAAATTCCAGTTAAAATTAATTTTAAATTTACTTATCATTTTATGTTATATTTACTCCACAACCTAGAAAATTTTTGGGGACCGTTCAGGCTTTTTCAATATGTAACACTACGTGCCGGCGGGGCTTTCCTGACGGCATTTTTTATAACCTTGCTACTCGGGCCTTTTGCAATTCAAATACTAAAAAAACTCAACACTTATGCTCCGTCAAGGCATAAAGGCCTAATTCCTGAAGAATACATTGATAAGAACAAGGACAAAACACCCAGTATGGGAGGTATATTAATAGTCGTTTCAATTACTATCGCTACGATTTTATGGGCAAAACTAATTTCATATACTTACATTTTTTTATTCACTACCATCAGTTTGTGTATATTAGGATTTATTGATGACTATTCAAAAGTGGTTTTAAAAAAAAGAGACGGTACACCGGCAAAGCTGAAATTTTTAATTCAGCTGTTAATTGCGGTCTTGTCTGTTCTTCTTTTATTTACTATACCTCAAAATACTCCCTACATATATCAGTTTATGGTTCCATTCTATAAAGAACCGGTACTTACAGGATTTTATGGAGCTCTAATAACTTTTCCGCTTGGGGTTCTAGTTGTAATCGGAGCATCGAACGCTGTAAATTTAACAGATGGAAAAGACGGTCTTGCTATCGGCCCGGTAATTTTCTGTGCTTTTACTTATGCAATCTTTGCATATTTATCTGGAAATTATATTTTTGCCGGTCATCTGGATATTCATTATATATCCGGAGCAGGTGAAGTCGGTATTTTTGCAGCTTCCATAATCGGTGCCGGAATAGGGTTTCTCTGGTATAACTGCTACCCGGCTTCTATGTTTATGGGAGATACCGGGAGCCTGGCACTTGGCGGTTCTATAGGACTTATAGCAGTATTAGTCAGAAAGGAAATAGTACTGCTTTTAGTGGGCGGGGTGTTTGTTATGGAAGCCTTGTCTGTAATACTTCAGGTTGGCAGTTTTAAACTCAGAAAGAAAAGAATTTTCCTTTGCGCTCCAATACATCACCATTTTGAACGAAAAGGTTGGACAGAAACCCAGATTGTAGTAAGATTCTGGATTCTGGCAGGAATTTTCGCTTTGCTTGGACTTGCAACATTAAAACTCCGTTAAATAATCTCTGATAACTTAACTTTAGTAATATATTTCAGTGCTACTGGAGAATTTCAAAAATCTGTGTATATTCTAACAAAATAATTAGACATTACATGAAAAGAAGTAAGGAAAATTAAGATGTTTGACAGCCTTTCAAATAAACTTCAGGATACATTTAAAAAACTAAAAGGCCAGGCTTATTTGACAGAAAACAATATTTCTGAAGCCATGAGAGAAATCCGGCTTGCGCTGCTGGATGCCGATGTAAGTTACCCGCTTGCAAAAGAATTTGTGGATTCTGTAAAAAAAGATGCACTAGGACAGGAGGTATTAAGAAGCGTAACCCCGGGCCAACAGGTTATAAAAATAGTGAATGATAAACTTGTAGAACTAATGGGCACAACAAGTGAAGAACTTGACCTGTCAAAAAAACCTTCTACAATTATGCTGATAGGCCTTCACGGTAACGGGAAAACTACTTTTGCCGGAAAACTTGCTGCAAAGTTAAAGAAACAGGGCAAAAAAGTTCTTCTTGTTGCTGCAGATATATATCGCCCCGCAGCTGTAAACCAGCTGGAAAGTCTCGGAAAGCAGATTGGTGTACCTGTTTATTCTGAAAAATTTCAACCGAGAGTTGACCTTCTCGCAAAGTCAGCTAAAGAAAAAGCTAAACAGGAGAATTTTGATGCAGTCATACTTGATACCGCCGGAAGACATCAAGTAGATACTGAAATGGTGCAGGAACTTGTTTTGATTTCCCAGATGGTACTGCCTGCCGAGACCTTGCTGGTTGCGGATTCAGCTTTAGGACAGGAAGCAGTTTCAGTCGCCGACAGTTTTCATAAAGCTCTCAGCCTCACAGGAGTAATTCTTACCAAACTTGACGGTGATGCCAGAGGTGGCGCTGCGCTTTCGATAAGAAAAACCACAAACTGCCCTATCAAAATGGTTAGTGTCGGCGAAAAAATTGACGATATAGAAAATTTCCATCCCGACAGAATAGCATCGAGAATACTTGGAATGGGCGACGTTGTATCCCTGGTCGAGCAGGCTTCAGAACAGATTGAAGCGGAAGAGGCTGAAAAGCTCGAAAAAAGGTTAAAATCAAATCAGTTCGACTTTAACGATTTCTTAAGCCAAATGAATCAAATGAAAAAAATGGGCGGCTTAAGCAAGATTATGAAAATGCTTCCCGGCGGTAAGGAACTTTCAAAATTCAACATTGATGATAAACAGTTCTCTCAAATGGAAGCAGTCATATGTTCAATGAACAAAAAAGAAAGGGCGAATCCCGCTATTATTGACTTTTCAAGAAGGAAAAGAATTGCTGCAGGAGCCGGTGTTAATATTCAACAGGTAAACTCTTTGCTCAAACGATTTTTTACTATGAAAAAGATGATGAAAAAAACTTCTATGATGAATGACATGATGTCTGAAATGGGAATGCCTTCTATGCCCGGCAGTATGGGCGGAGCTGCTGGAGGCCTGACCAGGGGCCCTAAAAATATGAAAAAAAAGCAAAGAAGAAAAAAACCGAAAGCTCATGGAAAAAATAAAAAGAAAAAGAAAAATTAGTTGTGAACGGAGAATATAGTTATGATAAATAAAGAACTGAACTCTTTTATGCAGCCATATACTAACGAAGGTTTGACCTTTGATGACGTATCCCTTGTGATTTCATATGCAGATTTCCTGCCTAACGAAACAGAAGTAAAATCTAAATTTTCCAGGAATATAGAACTTAATACCCCTTTTGTAAGTGCCGCTATGGATACTGTTACAGAAGGCAATATGGCAATCGCCATGGCCCAGTTAGGAGGTATTGGTGTTATTCACAAAAGCCTTTCTCCTGATAAGCAGGCCGAAGAAGTAGTTAAAGTAAAAAATTATCTGAATGGACTGATTAGAAATCCTGTAACGTTCCCGCCGGACATATCAGTCAGTAAAATGCAGAAAATCAGAAATGATAAAAAATATTCCTTTTCCGGTTTTCCAATAGTGGATGAAGATAAGAAGCTTCTCGGGATAATCACCAGGCGTGATATTAAATTTGTAACGGACAAGTCTAAGAAACTAAAAGATGTAATGATTAAAAATTTAGTAACAGCGCCAAATGATACCCCTCTTAATAAAGCATTTGAAAAAATGATGCAGGAAAAAGTAGGAAAACTTCCTCTTGTAGACAGCGAAGGCAGGCTTGCAGGTCTTTACAGCCTGCAGGATGTCAGATCTGTAATTGAAAACGTAAATCCAATGTACAATAGAGATAATGAACATAGATTAAGAGTATCGGCAGCTGTTGGGCCATACGACTTTGAAAGAGTTGAAGAACTGATAAATGCCGGATGTGATGCCATTGTGATAGATACTGCACACGGACATTCAAAGGGAGTCATTGACACTGTTAAAGAATGTAAGAAATCTTTTCCCAATATTATTGATGTGGTTGCAGGAAACGTAGGCACCGAAGAAGGAGCCAAAGCTCTTATGGAGGCCGGAGCAGATGCCGTTAAGGTAGGAATAGGCCCCGGATCTATATGTACAACAAGAGTAGTCGCAGGAGTAGGAATCCCCCAAATTACAGCCATATATAAAACTGTTAAAGGTGTCGATTATGGTATCCCGGTAATAGCTGACGGGGGAATCAAACAATCAGGTGATACAGGTAAAGCAATAGTAGCCGGAGCATCATCTGTAATGATGGGGTCTGTCCTGGCCGGAACTCAGGAAAGCCCGGGCGAAAAAATATACCATAAAGGAAGAACTTTCGTAATTTACAGAGGAATGGGCAGTCTCGGTGCCATGAAGAAAAGTGAAAGCAGCAGAGAACGTTACGGAGTAAAAGACATAGAAAATATCGACAACCTTGTACCTCAGGGCATTGAAGGCATGGTTCCTTTTAGAGGCAGTCTGTTTCAGGTTATTAACCAGTTTGTAGGCGGATTAAAGTATACACTTGGATATTGCGGCACAAAAACTGTTGATGAACTTAGAGAAAAAGGCAGGTTTATAAAAGTCAGCTCTGCCGGGCTTAAAGAATCGCACCCCCATGATATTCAAATCACAAAAGAAGCTCCAAACTATTCTTTTGAATGAAAAATTAATATAGGCTCAAATTTAAAGAATATTTTTGAATTATCTGTAAACATATCCTATATTTATTTATAAACAGTCACTCTTGATTTGTAATAAGTTATTCATTTGATATTTTTTATAGTATCTTCATAATTAAAAAAATCTTAGTATTGGATAAGAAAAAATGCCTGGACGTTCAGATAACAAAAATAAAGATTTACCCCTTTTTAACAGGATTTCAAACAAAGAGAATAAAACTAATAATAACGACAGCGGAAAAGTGCCTCCTCAAAATCCATCAGAAAACTTATATAAGAAATCAAGTAACCGCTACAAAAACCTTCAGAATCAAACAATCTCCGGCAGACAGGATTCCTCTGAAGATAATTTTCTGACCCTCGGTGCCTATTTACAGGAAGCGAGAGTCAAATCGGGCTATAGTTTAAGCCAGGTGGCAATAACAACAAAACTGAATGTCCATTATATTGAAGCAATCGAAAGAGATGATCTAAAAAATGCGCCGCCATATATTTATGTAAAAGCTTATGTAAAAAAGCTGTGTGATTTATACAACGTTGATCACAACAAAGCATTGGAGCTGCTGAAGCCCCAGAATGAAAATGATAAACTCGTATCAGACTCTATTCTACAGGAGCTTGAGGAATCTAAACAGATTAATGAAAAAGAAGAAAAAAAAATAGTACTGATAATAAAGATAATATTTTTAACTTTCTTAGCTGCTGTTATACTATTTTTAATTATGTACTTTTCCTTTGAGAATGATAATACCGGTGAACGTGTAAAGAATATAAATCAATCTGTTGAAAAAAAACAGGTACAGAAGAAAATCGAAAAAATTGCGGTTCCGCAGACACTGACTCCAACACAACTAAAATTTTCCCCAAAGACAAAAGACTAAGAGACAGCTATGAAAATTTGTATAATTAACGGCCCGAACTTGCAGCTTTTAGGAAAAAGAGAAACCGCTATTTACGGTAAATCCTCCCTTAATGATTTAAAAAATACTTTAATTGAAAAATCAAAAACACATAATAAAAATATAAATTTAGATTTTTTTCAAAGTAATCATGAAGGAGAAATAGTAGATAAATTAGCTGAAATCTTTAACAAGAAATATGATGGTATTATTATCAATCCGGCCGCATTTACACATACAAGTGTAGCTGTTTATGATGCATTAAAAGCCGTCGATATTCCGGCTGTAGAAGTACATTTAAGCAACATACATAACAGAGAAGAGTTCAGAAAAAGATCTCTGACAGCCGGAGCATGTAAAGGTCAGATATGCGGCTTCGGAGTTAAGGGATATGAACTTGCCCTCGAAGCTTTATTAGAAATAATTTGATTTATTAAATACCTAAATATTATTTAGAAAGGGATTTATTATGGAAATAGATAAAATTAGAGTGATTGTAGAATTAATGGATAAACATAATCTATCAGAATTTAAAGTCGAAGCAGATGATATGAGGCTTTGTCTTAAACGAGAATTAAATGTTAATACAGTTGTACAGCAGCCAGCTCAGACTGCACCCTTGGCAGGAATACAGGCTTCCGCAGCAGCAGACATAACAGATACTGTCCCTTCCAAAAAAGAAGAAGAAAAAAAGAGTAGAACAACTATCGATTCACCTATCGTAGGCACTTTTTATACTGCATCCAGCCCGGATGCCGAAGCTTTTGTTAAGACTGGAGACAGAGTAGAACCTGACACAGTAGTCGGCATTGTTGAAGCAATGAAGGTCATGAATGAAATTAAAGCTGAAAAATCCGGTATCATAAAAGAAATCTTAATTGAAAATGCTCAGTCGGTTGAGTACGGGACTCCTATATTTGTTTTAGAATAAACGTTTAAACTATAATTACAGGTATCTATATGTTTGAAAAAATATTAATAGCTAATCGCGGAGAAATAGCACTCCGTATTATCAGGGCCTGCAAGGAGCTCGGCATAAGGACAGTACTCGTTTATTCTGAAGGTGATGCTGATTCTTTACCGGTAAGATTTGCTGATGAAAGTGTCTGCATTGGACCGCCTCCATCAAATAAAAGCTATTTAAACTATCGTCAGATTATAAGTGCAGCTGAAGTTTTTGATGTTGATGCTATTCATCCAGGCTACGGTTTTCTGTCTGAAAACGCCCATTTTGCTAAAATTTGTCAAAGTTGTAATATTGAATTTATAGGGCCTACTCCTGAACAGATTATTTCTATGGGTGACAAATCATCTGCCAGAAAAAAAATGAAAAAGGCAGGCGTCCCTATTACTCCCGGAAGCGAAGGACTGATAAATAATGAAGAAGAAGCAATTGAAATTGCAAATAAAATAGGCTATCCGGTTATTGTAAAGGCAACAGCCGGAGGAGGCGGCAAAGGAATGCGGATTGCACATAATAACGCTTCTCTGGTGAAAGGTTATCATGCAGCAAAATCTGAAGCGGAAAATGCATTCGGCAACGGCGATTGCTATATAGAAAAATATCTGGAAAACCCAAAACACATTGAATTCCAGATTCTAGCTGACAAACACGGTAATGTTATTCACCTCGGCGAAAGGGACTGCAGTGTCCAGAGAAGACACCAAAAGCTGATTGAGGAAACAACATCTCCTGCACTGACACCGAAACTGAGAGAATCTATGGGGTCTGCGGCAGTTAAAGCAGCCAAAGCTGTCGGCTATTCAAGTGTCGGCACTATTGAATTTATCATGAATTATAAAAAAGAATATTATTTCATGGAAATGAATACCAGAATACAGGTTGAACATCCCATTACCGAAGAATTAACGGGAATCGACCTGATTAAAGCACAGATTCAAATTGCAGCAGGCGATAAAATAGCCCAAAAACAAAAAGACATAAAGTTTGTAGGGCATGCTATAGAATGCCGGATTAATGCTGAAGATCCATTTCATAACTTTACTCCAAGTCCGGGTACAATTCAGGATTTTATTGTCCCTGGCGGACCCGGTATAAGGTTTGACAGCCATGTCTATAACGGATATAAGATCCCTCCCTATTATGACAGTATGATTGGGAAACTAATTGTCCACGGAGAAACAAGAGAAGAAGCCATAATCCGATGTTTGAGAGCTTTAGATGAATTAAACATAAAGGGGGTAAAAACCAGCATACCACTGATCAGGTATATCTTATGCCATGACGACTTTATTTCCGGAAAGTACGATACCGGATACATAGAAAAAGTCTTCGACAAATTCTTAGCATCGTCAAACAGTAACCAGACTAATTAATTATATAAACAGCAGAGGAGCTTGCATAACATGAAACAGGCAAAAAAATCTGTAAACCACGAAAAGGAACAGGTTGAAAAACCGGCTAACGCCGAAGCTAATTTCATAGAAAAACCCAATGAATTCGGAAAAATCAGACTTACAGACACTGTTATCGTATCGATAATCAAAAAAGCGGTCTGTAATGTTTCAGGCGTAACAAGGCTTTCCGGCAGTTCTTTTATGGACAGCATTGCCGGAATGATAAGTAGCCAAAGAGCCTATGACAGATCAATAGAAATGGTTATAAATGAAGACAGCACACTGGAAATTGACGTTAAAATAAATGTTGCATATGGAGTTAATATTCCGAACGTAGCCACAAAAGTACAGAATACAATCCGTGATGAAATTAAGAATCTTCTCGGGTTACGGGCTAATAAAATTAATATTAAAATTCAGGAAATCGAAGCACCCGCTAAAGAAAGTGAAAATTCTTCGGATTAAATTTAATTAACTGTTATTTTTCTATTTAGATTTTAAATTTAAATTTTTTGAGGTTATAAATGAAAGCAAAAGATAGTAGAGCTCAATTTGACCTGTCATTTGAAAATGGTACTGAAAAAGTTAATGACAAGGGCACTATAAAACTCCATGAAGGCGTAATTACTTCAGTTGTCAGTACTGCTGCATGTTCAGTTAAGGGTGTTATAAGTTTAGGTGGAAGCAGCCTGGCAAACAGTATTGTTGACATACTCGGCACAAGAAAAAGAAGTGACAGCGCTGTATGTATAAATCTTGATGAAGACAAAGCAGAAGTAGAATTAACGATTATCACAGAGTATGGCAAAAACATACCGGCAATAGCACTGGATGTGCAGACTACAATTATAAAAGAAGTGAAAAACATCACCGGCCTTAATGTAACAAAAGTTGATGTAACAGTCCAGGGAATTGACGACCCGAAATTAGTTGAAGAAGTTGAAGAACAACAATTAAACGAAAATAAGGAATAATATATAATGGACAGTTTACAGGCTTCAATTGTTTATATTTCCAATAACTGGAGAATAATATTTAATCCTACCTTTCAGAAAGGTCTTCTTGCCGGAGCAGTATTAATTGTTTTAGTTATTATAATTCTAAAAATTCTTTATTTAATTTTCAGGAGCAGGGATATTAAATGCAGCGGTATTACAGGAAAAGATGAAACCGGAAATATTTTTGTCTCAACTTCAGCGATTTCAGATTTAGTAAAATCACTTGAACCCGAATTTAGCCAGGTTTTTATTACTAAAACACAGCTTTACAGAAAAAGGAAAAATTATTATCTGAAACTTACGGCTGAACTGAATGACAAAGAAGTTGATTTTCCTAATCTGGTAGAAAATATCAGAAATAAAATTCTTCATTCAATTAAGAACAACTTGGGTGTAGAGTCAATACAAAAGGTTGATATCCATCTTCGAAGATTCAAGGGATAATCTAAGCGAATGATAATACTTGCATCAAAATCCCAAAGACGGATTGATATATTCAACAGACTGGGATTTAAGTTTAAGGTTATTCCAGCCGATATTTCTGAAGAGTTTCAGTGCTATGGAAATCAGGCTTTTCTACCTTGCAGACTGGCTGAGCTAAAAGCCGAAAAAGTAGGCTGTGAAAATCCTGATACAATAACTGTAGGTGCTGATACTCTC
Source organism: Victivallales bacterium (assembly GCA_021733985.1). Lineage (GTDB taxonomy): Bacteria > Verrucomicrobiota > Lentisphaeria > Victivallales > GWF2-38-69 > JAIPJT01. Next base: position 4,963 of record JAIPJT010000017.1, on the reverse strand, counting down.
GTTTTCTACAATAATGGTATATTAGGTAAACCGAATAATTTAATTGAAGCTCAAAATTTTCTATTAGAACTATCCGGCCAGTGGCACTCTGTAATTTCAGGTGTCTGTTTCCTCAGATATGAGGTCCCGATAAAGACTGTTTTTATGGAGGAAAGCAGGATCAAATTTAAAATCCTGGACTCCGAAATAATAAAAGAATATTTTTCAAAAGTAAATCCTTTAGATAAAGCGGGGGGATATGCTGTTCAGGAACATGGAGATATTATCATAGAAGAAATTTACGGCTCCATAGATAATGTAGTAGGGTTTCCTACAGAGAAATTTCTTAAATTTTTCGAGTTCTCCCGGTAATTTAGTATCCAGTATCAACATTAAAAATTATTTTTTTTCAGAGTCTTAATATACATATTTGACCAGCCTTTCAAATTCGTTTCCTCTGTGCTCGAAGTTCTCAAACATATCAAAACTTGAGCATGCAGGAGCAAAAAGGATAATATCTCCGTTTTGAGCTGAATAAAATGCCTCTTGAACAGCTTTATTCAGATCATCTGCTATTTCTATTTCGGTACAGCAGTGAATTACCTTACTGATCAAACCGGCATCGCGTCCGAAAAGAATTGTTTTTTTAACATATTTCTTCAAAGGACACGCCAGTGGCTTGAAATCCGCATTTTTCCCCATCCCGCCGGCTATCAGAATAATATTCCCCGCCTTGCGGCCTAATCCTTCTACTGCAGCTATAGCAGCTCCGACATTTGTCGCTTTTGAATCATTATACCATTTTACACCTTCTCTTTCTGCTATTAACTGACACCTGTGTTTAATACCATGAAACTCCTTCAGCACTTTGACCATCTTACTTTGTTCGAAACCTAATATTCTGCCTGCGGCTAAAGCAGCCAAAGCATTTTCCTGATTATGCTTTCCAGCAATCTGAAGGTCTGCTGCAGGCATAATTTTATTATTATAACTGGACAGATATTTTATTCCGTTAGAAACAGCAATTCCGTAATCATTTTCGGCTTCAGGAGCATTAAGGGAAAAGGTGTAATAATTTATTTTTCGAGGTATATAATTTAAATTCCTGTTAATAACTGCATTTTTACAGTTTTTCAAAATTTTAAGTTTTGATTTTCTATACTCAACTTCTGTTCCGTGATAATCAATATGATCTTCTGTAATGTTCAACAAAACAGCTGCTTCAAAATTCATTGAATATGCAGACTGAAGCTGAAAGCTAGAAAGTTCCAGAACATACAGGTCTGGGACAGGCTCTTTAAGAAGGTCCAAAACAGGTATTCCGATATTTCCGCCTACAGCTGCTTTGAAGCCTGCCTTTTCAGCCATTTTCCCGATCAGAGTTGTTACAGTAGTTTTACCGTTAGTACCCGTCACAGCAGCGATTGGTGCCTTTACCTCCTTTATAAACAGTTCAACATCACCAATTACTTCTTTCCCTGATCTTTCTGCCTTTTGGACAAATTTCTCACTTAACGGAATACCGGGGCTTATTATCACACAATCTGCTTTATCGAGTATATTATCTTCTATTTGGCCGAAACAACAGCTTATATTAGGAAACTTTTTTTTAATAAATTCAGCATTCGGGGGACTTTTTCTTGTATCTGCGATGACAGCTTTTTTGTTATTTCGTATTAAATATTCAATACAGGAAAGTCCTGTCCTGCCTGTACCGACAACTAAATACTTTTTCTCCTGTTCTTTCATGCCGCCTCTTATTTTCGACTAACGCAAATCAGGATATTTCCTAATTTATATAATTATAAACAGTTTCAGCATCGCTGAAATGAAGCTTAAAACCGTCAATTATCTGATAATCCTCATGCCCTTTCCCGGCTATCAGAACTATATCCTCCACATTCCCTTCGTTGAGAGCATATTGAATCGCCTGTTTTCTATCAGATTTAATAACAATATTTTGTTTTTTTAAAAATCCCTTTTTAATATCATCAATAATTGTATCAGGATTTTCATATCTCGGATTGTCATTCGTTACAACAACAATATCTGAGTACTTTTCAGCAGCCCGAGCCATCATTGGACGTTTTGTCCTATCCCTGTTGCCGCCGCATCCGAAAACACATATAAGCCGTTTCCTGCACTGTTTTTTTAATGCTAAAAGTGCATTTTCAAGGGCATCCGGTGTATGAGCATAATCAACTACAGAAACCGGAAATTTTCCTGAATCAGCTCTAATGACCTGCATCCTACCCGGTACAGCTTTAAGCTTATTGCAGGCTTGAGTTACTTTATTGAAATCGTAACCAAGCAGCGAAAGGACTGATATTGCAGCAAGGATGTTGCTAACATTAAAGTGCCCAAGAAGCACGGTTTTAATATAAGCACTTTCATTTTTATTTAAAATTGTTTTAAAAGTCAATCCCTCCATGATAAGCTTGATATTTTCGGCAGTAATATAATTACCGGTTACCTGAAAGTTCGTATTTTTGGCAGAGTATAGTATGAAATTTTGTTTTTTTTCTTTCAGCTGATAAAAGAGCTTCCTGCCGAAACCGTCATCTATATTAATTGATACAAACTTAACTGACGGCAAATCAAAAAGCATTTTTTTTGCATTTGCATAACGGTCAATATCGATATGGTAATCAAGATGATCCTGGGTTAAGTTTGTATAAACAGCTGCATCGATTTTAATACTTGAAACTCTCTGTTGAGCCAAAGCATGAGAAGAAACTTCCATTACTGCAACTTTAATTCCGGATTTTTTCAGTTCATAGAAAATTTTTTGAAGTTCTACAGGCCCTGGAGTTGTGTTCTGAATTTCTCTGAGTTTATTCGGTATTCCATATCCCGTAGTTCCTATGACTGCTGTTTTTATGCCCATCTCAATTAAAATCTGAGCTATATAAAAGCAGGTTGAAGTTTTTCCGTTTGTTCCGGTAACTCCTATCACCTGTATATTTTCAGACGGCCGCCTGTAATATTCAGCTGCTATTTCCCCAACTCTGTCTCTTAAATTTTTCAAATAAAAGACTGGAACTCCTGTGGTGAATTTTCTGTCGCTAATTTTTTCTGCCAAAACTGCGGAAGCACCGTTTTCCACAGCATTGTCTATATATTCCCTGCCGTCATTTTCCTCTCCGGGAAATGCAAGAAATAAATTTCCCGGTACTATATTGCGGCTGTCCGAAGAAATCCCTAAAATATCTATATCTATGTTGGTCTCTATATAATTTTTCAATAAAGAACACAGTTTCACAGCTATTCTCCTGCATTTCTCCAAAACGAATAATTTAAATTGCTTTAAAATGAAAAAACAACCCATTATATTTAATAGATATTAATAAGTGTATGCTTTCTCTTTTTTGTTCTGCATAACTGAAACTCGGCATATACTTAATTTTTTGAAATTCCAATTATATTGAATATAACAATATAAACCCCTAACAGCAAAAGTATAAATGGATAAAAAATTAATTTCTCCTGTCAAAAATATTATAGCAGCCGAAAATATAGAAAAAATTAATATTATCGGCGATCCCGGCTGTGACGGGCTTGGTGCTGCAACTATGAGCATTTTTGCAAAAGCTTTAATAGGCAATGAATTCGATTTAACAGTCATTGCCGGAGATTTAGTTCCTTTCGGCTCAAGGCAGTTCTATAGAAATGTTAAATGTTTTATCAACCAAATCGCCGGCACTCCGGTATATTCTGTATGCGGTAACCATGATACAAAATTTTATGAAGAATATTTCGGCTTGAGAAATTATGCGATAGTAAATCCGAAACTAACAGTAATTGTCCTGGATAATTCTGAGAGAAGTTTTTCAGAAGAGACATTGAACTTTTTTAATAAAGCGCTGAAAAATAATAAAAGTGAAAACTTTATTGTTGTTTTCCATATACCGCCGCCAAACTCTTATACAGGTAATTCTGTATCAGCCGAAGCCTGGCAGAAAATGAAGGATATTTACTTTCCCTGTAAAGACAAAATCAAATATTTTATATCAGGGCATGTGCATTCCTACTTCGAAGATAACATAGACGGGATTCCCTTGATTGTTACCGGCGGAGGAGGTGCAAGGATAGAAGATGTAAATTCAGTACTGAAAAAAGATAAGGTACAGCACCATATAGTCAAAATCTACTTTGACAGTGATAATGAACTTACACACGAATATTTAAACCTAGAAAACATTAAATACGATAATGAAGTTGCCGACAGTAAACTTCTGAGTTTTTTGGAAACTGCTTTTTCAAACGAGGCAGTTGCGCATTTCAGATATAAACTACTGTCTGAGCTCTCCGAAAGCAGTAATTTACCAAGACTTTCCAAGCTTTTTAAAGCGCTGTCAGATTCCGAATACCGCCATGCAAAGAACCATTTCTATGTAATGAACAAATTGAAAAGAATGGAAGAATTTCTGGAAGACAGTATCAGAAATGAGGATTATGAAGTAAATGAAATGTATAAAAACTATCTGAACTATGCTGAAAATAATTCCCATGGCCTTGCAGCTTATACATTTTTTGATTCTCGAGAAGCGGAAAAAATTCATGAGAAACTGCTAAAAAAGGCATTATCATACTATAAAGCAGGTAATGATATTCCAGAGGAGAAATATTTTACGTGTTCTTCATGCGGTTATACATTCCACATGAAAAACAAGCCTAGGAAATGTCCGGTATGCGGCGCACCAAAAGATAAAATCATTCCGGTTTTCTAAAAAAATAAATAAACACACTACGATTGATTTTTTTATTGATCCATCACATCATTCGATACAGGTCATACCGTATGGTGTGATGGATAAATAAATTAAATCGGTTTTTGTATTGTAGTGGTAGTGTCAAAAGTTTTATGAAAAGTATGAAAGAGTAAGAAATTATTTTTATAAAATATAAAAATGGTTGATTGACAATTTCTTTTTTCCTTTTTAGGTCTTCAATAAATACGGTTCTCGACGTCAGGAACTGAATT
>JAIPJT010000053.1 GCA_021733985.1 Victivallales bacterium | reverse complement strand
TTTATAAGAATTTTAGCGAATGTGACAGATAGAACGGCTGTATTAAATGCAATTAAAGAAAATAATATTGATATTGTATTTCATGCAGCAGCAGTAAAACATGTTCCATTATTAGAGGAAAATATCGCAGCAGCCTTAAAAACTAATTTATTAGGCACTTCTGTTGTTGCTGATTGCTGTGAAAAGTCTGAAGTTAAAAAAATGGTTTTTATCTCGACCGATAAAGCCGTTAATCCAACTAGTATCATGGGAGCCACAAAAAGACTTGCCGAACGAATAATAACAGAAAGAGTTTATAAAAGTACTGCTTTTGTTGTAGTCCGGTTCGGCAATGTACTGGGAAGCAGCGGCAGTGTCGTCCCCAGGTTTAAAAAACAGATTAAAGACGGTGGGCCGGTAACTGTCACATCTAAGAATATAACTCGTTATTTCATGTCAATCCCCGAAGCTGTTAATCTTGTTTTACAGGCAGGTTCTATTGGTAAAAATGGAAATATTATGGTTTTACAGATGGGGAACTCTATTAAAATTTATGAGTTGGCAAAAAAGCTGATTGAACTGTCAGGGTTTAGGCCGGAAATCGACATTAGAATCAAATTTACCGGCCTAAGGCCTGGAGAAAAAGAGTATGAAGAGCTATTAACAGAAAAAGAAAAAGTTAATAATACTATATATGATAAAATTTTTATATCTAAATTTGTTCCTCACGGAAACGAACCAATTGATTTGGACACAGTCATTAACTTAATTAAGGAGAGGAATTTAAAAAAGATAAAAATATATTTAAAAAAACAAATACCGGAAGCTTTATTTAATTGAACTGTACCACGCTGAATCGGTGAGTCGTTGAATCTGCCACGCCTGTCAGTGCAATGTTGAACTAACCACTAACCTCTCCTGCATAGCTTGAAAAAAGCTCATCACTGATTAACGCTAATAACCACTAATAAAGTAAAATTGCAAAAAATTTTACAACTGTCTATTTGTTGATTTGAGTATTTGTTTATTTGTCCGGATTTCGAATACACGAATACACAAATCATCAATATTGCTTTAATTGAATATCATTAAGAGGGATAACAGTGATTTTTTTGTCTAACTTATATTTTTCCTGACCGGGATAAACCACAAATAATTCTTCTAAATTCAAATCCGACAGAGCAATACGCATAGACTTTGATATTATTGGTGCATCAGAATACTTAACTTCAAAGCCAATCCGTTTCCCATTTCTGAACATTAATATATCGAGTTCGCAACCGGCATGAGTCCCCCAAAAATAGACATCTCTATTGTTATCTGTTAAAGATAAAATTTGTTCAATAACAAAGCCTTCCCATGATGCACCAAGCTTTGGATGCCCAAGTAGTGATTTTTTGTCATCTATGGATAACAAACTATGCAAAATACCACTATCCCTTATATATATTTTCGGAGCTTTTAACTGTCTTTTTTTTATATTTTCAAACCATGGCGGCAACTGTCTCACTACAAATGAACCTGTCAAAATATCAAGATACTTCCTTGCGGTAGCTTCCGCACTTCCTAAAGAACGGGCAAATTCAGCTGCATTCCAATTGTTGCCATGATAATGTGCTATCATAGTCCAAAACCTACGCATAGTTACGGACGGAATAGAGAAGCCAATTTGAGGAATATCACGCTCCAAAAAAGTTCGAATAAAATCTTCGCGCCAGGCCTTACTATTAAATTCAGAATCAGCAAGGTAAGATAAAGGAAAACCACCTCTTACCCAAAGTTCATCAATATAGCCTTTTTCTATTTCCAAAATATTAAATCCTGATATATCTACAAAAGCGGTTCTTCCTGCAAGTGTTTCAGATATTCCATGTATTAAACTAAATGAAGCACTGCCAAGCAAAAGAAACTTAGCAGAATTATCCGGCCTATCGACAAGAACACGTATTATCTCAAATATCTTCGGCTTTCTCTGTACCTCGTCGATGACAATTAGTCCATCTAAACTTTCCAAGGCAATCATTGGCTCTGAAAGCATAGAAACATGTCTCGGATTTTCTAAATCAAAGTAATGTTTTTCTGTACTAAGTTCAAAGCTTCTCGCGAGTGTGGTCTTCCCACACTGTCTGGGACCAAGTAAACAAACTGTATTGCTCCGCTGAAAAGCAAGCTTGAGCTTTTCTAAATACTGAATACGTTTTATTATTTTCACAATACCGTCCTTGTATATCATAACATTAACTAACGATTTTCAATGAAAGAATATAACAATACAATAAAAGAAAATCAAGTAAATCTCAAAACTTTCATTTTTGAATTTATTCTAACCTTTTATTTAACCGCCAATGACACCAATGATTTTGGGGTTAACCTGAATTATTCATGTGTCGGATTTGCTGTAGCTACAAGGCAACAAAACGAAGCCATGTGCTGTCGTATGACTGGTATGTACTTTGTACTGCATACCAGTCATACGACAGCACATGAGTTGCAGTTAACGAAGTAGATACGGTAAAACCGGCACACCTTTGGTAAAAAAGTGAAAAAAAACTAAGGAAAACAAAGTTTTCTGCATAAAAAGAGATAACCGCCTTATAATAAATAACTAATGTCATTTTTTAACTTTTTTATGAATAGATCAGGTTAAAGCACTGCACCACAAATCGGCATTAATGCACACTACCTGCCCGAGTTGACACGCCGTGTCGGCCAGGGCCTGCCCGAGTTGACACTCGTGTCGGCCAGGGCCTCTCAACTAATAAAACAAAAATTGCATAAATTTTTACAACTGTTGATTTGAGTATTCGTGTATTTGTCAGAATTTCGTATATCCAAATAAACGAATAAACAAATCATCAACATATAACTATCCCCACAATCATTCGATGACCTGTCCCGCCACGTCATATCGACATGATGTGATCGTATGACTGGGAAGTGCAAATCCTGCATCGCTTCATAAGCTATGCGGGACAGGTAAGTGATGCTGAAAAAATTCGCGATAATCTGCGTAATTCGCCGTGCCGTGGCATAGCCCCGCGACGGCGGGACGACGCCAGGCGGATAAGAAAAAAAGAGCTCTCTGTCCGCTAATTCCGTAGCCTGCCCGAGTTGACACTCGTGTCGGCCAGGGATTTCCACGGGTAAAAAAATCAACCACTTATTGCCACTAATCTCCACAATCATTCGATGACCTGTCCTGCACGTCATATCGACATGATGTGATCATATGACTGGGATAGCAGGCTGTCGAATGGATGAGGTGTTGCTCCATCAATGTTATTATAATAAAAGCAGCACAGCAATTTGATTTCCTTGTTTATTCGGCATTCCGGAAGCAGTGTTATAATTAAAAGAGTGTTAATAAGCTTTTTCTGATTTTTCCCCTTTTATTATTTCTATACCGGAGCTTGTTCCTATTCTTGTAGCTCCCGCCTTAATCATCTGATTAACTGTCTCTAAGTTCTTAACTCCTCCCGAGGCCTTCACTTCTAACTTATTGCCAACAACGCCTTTCATAGCTCTGACATTCTCAACTGTAGCTCCACCGGTTCCGAAGCCTGTGGATGTCTTAACAAAATCAGCACCGGCGTACATTGCAAGCTCAGATGCCTTCTTTACTTCCTCCAAAGTTAAATAACATGTTTCAAGAATTACCTTGACACATATTTCTCTGGGAATAGAATTTACTACAAGTCTGATATCTTCTTCCACATACTTAAAATCACACGATTTGAACGCTGAAACATTCATTACCATATCCACTTCCTGCGCGCCATCTGCTACAGCTTTAACTGCTTCAAATGCTTTTGCTTCTTTTGTAGTCGCGCCTAAAGGGAAACCAATCACAGTACAAACTTTAACATCTGAATCAACTAACAGCTTATGTGCCATTTCAACATAATAAGGATTAACACAGACTGAAGCAAAATTATACTCTTTAGCTTCATCACAAAGCTTTTTAATATCCTCTACCGTTGTTACAGCTTTTAAAGCAGTATGATCTATATATTTGCCGAGATTCTCAGTTTTGTTTTTCATATGCCCTTCCTTTTCATTTTTTAAATAACTATTATATTAATGCTGTTGAATTAAGGATTCTGCTTTCGGAATCAAGGGATTGATTCCCTCCACAAAATACAGTCCCCTGGTTCCGTGGATGCAGCAAAATCAATAATTTTACCTTAATTCAATGACATTGACTATTATGTTACAATCATTAATTATAGTTTGATAGTAAATAAAGTCAATATATTTTATACTCAAAACGTTTTGGTTTATTTATCCGTATCGAATGATATGGTCGAAAAATAAAATGTATGTCCAAGTTCATTTACGAAGGACAAAATCCATTCCGTCTTCGTTTTCGCTATTGCGTAACTACGACGGATTTAAAAAAAATGCATACACTTATGTATATTTGTACATTTAATAACAAAACAATAAAGCAAATAGTAATATTTTATAACAGGTAAAAAAGATGGAAAAACAATTGAATATCGACAGTACAGCATTTATAGCTGAAGGCGTAAAAATTATAGGAGAAGTTTGTATCGGTGAAAACTCTTCAGTATGGTACAACAGTGTTATCAGGTCTGATTATGAAGAAACAAGCGTTGTAATCGGCAAAAATACAAACATACAGGATGGTTCGGTAGTTCATCTTGACGCTGTAAATTCTACTTTTATTGGAGATGAAGTTACTATTGGCCATAAATGTATAATTCACGGCTGTACCGTTGAAGATGGTGCCTTAATAGGTATGGGGGCTGTAATTCTTAATGGTGCAGTTGTCGGTAAAAATGCAATCATTGCCGCGGGCTCAGTTGTAAAAGAAGGGTGTATTGTAGAGCCTAACACTTTATATGCCGGTATACCTGCAAAAAAGATGAAAGATCTTTCGGAAAAACAAGCAGAATCCGGTAGAAGAATAGCCGAAGACTATAGTAAAATGGCTCAGAAACACAAAACGGAAAATTTTGAAACATATTAATTTCAGTTGAATCTATTATGAACGATAATGATACTGTTGCTGCAATCTGTTCCGGAGTAGGCTCAGCGATAACAATAGTTAGGATATCCGGGAAACAGGCTTTGGATATAGGTAATAGAGTATGGAAGTCAACCGGCAACATTCTCTCTTACAGTACAAAAAGGCAAATGCTTTTAGGCAGATTTTATTCTGAAAATGATAATGTCGGAGAAACAGCCATGGCTGTTTTTATGCCCGGGCCGAAAAGCTATACAGGAGAGGATGTAGTTGAATTACATGCCCATGGCGGTTCTTTCAACGCTAAACGTATTATAGAGGAAGTTATATTAGCAGGAGCAAGACCGGCAAAAGAGGGGGAATTCACTTACAGGGCATTTATGAACGGCAAAATGGATTTGACTCAGGCTGAGGCTGTATCTGATCTGATCACTGCTAACAGCACAATGGCAATGCACTTAGCTGAAAAACAGATGAACGGAGCTCTCGGAAGGAAAATCAGCAATATTCGCAATATACTGATAAATATTTTAGCCGAATGTGAATCAAGGCTGGATTTCCCTGAAGAGGAACTGGACTTTACACCCGTAAAACAACAAAAAAAAGATCTCACGAATATTTTACACGAATTGGAATACTTATATAGAACCCGAATCGAGGGGAACATTTTACGGGAAGGAATAAGTGCTGTAATAGCCGGTAGACCGAATTCCGGAAAATCTTCACTTCTGAATATACTTCTTGGATATGATCGTGCTATTACAACTGATATTCCCGGTACAACAAGAGACACCTTAGAAGAAATAGCAAATATCCGGGGCATACCAGTTAAATTAATTGATACAGCCGGAGTAAGACTTTCCTCCGATCCTATTGAAGAAATTGGGATAAACAGAACTTTATCATCGTTAAAAAGATCTCAGGTTACAATATGGCTGCTCGACGCCTCCGCGGCCAACCTCAATGAAGAGGTTGTCGAGTTAGAAAACAGACTGAAAAATAAAACTAATACTATAGTCGCCTGGAATAAGATTGATCTGTTGGAAAAAGAAAAGGAGCGAACCAATACATCAACAGTATTGCCGAAAGTCAATTTCCCGAATGTTAAAATTTCGGTAAAAGAAGAAATTGGAATCAATGAGCTGCTTGATATTTTTGAAAAAACAGTCTGGAACCATCCACACCTTAATGAACCGGAAGTAGCTGTCTCTGCCAGACATGCAGAATATTTAAACGAAGCAATTTCCGTAATACCCGGTGCACTGGCTACACTGCAAGAAATGGACTGGGAACTTGCCTCATCCAATATAAAGACTGCAGTCAACGCCCTGGGCTGTATAATTGGCGAAGATGCATCAGTTGATATATATGAAACTATTTTCAGCAAATTCTGCATTGGAAAATAAAAGCCTTATGAAAAAACATAAGGCCATGTAAAGTATTCTTATTTGATTTTACCCAATTTATGCATAACCCGGGTTAAACAGCTTTTATTTATTACATATCAATATAATCTTCACATCCTTCCGGAGGATCAGGAAGCTTCTCCTCCTTTTTTTTAGGATATTTTGCCGGTTTATTATGGTCCTGAATTTTATCAAGGTGCCGTCTTAGCTGTTTATCCACCTTTTCAGCAGCAATATCAACAGATTCATACATATCATAAGATTCATTTTCCGCTTCTATATCAATATTCTTCCCTCGGAGAATTATCTCTGCCTTATACCTGGACTTCTGAGTATCCATAATAACTCGCACACTCGTGATTTTAGAATATTCGTTAATAATTGTTTGTGCTTTCTGTTCTGCATAAGATTTCAATGTGTCGGAAATGCTACCGTTTCTTACACTGACAATGATACTCATTTTCCACTCCTGTTTTTTCAACTTTACAATTCACGACAAAACTTGTCACTAATATATAGAATAATAATTTTTATTTATAATATCAAGCGATAGTACTCAAATTAAATTTATTTATACCAAAAACGTTTTGGTTTATCTATCCATCACACCATACGGTATGACCTGTATCGAATGATAAGGTCGAAAAATAAAATGTATTTCCAGGTTCAGTTACGAAGGACAAAAAAAACATTCCGCCTCCGTTTCCGCTATTGAGGAACTGCGCCGGATAAAAAAACCGCATACACTTGTATATATCACATTGTAAACTTGGGTCCCAGGTATATTTCTCTTGCTTTCTTATCTTTTACGAGAAAATCACTTGACCCATGTACTATTATTTCACCTTCACACATTAGATATGCTCTATTCACTACAGACAACGTTTCTCTTACATTATGATCTGTTATTAATATTCCCAGCCCCTTGTCTCTTAATCTCAAAATAATCTGCTGGACATCATAAACAGATATAGGGTCAACACCGCTAAAAGGCTCATCAAGCATAATTAAAGAGGGATTTGTAGTTAATGCACGTGTTATTTCCAAACGCCTACGCTCACCTCCGCTTAAAGTCATGGCTTTCTGTTTCGCTAAATAACCGAGTTCAAGCTCGTCAAGCAGCATTTTAAGACGTCGCTTTTTTTCGGCTTTAGAAAGCGACAGTGTTTCAAGGATAGCCATTATATTCTGCTCGACTGTTAATTTGCGAAAAATGGAAGGTTCCTGCGCTAAATAGCCCATCCCGAGCCTTGCTCTTTTATACATGGGATAATGCGTTATATCAGTATTTTTAAAGCTGACCTGCCCTTTATCCGGCTTGATTAGTCCTATCATCATATAAAAGGAAGTTGTTTTACCGGCACCATTAGGGCCGAGCATTCCAACTACTTCTCCTGCATTTACTGAAATAGACACTCCATTTACAACCCGTTTGCCTCTGTATGCCTTTACAAGGCCTTTTGACTGAAGCAGTATTTTTTCTTCATCTGTATCAGTTTTGCTGTTATCTTTATGTATACCAACCATATATTCAAACTTTCATCTGTTAAAAAACACTCAATTCCGGTTATTTGGATTCAAAGCTTATTTTATTATTCCGTATTATACCCAAAACGTTTTGGTTTATTTATCCATCACACCATACAGGTATGACCTGTATCGAATGATAAGGTCTAAAAATAAAGTGTATGTACAAGTTCAGTTAGGAAGGATAAAAAACCATTCCGTCTTCGTTTTCGCTACTGCGAAACTACGCCGGATTAAAAAACCCGCATACACTTATGTATACTTTATTTTAAGTAAACATCATATAAAAAGCAAGTAATTAAAATAGTTTATTTCTATCTGATAACCTTATCATAAGCCCCCTTCAAGTGACTGCTGGTCGTGAGGTGTAAGTACAAGACTGCTTTTTTCTCCTGTAACCCGGTTTCCTTCAACCTTAAGCCTGTTGCTCTTCCTCCATAAAGTGATTTTTCTTCCTCTTGTGTAAGTCCCCTTACCGTAAATCAGCATAGGCTTTTGGGTTAGAACAATTGTTCCCTTGTCGGCATCATAAACAGCTTTTCCGCCAATAGCTTTCTGTTTTGGCTGCGGCTGTCCATTAGCCTTCTTTGGCAATATCCTCTCAATTACAACATGGCCTAAAGCAATAATTTTATCAACTCTCTGAGCCCCGGCTGATTCAGTAGGGCTCTTACCTTCCGAAAACACTTCTTCTGACTTTTCTTTATTTTCAGCCTGTTCGCCCTTTTCCTTCAGATAAATATTAATTTTATCAGCACATATCTTTGATTCTCCGTCGTTAACAACCACATTACCTATTAGGACAATCAATTTTTTTTTCATATCCAGATCCATGGAATCAGCAGTAACATAGGTTGGTTCTTTGGACGCCTTCTCCTTCTTATCAGTTTTCTTTTCCGAAGAAAGAAGTGATTTTGATGCGTTTACAGCATCTGGTAGAGTAAAAATTATAAAAGCAGTTATAAATAGAGTTTTTATAAACTTAGCTTTAATTATCATCATATTCACCATATATATTTCTATTTAAAATATTAATAATATTAATTCGTGTCAGCATCATCAGCAGTACCGGTTTCAGGCGATATTAACCTATCGGGTTCCACAATTCCTGTATCAGGAAACACTTCTGTATCGGTTTCTACCTGAGTTTCAGGAACTACAACTTTTGTCATAGTTTTACTGTCTGCTTCCGCAGTCATATCCAAATTTATATTCTTTATTTTCTCAAAAGCTTCTTTATGATCTGATTTGTCAGGATTTATCAAGCTTATTTTTTCAGTTTCCTTCTTTCTGCCTTTTTGATAAATAACAAGTTCGACATTTTTATCAATATGCAGTTTTTTATTTAAAATATTTGCTGCAAACCCTACTCCGTCCGCATCCATTTGCAGGGATCTGTAATGCACCTCTTTATCACCTTTTATATTGTTTGCTATTTTATTATATACAGCTTCCGGCGTAGTAACTACAATTTTTATTGATTTGCCGTCATCACCTATAACTTCAAGTTTTGCATCGATTATTTTTATGTCTGTTCCTACAGTTTTAGCCTTTTTCCCTCTCAATATGTATTCCAGCTTTTTAGTTTTCAAATTGTATTTGGGAACCATGAAAGTATTCAGTTCTGCGTTCTGGAACTGTGATTCGTCGCCAAGTAAGGCGAGCGCAAATACATATAGACAAATAACATTAAAACTGATCAGTATTTTTTTAATATATTTTCCCATTTATTCTGTTCTTTCAATAACCATTCGATTGTTTCTCTTACTGCACCTTTGCCACCGGCAGCTTTAGTTTGAAAGTCGCTTACTTTAGCAAAATCATCAGCAGCATCAGCAACAGCAACAGCAATACCCGCTTTTTTTGCAGGAGGAATATCAATAATATCATCTCCTATATATAAACACTCTTCCGCCTTTAAGCTATATTCTTTAAGTAAAAACTCCAGGGCATCAATTTTTTTTAAACTTCCCTGGTAAATAAAATCAAGTTTCAGTTCCCGGGCTCTTATAGTGTTAGCTGTAGAACTTCTTCCTGTAATTACACCAACCAATAAGCCGGATTCTCTTGCAAATTTTATACCCAGTCCATCTTTTACATTAAAAAATTTTATTTCATTTTCTGTTTCACTGTATCCAACAGCGCCGTCAGTCATTACTCCGTCTATGTCTAAAACTATAGCTTTAATTTTCAATGCTTTTTCATTCAAGCTCATAAATCCTCTTCACTTTTTTAATTGTTTTCTCAGCCATTTTAAAATTCAGGGAGTTGGGGCCGTCGGATAAAGCCGCATCAGGATTTGGATGAACTTCTAAAAATAAGCCGTCTATTCCGACTGCGGCTGCGGCCGAAGATAGTGGACCGACAAATTCTCTTTGTCCTCCTGAGCTTGTACCCTGCCCGCCCGGCAGCTGTACTGAATGAGTAGCATCAAATATTACCGGTACTCCAATATTTCTCATGATAACCAGCGACCGCATATCAACGACCAGATTGTGATAACCGAAAGTAGTACCCCGTTCAGTCAGCATTACCTTTTTATTGCCGGTGGAATATACTTTTTCAACAGCCCCTTTCATGTCCTCAGGAGCCATAAACTGTCCTTTTTTAATATTTACAGTCTTGCCTGTTTTACCCGCAGAAATCAACAAATCCGTTTGCCTGCAGAGAAAAGCCGGAATCTGTATTACATCTGCTACTTCCGCAACAGCCTCTGCCTGTCCGGCTGAATGAATATCAGTAACAATCGGAACATCAAAATTCTCTTTTACAGCTTTAAGTATTTCTAAGCCTTTATCTATACCGTGTCCTCTAAAAGTTGTTGACGAGCTTCTATTTGCTTTGTCGAATGACGCTTTAAAGATATAGTTTAAATTCAAGTTTTCTGTTAAATTCTTAATAAATTCTGCTGTTTCAAAACAAATATCCCTACTTTCAGCCATACACGGGCCTGCCATTATCAGCAAATTCCGAGATCCCGCTTCTATATTATCTGTTATATTAAACATTTTAAAAACTTCCGATCAATAATTCATTTTTTTTATAAACTGTTCAGCATTCGACAGGTCCTCCGGTGTGTCAATCCCAATACCGTTATACCCGTCTGCAATAATCGTATATATATTTATGCCGTTCTCTAATGCCCTTAGCTGTTCAAGCTTTTCACACCCCTCTAAAATGCCGGGTTCCAGAGAAATGAATTTTTTAAGAATATCATATCTGTATGCATAAATGCCTAAATGGAGATAAAGCCGTGAGAGGCTATCACCTGTACGGTCATAAGGTATTTCAGAACGGCTGAAATACAATGCATAGCCCTCGTTATTGATGACAACTTTTACTGCATTCGGGTCCTTTCCTATAGTTTCCCTCTTTATTCTGACAGCTACGGTACCAATTTCGTTTTCAGGATTTTCTTTCATTGAAAGAATGAGATTATTTACAGTATCAATATTAACCAGGGGTTCATCTCCCTGAATGTTTATAATAATTCCGGCATCTTCCCTCCTGACCGCTTCCCATACTCTATCTGTACCGGAAAAATGTTCAGTAGAAGTCATCACACAGTTTCCGCCAAACCCCTCAACAGTTTCCATAATCCTTTTATCATCAGTCGCCACAACTACTTTATCCGCAATTGTTCTGCAGGCCCTGTCGTAGGTCCACTGTATTATAGGTTTACCGTCAAGCTCAGCAAGCGGTTTTCCAGGGAACCTGGTTGAAGCATACCTTGCAGGAATACAGACAACTATTTTTTTACTGTAAACAGATGAAATATTGTTCATTATATATTTACCTATTATAAAATAATTAAACAAACTTTACTATGATTTATATCCCAGACGATTTATTTTTATTTATCCACGTTGAATAACCGTGGCGAGAAATGCTGTCCGATTTTGGGCTGGGCATCGTTAAATAATCCCTAAAATCGCATGCGCTTGTGTATAAACCCAAAATATATATTATCCGGGTTTAATTAACATACAATTTACCTGCTTTTTTTACAAACTCTACTGGATTTATAGCAGATAAATTATTTAGTTACAGTATATAATCAAATCAGAAAGATGACTTATTATATATTTTTAAATACAGCATAAGTTGTGATGGGATAATGCATTTACTAAAAATGCCCTGGTCGATACTGTAGTTGAGGCGGACTGAACGGGGAAAAGTGCCCCGGCGTTTTGTTCCGGAAATGATTAAACTCCGGATACAAAGTTCAATACTGCTTAGTCTCAATCTCTCCGGTAATAATTCTCAAGACAGTATTGGCCTGATGTGCAGCTGTCAAAATTACTCTCGGAGCCATAATACATTTTTCAGTTAAAATATCTGATTCACCATCTCCGCAAATTATTATATTTTCAGCAAGTTTTCTTGTTTTGATTTTATTCTCATCACCGGTTCCGGCCATACCTGAAGCACATATTAGTTTCTTTTCTTTATTCTCGATATTTAAAAAACTTTCAAGCATAATTTTTTTTGATTCTATATTATCAAACGCTTCTATTTGTATATTGTAACCCCCTAATAAAGCTTCGTAGTTTCTTGTATTAATTTTTTTGTAATGCTTTTCTATTTCAACTGCCGGATTTATCATTCTTAAATTATTTTCCAGAGCGTCAACTTTGTAGAGCCCTATATCTTTGATAAAATAGAACTGTCTGTTTAGATTGGATTCACATACTTTATCAAAATCAATAACTGTCAGCTCTTTCATGCCGGCTCTTACCAGCATTTGGGCAATATTTGATCCTAAACCTCCACATCCGGCAATAGCTATTTTAAACTTGTGTAAATTATTTAAAACGATGTTACTGTTTTTTTTGTTGAATTGTTCCATTGTTTTTGGTTAAAAATTAATATTTTTATATTAAAATAATCATTTCTCCTTGAAAAGAAGTTTTATAGTGCTAAATTCAAACTCTTCCATCGGAGAGATGGCTGAGTGGTCGAAAGCGGTGGTCTTGAAAACCATTGAGGGGCAACCCTCCCTGGGTTCGAATCCCAGTCTCTCCGCCATACGCTAAAGCTTCGGCGGATAAATACGCCATACGCTAAAGCTTCGGCGGATAAATACGCCATACGCTAAAGCTTCGGCGGATAAATACGCCATACGCTAAAGCTTCGGCGGAT
>JAIPJT010000001.1 GCA_021733985.1 Victivallales bacterium | reverse complement strand
AAGTATATAAAAATAGAGGCTACGTTATAGAAAATATTGAAAAATATGAAATTGAAAATGATTCTAATTTTCAAAAAGATATTGATTATATGATGGAAAAACAGGGACAGATGACCAGCTAGGACAAATGCCCTTATTTTAATGTATACTTTGTTTAATAACTTATATACAATTATAATCGCTGAAATGAGTAATTTCATTATATTTTTCTAACTGCAGCAGGATTTAACGGACTGAATAAAACATTTATTGCCTGAGTAGGGGGTGTCACACTGTTACGGGCGATTATTATAAATAGGTCTTTACGATCTTTATTTTACCGGTAAATCTTCTTGTAATAATGTTTCAACGATGTATCTTTCAATAAATTTCAGGTTTTACATTAAACCTGATTCCGTGAGCTTTTTGCAGTGCTGTAGATGTGCAGGCATTCAACCACGTAATGTAGTAACTACTTAAGTGTTTTAACGTCAACCATATACGGTGCTGCAGAAAGCCCTTCGCGGGTTGATTTATAAAAAATATTCTTTTCACCTAAAAGGTAAAGTATCAAATATTATATAATCAGTTTACTGTAAATAATAAATATATTTTTTATAAACTATTTCACGGATTCAGGTTAAACTGAAACCCTGTAATAAATTATAAAAAAACAAAAAAAAGTTTAACAATATTTGGAGTTGATAGGTAATAATTTATGAGAATGACTGAACTGATTGGCAAGCGAATAAAAGAAGATCCCAAAGATGCAAAAATAACAAGCCACAAATTCCTGATAAGGGGTGGTTATATCAGGCCGGTTTCCGCAGGAGTTTATTCGTTGCTGCCTTTGGGGAAAAAAATTGCTGAAAAAATTGAAAAGATAATTCGGGAAGAAATGAATAGTATTCACGGACAGGAGATTCTCATGCCTGTATCACTGCCGGCCGAATTATGGAAAGAATCAGGGAGATATGAGCAGATTCATGACGAACTCCTCCGTTTTAAAGATAGAAATGATAAGGAAATGCTTCTTGCAATGACTCATGAAGAGGCGGTAGTGCATCTTGTCCGGTCAGAAGTAAACAGTTATAAACAGCTCCCCTTTATGGTATATCAGATACAGACAAAATACAGAGACGAAGCAAGACCAAGAGGCGGAATGATACGTGTAAGAGAATTTACAATGAAGGATGCTTACTCATTTCATGAAAATCAGGAATCACTCAATGATTATTATCAGGAAGTATATGATGCTTATGTAAGGATTTTTAATCGCCTCGGCATGAATGAAGTTGTTTCAATAAAATCTGATTCCGGAATGATGGGAGGTGCTGTTGCTCATGAATTTATGGCCATAACAGAATCCGGAGAAGATACAGTTTTTATGTCGGAAGATAAATCTTACAGAGCTAACAGGGAGATAGCTGTTGCTGAGTATGATTTTGAAGGGGGCACTCCACTCGAACTCGAAATTGTCAGCACACCCGGAAAAGAAACAATAGAAGAAGTCTCTGAATACCTGGGAGTTGGCCGTAAGAATACAGGGAAAGCTGTGTTTTATGTCAACGAAAAAGAAGAACTGATTTTTGTTATGATCAGAGGAGATTTCGAAGTAAATGAAACTAAACTTAAAAATCATTTAGGTGCTTCTGTATTGAATTTTGCGGATGATGAAAAGATTAAATCTGTCGGTGCTCATCCCGGCTATGCATCTCCCCTCGCACTTGACCATAAAAAAGTAAGGATAGTGGTTGATCCCTCTGTTGAAGGAACGGCTAATTTGGTTGTCGGTGCAAATAAGGAAAATTACCACTATAAAAATTTTAATCTGCAAAGAGACCTTCCAGATGCTGAAATTGTCGATATAAGCACAGTCAGGGAAGGGGATGTCTGTCCTGTTACAGGAACTCCGCTAAGAGAATATAAAGGAATAGAGGTTGGCAATATCTTTCAGCTGGGAACAAAATATTCTTTGCCAATGGGGTGTAATTTTCTTGATAAAAACGGAAAATCTCATCCGATGGTGATGGGGTGTTACGGCATAGGTATCGGCAGAGCTATGGCTGCTGTTATTGAACAGTCCCATGATCATTTCGGCCCTGTATGGCCGGTTTCCATAGCTCCGTATGAACTTCATCTGTGTGCCCTGAACTATAAAAAGGATGATGTGAGAAATAATGCGGATAACCTTTATGAAAAATTAAAGGAAGCCGGAATTGATGTACTTTTTGATGACCGTGGCGAAAAAGCCGGTTTTATGTTTAATGATGCAGATCTGATAGGTGTGCCGTTTAGGATTATAGTTTCTCCTAAAACTTTAAAAGAGGGCAAAATTGAATTTAAAAGACGTGGCTGCAGAGACGGTGAACTGCTTCCGGTTGATGGAAACCTGATAAAAACAGTTAAAAATAAGATTAAATCCGAATTTGAAAAATATCGTTTATAAATTTGTTTTATCATTAAATTTAAATAGTCAATTTGCTCTGATATAATGATTGTTGTTTCAGGGGGGAGGGGTATTGTCCGAAACTGGTGCGCTGAACCGGGACGTGAAGAAGGTTATGGTTAATGTTACAGTCATAAACATACATTTTATTTTGTGGTAGGAGCAGTTCTCCAGACGACTGCCGGATCAGCATTATTCGCAATAGCACAAATATTAATATAAATAACGAATGGAATCAATATGAGTAAAAAAAACAATATTGTCCGCCCCGCTGTTTTCATCATAATTGGAATAGCCTTTCTGGTCCTCGCCTTAATTTTGCATCCATGGGATTATGTGTACAAAGATTTCATTCAGAACTGTTTTTTTCAGAGAAACAGAATTCCGGCTTTTGATTATTTTGTCGATTTAATAGCAACTTTAGGTAAGGGCGATATGATTGCGATAATAATTGTTGTAATTGCTGCTAAAGGGTTGCGGAAAACTGCATTCAATATAGCTTTATCGATGTTAATAATGGCAGTCATTGTATGGAGTTTAAAGCCTACTGTTCAGAGAGAAAGGCCGAATGGAAGCAACAATGTTTCTTTCCCAAGCGGTGATACGGCTACCACAAGTGCATTTTTTGGAGCAGCGGCAGTTGAATATCCCCCTGTTACTCCAATGTTTATTGCGGCTCCGGCTGTCGGCTTTGTTAGGACATATAAAAATGCACATTATCTGAGCGATGTAACCGCAGGTTTGGGATTTGGACTTATTGCTGTTGGAATTGCTTATTATATTAGGTATAAAAGGTTTAAACTGCTTAAACTGCTTGAATTTCTGGAGAGATTTAAACCGAGAATATATGTGCTGGCACTTTTTATAATGTGTCTTATTATATTTCTGCCTGAAGCCTTGAAAGGAGAAGGCACTCGCCTTGACTTTATGGAGCTATTTGCCCCTTCGCTTTTTATATGGATGGCTCCGGCTTACTCAAAAATATTTTTATTCCCTCATTCCGGAAAGAAAAATATCATTGCAAGGTTTTTCTGTTTTAAAAGGAAATGTATTGACGGCTGTTTTAAGTTTATTAGGAACAGAAACCTTTCTAAGAACATTGTAAAACCATTGGCAGTGGTTCTCGTTTTAGTTTCTTTTAGTTTACTGGTTTACGGCTGGTCTTTTATAACGGATAAACAGCTTCTCTATTCTGTTTCAGGGCTGATTTTCGGAATAATGACTGCTGTATTTGCTGTTTTAAAACAAATAAAAATAAATAGTGCTAGTAATATATCGGCAGTTTACACGTCTATTAACAGTTTTGGCATACTGGTTTTCTTTTTTGCAATATCATTTGTTCCGGCTGCCTGTTTGTATTGACGTGTAAATTTGTATGCGCGTTTAAAAATGCTATTATATACATAATAAAGAAAGGTGGCTTATATATGAATAAAGCGAAATTCTTCATTTTACTTGGAACTTTTATGCTGGCTGTAACACATCTGAACGCTTTAACTGTCAAAACTAAAGATGGTCGCACATATCCTGATGCAAAAGTTTTCGACACTAAAGTTAACGGAATCGTTATAAATTATATGAATGATAACGGTTTTGACTGCTTGACTTTTATAAATTTTAAGGAACTGTCCGAGAAACTGCGTAAAAAGTATAAGTACAACAAGACTGCAGCAGGAAAGTTTGATACAGAACACCATAATTGGATTGCGGCACAGAAAAAAAAGGAGGAGAAAGGGAAAAAACTAAGCGATGAAATGCTGAAATTACAGAACGAAATCGATATGCTGGTCGAGAAAAGAGCTATAGACATTCAGTTTCAGGGAGGTGATACACTCCAGCAGGGAACCGAGGGTAAATGCTGGCGTATTTTTCCTAACGGTAAACAGGTATATAAAGGGAAGATACTTTTATATGGACAGGAGTTAGGCGATACAGGTTCAAGCTGGGCTGGCGGTGTATATCCATTGAATAAAACAGTAGTTAATAAGGGTGAAAATTTAGAATGCTATGCTGGAATAGATATAGCAAAACAACTTCTCCTCAAAAAAGCAAAACAAAAACTGTTAAATGAAAAGAAACAGTAATGAAGGATGAAAATTTAAAACGTATATTGAGATTTGCAATAACGAATGACGCTTCTGATATTCATATTTCTGCAGGTAAAAATATTATCCTCAGGGTAGACGGTTCATTGGTTGAATGCGATTTAAGCTTTAGTGAAAGTGACCTGCAGAAAATAGTAGATGATATTTTGACCGATAATATGAAACAGGAACTCGATTCGACCGGAGATACAGATTTATCATATTATGATGACGAAAGCGGGAGATTCCGGATTAATGTCCACAAACAGAGAAATACTCCCGCGCTGGCTATAAGATATGTCAAATCAGAAATACTGAATTTCACAGAATTAAATCTGCCACTGCAGCTTGAAAAGATTGTACAGAAACAAAGAGGTATAATATTTATTTCCGGAGCAACCGGTTGCGGCAAATCAACAACAGTAGCTTCTATGATTCAGTATATTAATGATAATTACAGAAAACATATTGGTACGATAGAAGATCCGATTGAATATGAGTTTACAGATAATAAATCATTTATCGAACAGAGAGAAGTAGGTTTTGACACGAATTCTTTCAATTCCGCGTTCATACACTCGCTGAGACAGGACCTCGATGTTATTCTTGTCGGAGAAATGAGAAATAAAGAAAGTTTTGACTGCGCATTCAGAGCCGCTGATACAGGTCATCTGGTTTTGAGCACTCTGCATACAACTAATTCCTCACAGGCTATCGGCAGGCTTCTTAATTTATATCCGGCCGATGAACACCAGAGTATACGGCATGCTCTGGCCAATAATCTAATAGCAATAATCACCCAGCGACTGGTCAAAGGGAAAGGTGGAAAACTTATTCCGGCTGTTGAAATATTGCAGAATAATTCGCTTATAAAAGCTCTACTTATCGAAGACAGGCTGGACAAACTGAATAATGCTATAGAAAAAGGTAAATCTGAAGGGATGCAGTCATTTAACCAGTCTCTGATCAGTCTTGTGAAGGAGGGGACTATTACTGAAGAAGAAGCGTTAACACATGCTTCAAACCCAGAGGCTCTTAAAATGAACCTAAAAGGAGTTTACCTTAGCAGCGATAACGGTATTTTAGGTTAGACCTTTGTGTTTTGGAACCCATGCTTGATAAAACTATTTTTTTTAGACTGTCCTGAATTTTATTTCAGCCTGGCTGAAAAGCTTTTTCGTCAAATCATCAAATTTATAAGACCCGAAATAAACGACTTCCGTTATACCCGAATTGATTATCATTTTTGCACAAAGCAGACATGGGCAGTATGTTGTGTATAATGTGGCATCTTTTACAGCAACCCCGTGATATGCAGCCTGTACAATGGAGTTTTCCTCAGCATGAGAGCATAAGCACTCTCCAAGGTTTTCGCCGGTTTTTGCACTTGATGCACATCTGGGGCATCCGCCTTCATTACAGTTGGTGATGCCACGGGGCGTTCCGTTATAGCCAGTGGATATAACTTGTCTGTCTTTAACTATTACTGCACCGACATGTCTCCTGACACAGTTGCTTCTTGATGCTGCTACTTTTGCCATATTCATAAAGTATTCGTCCCAGCCAGGACGGTTATCAGCCATTATAAGTCTCCTATAGAAGTTAAATTTAAAATATCAGGATCAATCTTCCTTAAGTAATTTAAAGAAAGCTTAATAGTTTCGTCTGCAGTGGAACATTTCAGGGATTTTTCCATTATATCTTCTGCTTCATACAGTTTCATCTTTCTGATAATTCTCCTGACAGCACCCATTGATATAGGGCTCATGCTCAATTCATGTATACCGAGTCCGACAAGAAATACTGTATAGATTGGGTCACTTGCCATTTCACCGCATAAACTTATCCATATATTATGTTTTTTCGCTGTTTCTGTAATATTTTTGAGCAATCGCAGTATTGCTGGATGTGCAGGCTGATAAAGGTAAGCAACTTTTTCGCTGTTTCTGTCTACTGCAAGTGTATATTGTATAAGGTCGTTTGTTCCGATACTGAAAAAATCTACATAAGGGGCCAGTTTGTCTGCTATTATGGCTGCAGAAGGTGTTTCGAGCATTATACCGACTTCTATATTTTTATCAAAAGGTATATCTTTTTCTTTTAACTCTTCTTTAGCTGCTTCAAGGAGTTCAAGGGCTTTTACTACTTCACTTACACTGCATATCATAGGGAACATGATCTTTACATTTTTATAAATACTTGCTCTCAGCAGTGCTCTAAGCTGAGTTTGAAATAAAGGTGGGAATCCAAGACAAAGCCTGATAGCTCTATAGCCGAGAAAAGGATTATCTTCAGGTTGGAGATTTAATATGTCTTTAAGTTTGTCTCCACCCAAATCTACAGTTCTGATTATAACATGTTTTTCTTTAAAATGTTTTGCTACAGTCTTATAGTTTTCAACCTGCTCATTTTCGTTAGGCAGGGTTTTACTGTTGATATACAGATATTCTGTTCTGTATAAACCAATACCGGCTGCACAGTATTTTTTAGCATCTTCTACATCAGATAAAAATTCAATATTGGCAGCCAGTTGAAACCTGAATCCGTCGATTGTCTCCGGCCTCAGGCTACTTTCGCTTATAAGGTTTTTTATTAGATTGCCTTCGTATGCTTCCTTTTGGATATAGGCATTAAGTGAACCCGGAGTAGGATTGATAACAATGGTACCGGTGTAACCGTCAACTATAATAACATCGCCGCTGTTAACATAATGTGTCATTGATTTTAAAGCCACTGCAGCCGGAATTTTCATTGATCTTGCCATAATAGCTGCGTGTGAAGTTCTGCTGCCGGATTCGGTAGCGAAAGCCTGAACATTATCTTTATCCATTGATATTGTATCGGAAGGAGTTATTTCCTGGGTAATTATTATCCGCTGTCCGGGAAGGTGTTTAAGTGTTTCAATCTCCTGGTTGTTTATGTTTGCAATAACTCTTGAAGCTACATCTTTAATATCTGAGGCGCGTTCGCTTATATATGAATCTTTAATTTTGTTTATGGTCGAGATATAATGCTGTGTTTTTTTGTGAAAAGCATAATCGGCATTAACCTTTTCTTTTTTTATTAATTCTTTAACGCTGTTTATGAGGGTATGGTCGTCGATAATGAGTAGGTGTGCATCAAATATATGCG
Organism: Victivallales bacterium; assembly: GCA_021733985.1. Classification (GTDB taxonomy): domain Bacteria; phylum Verrucomicrobiota; class Lentisphaeria; order Victivallales; family GWF2-38-69; genus JAIPJT01. Next base: position 120,271 of record JAIPJT010000001.1, on the reverse strand, counting down.
CTTCATCGTCCATAAGTTTTGAGTGGACTTCAGTTTGTATTATTTTTATCTGTTCTTTTGTCTTGTTTAATGCAGCCTCAAGTTTGTTTATTTCTTTTTCCACTTCTTCTGCTGATATTTTTCTTTTTTCAGCATGAGCAAGACGGGTACCAATAACTAATGCTGTCCCTATAGCAATACCGGGGGATGCTGCAATACCTTTTATTTTTATTTCATCTTTTGAGCTTTTCACTATTATAGAGACCTTTATGTTTTTTGATAACTTAAGAGGCTATTGTTTATTAAAACCTTTGTCATTTTTTATAAGCGTTTCTATAGCTTCTATTGCCTGATAGGCGTCCGGGCCTTTTGCGGTTATTTTAAGTTTTGTATTATATTCTGCAGCAAGCATAAGAAGTTCGATTAGGCTCTTACCGTTTACAGTTTCTCCTTCTTTTTCTATTGTGATTTCTGATTCGAACTCAGAAGCTTTTTTTACAAAATTTGATGCAGGCCTGGCATGCAGTCCCAATTTATTTTTTAAAATTATTTCTATTGTGGCGGATTTAGACATAGGTGTATCTTTTTAGATAATACTTGTTATTACAGTAGTTACGTAAAGCTTTAATAAATTAGGTAACTTGTTTAGTGTCTCCGGTTTAGTTTTTAGCTGTAAACTTTATATAGTTAATAAATTAACACTAAATTTATAAATAGCATATTTCTTTTTAATAAAAATAGTAAATTTTTATTTAAATAAATGAATTTTATTTACCTCATGCTATTTTAATTAACCAATAATTTTAATTTATTTTATTGGCAGTTGCTGATTGATTAGATGTTACACAAAAAGGGTCTAACTCTGCTGAATATGCATAAGGTTTTAAATTTTGTTTTTTTTAAGTGATGCATCAATGTCATTGAATTAAGGATTATGCTTTCGGAATCATCAGCCGTCGTACAGAAGTTGCTGTACTATGGCCGACACAGAAGGATTGATTCCCTCCACAGAATACAGAATTCGTGGTGGAGTGAACGCGGCAAAATCAATAATTTTGCCTAAATTCAACGGCATTGAGTGATGCATAAGGATGTATGAGGCTTTTCGGAAAAACAAAAAAAACGCAGAAATTAGGCTGTAGAGTAGGAAACTTTTTCTTCCAGCTTCTATTGGATGTCTGCTTTATTGCAGTCACTGAATTATCCCTGGTACAACAAAATTTTAGAAGGTAGTTTATGCGTGCAGTTATTACCGGCGGAGCCGGTTTTATTGGAAGCCACCTGGCTGAGTCATTAATTGAAAACGGTTATGAAGTTAAAGTTATAGATAACTTATCTACAGGTTCTATTAAAAATATAGAAAAAATAAAAGATAAGCCGAAGTTTGAGTTTATAAAAGGTGATATAATAGATTTACCCGAGCTGAACTATATTATTTCTCACTCGGATATTGTTTTTCATTTAGCAGCGGCCGTTGGAGTCGAACTCGTGGTAAAAGATCCTGCTCAAACTATAATTACAAATGTTCACGGAACTGAGCGGGTCCTCAATGCTGCTAAAATTAAAAGAACAAAAGTAATTCTGACCTCAACCAGTGAAGTTTACGGTAAATCTGAAATGAATAAATTTTCAGAAGAGGACGATTTACTTATAGGGCCGCCAAAACATTCAAGATGGTCTTACGCATGCAGTAAGCTTTTAGATGAATTCTACTGTATGGCTTTTGCTGAAGAGTATGGAATACCTGTTACTGTAGTCAGGCTGTTCAATACAGTAGGCCCCAGACAGACAGGGAAATATGGAATGGTTGTACCGAGGTTTGTTAAAAATGCTATAGTGAACAAACCTTTACAGGTTTACGGTACCGGAGAACAAAGCAGATGTTTCTGCCATGTTTATGATACAGTTAGAGCACTGAAAATACTTGGACAATCGGATTTAAAAAATGATATATTTAATATAGGCAATGATTATGAGATCAGTATAAAAGAGTTAGCTCTTTTTATAATCAGAAAATTAAACAGCTCTTCCACTATAGAAAAAATTTCATATGATGAGGCCTACAGCCCCGGTTTTGAAGACATGAAGAGAAGACATCCTGATATTGAAAAAATCAGAAAAGCTATTAACTGGGAGCCTATGCTGAAATTGGACGATATTATAAATGATGTTAATCAACATATACAAGAAACAGAATAATGAAAATATTTGAACCTTTTAAAAAAATTAAAAAACTACCTTCATGGATTTATTTTTTTGCGGCGTTGATTTTAAAGTTTTCCAAAACTTTTTTAATCAGGACTGAAATAGTGGATATTGATAATGCATTTGAGCAAAACGACAGAGGGAAACCTTTTATAACTGTTACCTGGCATAATCGCTTATTGTATTTTCCTGCCATGTTTCCCAAAAAATACAGGAAAAGGACCTATGCCCTGATAAGTCCTTCAAGGGACGGCCAGTATGTAGTTGATTTGATTAGCCGTTTCGGAGTGAGAAGTATTAGGGGATCGACATTTAAAAGAGGAGCGTCAGCTCTTAAGAAATGTGAGGAGGTGCTGAAAAAGGGTGCAGTTCTTTCTATCACTCCCGATGGACCAAGAGGGCCTAAGTATAAAATGAGTAAGGGTCCGGTTATTCTTGCTTCCAGAACTGGTGTCAGTATTCTTCCTGTGGCTATTAATGCTTCAAAATACTGGCAAACAAAGACCTGGGATAATTTTCAGATAGCAAAGCCAGGTGCAAAAGTAAAACTTGTATTAGGTAAACCGATTGAAATACCAGGTGACCTGACTGATGAAGAACTGAAAAAATGGCAGAAAATTGTTGAGGATAAGTTAATTGATGCAAGCAGTATATAAATGTTAGGGTGGAACATCTTTTCTGAAATAACAATTAATTTTATATTATAGAAAATAGGAATTGCGATGGATAGAAAAATCAGAGTACTTGTTGTTGATGATTCACCGGTAAAAAGAAAGATCCTTGATCACATTCTTTCCTCTGACAAAGATATTGAGGTTATAGATTTTGCAAAAAATGCTGAAGAAACCCTCAAATCAATAAGTAAACAGAGGCCGGATCTGATAACGATGGATATAAATATTCCCGGCGGTATCAACGGCTTTGAATTAACAAAGCTGATTATGAGTAGAAATCCAATTCCAATCTTAGTGATCAGTGCAATAAGAAATGAAGAAAATAAACAGGAAGTTTCAAAGGCTATAATGAAAAGCGGAGCACTGTTTTTTATTGATTCTCCGCCCGGACCGTGGAATGTTAATTTTGATAAAGCTTCAAAAAATATAATCAGACATGTTAAACTGCTGTCTGATCCGGGAAAACTGAGAAAACGAAAAACTGATATACCTGTTCCGGATGAGCTGCCTTATAATAAGAAACAGAAAAAAAAACTTATCTTAATTGGTATTTCTACCGGAGGTCCTGCACTTCTTCAAACTATTGTTTCTAAATTACCTGAAGATTTTAAAACACCGATTATTATTGCACAGCATATTTCATACGGTTTTGACAAGCTGTTGCAAAAACAGCTTGATAAAGTATCAAGAATTCCTATTAAAGTTATTGGTAAACGAGAACCTATTATAGAAGGCACTGTTTATCTTGCACCGGCATCAAAAATAACTGAAGTAATGCATAATGAATTGGTAGTAATAGATCCACCGAAAAATTTCAGTGGGCATTTACCATCGGTAGCCGCACTGTTTGCGTCTGTCATAAGCCATTATGGAAACAATATTGTAGCAATCATTATGTCAGGAATGGGAAATGATGGTGTGGAACAGTTGAAAATGCTTAAAGACAGCGGTGCTGTAACGATTGCACAGGACGAAAAAACATCTATTGTTTACGGTATGCCAAAAGAGGCCGCAAAAATAAATGCAGCTACTTATATTATGGATCCGGGGATGATATCCGATTATCTTATTAAGTTTGATAAAGAAAAATAGACAAAACGAACAATAATGAATGTATTGTGGAACAGTGTCCTTACTTTTTAATAGTAAAATACAAGACGGAAGGCTACTCTCATAGTATAAGTATAAAGGTATATTATGAATTTTTCTAAAAGATTCAGGTTAAGAAATAAAATACCTCAGTTTATCGGGGCAGTTACTATGCTATACGGCCTTGTCCACATTGTAATTCCCGCCTGTGTTCTTATCGGTCTGCATATTCCCTATGTGACCAGATTTAGGCATACTTTTAAGCTTCAAAATTATAAAGAAACCGGAATTTTACTGGCAATTTTTTTTGGGTTTTTACTTTATATTATAGGGAAGGGACTTTGGGAAAGAAAAAGAAAAGCCTGGTTCATTACTGTCATAATACTTTCCATTTCAATTATTAATAATTTTTTAATTCAGACCCTTCCACAAATTAATATAGTTTCTTTAACATTTTTAATATTACTGCTTATCTTTTACAAAGAATTTAATGAGAAATCTTATTCTAATATGGGGTATCAGCAGACACTGGCCTGGCTATCTATTATAATAGCTTTGTCGTATGGTATATTCGGAAGCTATTTACTGAGGAGTGAGTTTGAGAACCTAAATTGTTTGAGTGATGCACTTTATTATACCGTTGTTACTTACAGTACTGTAGGCTTCGGTGATATTTTTCCAATAACCCGACAGGCCAAATTTTTTACAGTTTCAATGATTCTGGTCGGTTTGGGATCATTTATAACTACTTTTACATTCCTGATCGGGCCGTTAATAGAAAACAGATTAAAAGGGGTTTTAAAAATCATGAAAAAACTGAACAATATGCAAGGACATGTTATTTTATGCGGTTACACAAGCCTAAGCCAGGCTTTAATCAAAGAGTTCGAAGAAAAAGATATACAATTTATTGTTCTCGAGAACTCTCCTGAAAGGAAAAGTGAAATCGAAGAAAAATATATAACGGTTTCGGGAAGTACTTTCCAGAAAAAAACTTTTTTAAACGCACAAATTGATAAAGCAAAAGCTGTAATAACTGTTTATGATAATGATTCTGATAATTTTTTAACACTCTTTACAGTAAAAGAGCTTTTAGATGAGAGAGGAAATGGAACTACACAACTAATATCGAGAATAGAGAATGAGGAAAATATCGAAAAAGCTGAAAAGCTGGGTGTAAGTAAAATTGTATCACCTACAAAAATGGCTGCAAGTTCAATAATAAATTCCAGTTTTAACTCATAACTATTGGTGTGTAATTAATAATAACAAATATTCCAGTATTTATTCGAGGGTGTGGTTAAAACATAAAAATCGGTTTTTCTGTTATCCCCCATAGGATTTTTACAATAATATCAATAAGTTATCTTCCTTCTAATATTGTCAGTTTTTTCTTTGTCAACAGTTAAGCTGTCAGGATCTATCACAGCACCGTATTCCTTTTTTGCTCTCTGAATAGAAATAAATCCCTGTTTAAAATCGTTCAGTACTCGGGAAGCTTCTCTTTCAAACGGATTCCCGTTGCCGCCTCCGCCGGCAGTTTGAAGCCTTATTCTGTTTTCAGAAATAATACTTCCTGTAAACTTAATCGGCAGCTGTTTTTCTTTGCCACATGGTAAGATAACTGTGCATTCTGAGCCTTTCGGTGATTTACCTCCTGCAAGCCCCCACGGCTTAATCTTTTCACGTTCTGAACTTAAAGATACTTTTGCCTCATGTCCTAATACTGTTATTTCACGACATAAACCTAATCCGCCCCTGAATTTGCCGGGGCCTTCCGAATCCTTAACAAGTGAATATTTTTCTACACGTAAAGGATAGCTTGTCTCTATAACCTCAACAGGAGCATTTCCAGTATTAGTCATATTAGTATGCACTCCATCCATTCCATCCAGATTAAACATAGCCCCCTGTCCGCCACCGTAAGTTTCAACATAAGAATAATAATCCCCTGTATCAGGATGAATCCCGCCAATAGTGAAATTATTCATACTTCCGGCGGAAGCGGCAGGAACTTTTTCCGGTACAGCAATTGACAATGCTCCCAAAACAACATCGGCTACACGCTGTGCTGTATTAATATTAGCATTTGCCACGGCTGCGGGGAATAAAGGGTTTACAAGGCTGCCGGCGGGTGTTATTACTTTTATCGGTTCGTAAGCACCGGTACTCGAAGGAAGTGTCGGATCAACTACAGATTTAACTGCAAAATACACACATGCAAGGGTTACAGGTCTCGTACAGTTAACAGAACCTTTTACCTGTGGTTCAGTTCCTGTGAAATCCACAGTTACACTGTTCTTTTTAACAGAAACTTCTGCCTGGATCTTTATTAATTTATCAGTTATTCCGTCACCTTCCAGATAATCTTTAAAAAAATAGTTCCCTTCAGGAAGCTTTTCTATATTAGCTGCCATTCTTTTTTCCGCGTAACCGTTAATAGCATCCATATATAATAACAATTTTTCAGGAGAATATTTATCTGCGAGTTCGATTAATCTTTTTTCTCCTACACTGTTTGCAGCAAGCTGTGCAAAAAAATCACCGTAACACTCTTCTTTTGTCCGCACATTATTAATTATCAATTCCAGTATATCATAATTCATTTTTCCTTTATTTTTAATTTTGACAGGCGGAATCCTGATTCCCTCCTGAAAGATTTCAGTTGAATTAGCAGGCATACTGCAGGGAGTTATACCTCCAACATCTATATGGTGGGCCAGATTAGCCAATATTGCGGTAAGCTTACCCTTATAAAACAAAGGAGTTATTATTGAAACATCCGGGAGATGCGAGCCGCTTACATAAGGGTCATTAGTTACAACAGCATCTCCCTGTTTAAGCTTTTTTACAGGGAATTTTTTTAATACAGATTTGACTACTGAAGGCATAAGCCCTAAATGAAGGGGAATATGTTCAGCCTGAGCTATGAGGTCTCCTTTCGGCGAATAAACGGCAGTGGAAAAATCACCTCTATCTTTAATATTGGTGGATAAAGCGGTTCTAATGAGAGCTGCACCCATCTCTTCAGCAATAGACTGAAAAGCATTTCTCATAACTTCAAGTGTTATTGGATCTACATCTTCTTTAGTCATAAGATTTTTTCAACTTTTAACCCGGATTATGGAATTAATAATGATATTATCATAAAAATCTGTTTCTGCAACCTGCCCCGGAAAAATAACAGTGGTTGAGTCAAGCTGTTCAATAACAGCCGGGCCTTTTATTTGATTTCCATATTTAAATTTTTCTCTTCTGTAAACGGGTGTGTTATAAAATTCTCCGTTAAAGAAAACTTTTCTTATTTCTGTCGCTCGTGGGTTTAATTCATGATAACATTCTTTATGTTGAGAAGGTAAAACTGGAAGTTTGCCTAAAGCCACCACTCTTATATTGACAAATTCAACCTCCTTTTCTTTCCTCTCAAAACCGTATATTCGACTATGCTTTCTATCAAATTCCAATCTGATATTAGATATATCGAGTTGGGAAATATTACCGCAGTTAACCGGCACAGACAATTCGTATGCCTGCCCTTTATATCGCAAATCCACCTTTCTCTCTAAAATAATATTTGCTTTAGAGAAGCCTTCCTGTCGAAGCTGAGAAACAGCTTCGGCTTCTAATGAACGAAAAACCGTTAGAATAACTCCTGCTTTTGTGTCGCCGGCCTCAGATAAATATGTCTGGACATAATCATGCCTGACATCCGCTGTAAGCATCCCGATAGCAGAGGCTATTCCTGGATTAGCCGGAACAATAACTTTAGGCATATTTAACTGTTCTGCTAATTGAGCCCCGTGAACCGGCCCAGCTCCGCCGAACGAAAATAAACAGAATTGTCGGGGGTCATAACCTCTTTCTACTGAAACTTTACGAATACCTCTCTGCATATTCGCATTCACTACAGTTATAATTCCTTCCGCAGCTTTGTAAACGTTCATATTTAAAGGTTCAGCTATTTTCTCTTTTATAACCCGATAAGCCCTATCTGGGTATATTTCCATCTCGCCATTCAGGAAATGATCAGGATTTAATCTTCCGAGAACAACATTTGCATCTGTCACAGTTGGTTTGCTGCCGCCTCTGTTATAGCATACAGGCCCAGGAGCAGCTCCGGCTGAGGCAGGGCCGACTCTTAATGCGCCTCCTTTATCGATCCAGGCAATACTACCGCCTCCGGCACCTATTGTGTTTATATCTGCCATGGGAAGTTTTATTGGATATCCTGCAATTTCGCTCTCTGTAGTAAATTTGGGTTGCATGTTAGCTATAAGACTTATATCGGAGCTAGTACCCCCCATATCTATTGAGATTATATTATATTCTTTTTTTATTTTTGAAATAAATAAACTTTTAAGGACTCCGCCCGCAGGACCGGATAATATAGTTCTGGCACTTGTCTTTCTGGCTGCCTCCGCAGTAATTACACCGGAATTAGACTGCATTATATATAGTTCAGACAAAGTTCCCAGTGACTTTAATTCACTTTCCAGTTTATCTATATATCTGCTTACTTTAGGCATAACAAAGGCATTTACTGCTACAGTACTTATTCTCTCATATTCTCTGAATTCAGGAAGAATTTCTGAAGACAGAGTTACATATGCTTGCGGAAGTAATTTTTCTATCAACTTATTGATCTTCTGCTCATGAACAGGATTTTTATACGAATGAAGCAGGCATACGGCAATGGAATTTATATTCTGATTTGCGATTTCATTAATTATTTCAATAGTTTTTTCTTCGTTAAGCTTTTTATGTATGGTTCCATCAAAAAGAATTCGTTCCACAGCACCGAAACGCAAATTTTTAGGTACTAACGGCGGAGGCCGCCGAACGCTGGAATCATATAAATCCGGCCTTTTCTGCCTTCCTATATGCAGCACATCTTCAAAGCCATTAGTGGTAATAAGTGCGGCTTCAGCACCCTTATGTTCAAGCAGTGCATTAGTAGCAACAGTAGTGCCGTGTATAAGAAAGCGTATGTTGGCTGGGCTAATGTCTTCAATTTTAAAAATCTTTTTTAAACCTTGAATTACTGCCAGATCAGGATTACCCGGAGTAGAAGGTATTTTTGTTACGGTTATTTTACCATTATTTTCATTGACTAAGCACACATCAGTAAAAGTACCGCCAGTATCGATTCCTATTCTATATAAACTGTCCATAGTTTTAAGAAACGTTAAATTTTAAATTTTTAATTATATAACATGAAAAAATATTAATTATAAGTATTATTATATTTTAAAAACAATTTTAAAACAGAGACAAAAAAATAGTAAACAGGAAATTTAATAAAAAAAATGCTTCAGTGGCTTACAATTAAAAATCTGGCACTTGTAGAAGATGCTGAAATAGATTTCAAAAAAGGTTTCAATGTAATTTCCGGAGAAACTGGAGCAGGCAAAACTGTAATAATAAACGCGGTTTCCCTGCTTCTCGGCCAGCGGGTAGATAAATCGCTGATTAGAAAAGGAAGAGCAAGATGTGAGCTTTCCGCCTGTATTTACTTTCCGGAAAAACTGAAAAACAAGCTTAAAACTTTTTTTGAAACTAACGGTATAGAATTCAATGGAAACGAAGTGATTTTAAGAAAAGTAATTACTCATTCTTCTTCCAGAAATTATATCAACGATTCTTCTGTAACTCTCAATATTTTAAGCCGGCTCGGAAGTGAACTCTTTGATTTTCATGGTCCCAACCAGCACCAGTCATTACTGAAACCTTCTTTACAGCTTGAACTGCTTGATAAATATTCAAATTGCACAAAACTTAAAAATGAGTGCGCTGACGCTTTTAAAATAATGCAGGAAGCTGAATTGGAACTCAAAGAACTGAAAAACAAACTTCCGGACGCTGTTGAAGCCGGTCACTTAAGGAAAATTATAAGAGAAATTGAGAATGCCGAGAATTTTCTGTATGATGAAAAAAACCTTATTGAACAGTTTAATATTGTTTCTAATTCTAAAGAAATACTGCAAATTTTATACGAAGTTAAAAATGACCTTCAGGAGTCCGAAGATTCTCTTATAAGCCGGCTTGCAAACACAAACAGGGCACTTTACAATCTTTCAAAATATGATACAAAACAATCAGAAGATTTTATCGAAAGAGTTAACGGGTTAACTGAAGAAGTCAATGAACTGTCCATTGATATAGATGATTATTCTTCCAGTATTGAAATAGATGAACAGGAGTATCTGCTTCTTGAGGAAAAAACCAGCAGTATAAATACACTTAAGAGGCTTTATGGACCTTCTGTAGAAGATATAATGACAACTCTTGAAAATGCCAGACAAAGGATTGAAACTCTTGATAATTTTCAGTACTTAAAACAGGACTTAGAAGAAAAGACGGAAATACTAAGAGAAAAATACAACAAAATAGCAGAGAAACTGAGCTGTGAAAGAAAAAAGAATGCTCGGGCTTTTTCCGAGGCAACCGGGGTTACTCTTAAAAAACTCGGTTTTATGAAATCTGAAATATCGGTTCTGTTTAAAGAATCCCCACCTTCCCGGGCCGGCATAGATAAAATCGAAATTATGTTCTGTCCCAACCCGGGCGAACAAAATCAGCCTCTTAAAAACATTGCAAGCAGCGGTGAAATATCCAGAGTTATGCTTGCAATAAAGACCGTGCTTTCAGATGCCGATGATGTTCCTATACTTATTTTTGATGAAATAGATACTAATATAGGCGGTAAAACCGCACACCGGGTAGGGTCCGAACTTAAAAAATTAGGACAAAAGCATCATGTCCTATGTATATCACACTTACCTCAGGTTGCGTCCCTGGCGGACTGCCACTTCAGGGTGGCAAAAGAAATTATAGATTCACGTACATATTCAAAAATAATTAAACTCGATACTAAAGAAAGAGTAAAGGAAATTTCTAGAATGCTCGGTAACGGTGATGCGGCGGAGAAACATGCAAGAGAACTTCTGAATTCACAACAGGTATAAGCAATTCACTGTCAGCCGGCAAAGGGCATTCTTTGAAAGCTATCCTTCCGAAAATTCCTGTTTTAGCAATAAACCAGGATTATGAATAATTTGGGATAAAATATAATATTGCAAAACTTCCGGCTGAATATAGATTCAGTGGATATATCCGTGCATCCCCGGTTTCAAAGCTGTATCGAATATACAAGAAAGATAACAGTTAGTAATAGAAAAAGGGCAGGTGATGTTGCGAACAATTAAAGTATAAAATTTGATTCTGCTAAAGTATGTATTAAAATAATATAAGTATATATACAAAATTATATAAACTACTTTTTTATTATATAATATTTCAGGAGTATAAAAACAATGAGAAGAGCTAAAATACTTGCAACACTGGGGCCTTCCTGCAATACACCGGAAGTGCTTGAAGAAATGATTAATAGTGGTGTTGACGTATGCAGAATAAATTTTTCATATGGAACCCAGAGGGAAAATAAGAAATTAATTGATATGGTTAGAAAAACAGCAGATAAAGTTGGTAAAGCTGTTTCTATAATGCTGGCTATACAGGGACCAAAAATAAGAATTGGAGAGCTGAAACAGGCTGTCACTATCGAAAAAGACGATACAGTTATATTATCCGGAAACAGTGAGCATAAAGAGTCTCTGTATCTTCCTACAACTTATCCTAATGTCGCTTCAGATACAAAAAAAGGTAAAACCATTTTAATAAATGACGGTAAAGTCATATTAAGGGTTTTATCTGCAGATCCGGCTAGCCGTGAAGTAAAATGTAAAGTGGAAAACGGAGGTAGTATCAATACCGGTAATGGAATTAATCTGCCTTATACTGATATATCTTTACCGGCTTTGACAGAAAAAGATATTCGGGATGTTAAATTCGGTATAAAAGCAGGTGTGGATTTTATGTCACTTTCCTTTGTAAGGAAGCCTAAAGACATATTAAGACTGAGGTCGCTTCTTGAAGAGGAGGGGCATCCTGAGATACCTATAATAGCTAAAATAGAGAAGCCTGAAGCTCTCCAGTATATAGATGAAATTATAAATATTTCTGAAGGCATAATGATAGCAAGAGGTGACCTGGGGGATGAGATTCCTATTCAACGGGTACCGGCTGTTCAGAAAGAAATAATTAAGGAGACTAACCTCAAAGGAAAATTCTCTATAGTTGCCACTGAAATGCTTTCATCTATGGTTAATGAGCCGAGACCTACCCGCGCAGAAGCTTCAGATGTGGCAAATGCCGTTCTTGACGGTACTGATGTTTTATTTATGTCTAATGAGACCGCAACGGGAAAGTATCCGATAAAAGCTGTAAAAATGATGGACTCAATTATCAAAGCAACAGAGAAATCCTTTCATGAAGAGTACTTTCATTCAGGGCTTGACCTACCTGAGGTGAATTCTTTATATGAAGGTTTGTGCAGTGCAGCTTCTCAACTTTCATTTTTTATTGGAGAAAAGGCCAATCTGGTTATTTCGAAATCCGGTAATACAGCTAAAATACTTTCCAAATACCGCCCTCAGACTCCTATTTACAGTGTAACTGATGATAAAAGGACTTATAACAGGATGGCACTGTATAATAATGTGCTTCCTATTTTGATTGATAAGAGGGCACTAAAAAGCACAAGACCGGTAAAAGTACAGAAAACTGTTGAAACAGAGCTGAAAAAGCAGGGCTACATAAAAACCGGAGATAAACTCATTGTATTAACCGGGGTGCATGATGATGAAGATATATGGAAAACAAATGCTGTTACTGTATGGATCGTTAACTGATTGTTAAAACAGGCTTTTAATGAACAAAAATAATGCCTCTTTTTTACCGTTTTTATTAAAGAATACGGGAAAATACACTATTTTTCTTATATCAGTACTGATAGGGATGCTTGTTGGGATATTTATTCTTTTTCCCTTGCATGAAATTGCTATATTTTATGATAAGGGGATGATGCTGAAGGAATCTCTGACAGAATATTTATATATTAGAGTTGCCGATATTTTTCAGGGGCGTGTTTCTTTAATAATAATAGAGTTCTGGACTATCATTGGGGCTTTTTTAGGGATACTGTTTTATTATATCTCCAAGACCATAAATAAAAACTCCCAAATGATTAGGCGTCTCAGTACTGAACTGGAAAAAAGTTTCCCCGTTCTGCTTGCACAGGGTGAGAGCAGTATATTGGAATTTAAATCTTCTTTCAGATGGGATTATCAGACAAATAAGATAAATAAAAATCTTGAAAATGTTATAGTTAAAACTATTGCAGCATTTTTAAATTCAGATGGAGGAACTTTATTAATAGGTGTTAACGATAATAACAAAGTACTCGGGCTTGAGAATGATTATAACAGTCTTAAAAAACCCGGCCGTGATGGTTTTGAACAGGCTATAATATCTTCAATTTCAGCAAAAATGGGTTCCACTGTATGCGGCTCTATTTTAACTATGTTCCACTCATTAGAAAATAAAGATGTTTGTAGAATTATTGCTATGCCTTCACCGAGACCTGTATATGTAAAAGACGGGACTCTTACAAAGTTCTATATCAGAACCGGCTGTAGCACACGGGAATTAAATCTTAAGGAAGCGGTTGATTATATTTCTATGAGATGGAATAACTAAATGGTACACGAAAAGGTTCCATGTCATGCGGACTATTATTTTGAATAGTTTTTATTTATATCTAATTTCATAAATTCAATAGTTTGAAATTTTAAATTATATTTTCAGTTTAATTTAAACATTTTAACTGCTACATATAATGGAAGATTCTATTTGTATTTTTTTTTAAAAAATCAGTTATAAAAGGGAGATAAAACGAATCAATTAAAGGTATGAGAAGCAGAACTATTTTATATATAGTATATAATACAAAAATCCACTTTAGAATTAGAACTAATCCTCAACTACCAAATAAAAGGAGAAAGTAATGAAGGAAGTTGTAATTATTGACGCTGCAAGGACAGCAATCGGTTCATTTCTCGGCTCATTAGCAAAAGTCCCTGCCGTTGATCTCGGTACAGCGGTTGTAAAAGGACTTTTAGAAAGAAACGATGTAAAACCTGAAGAAGTTGAAGAGGTTATCCTTGGGCAGGTATTAACTGCAGGCAACGGACAGGGCCCCGCAAGACAGGTTCAGATAAAATCAGGTATTCCGTATACCTCTACGGGCTATTCTTTGAATATGCTGTGTGGCTCAGGTCTTAAAGCCGTGGAATTAGGTGTGCAGCAAATCATGCTTGGGGAGCATGATGTAGTTGTTGCAGGCGGCATTGAGAGCATGGATATGGCCCCTCATATATTACAGGGTTCACGCAACGGAGTTAAAATGGGGCCATGGAAAATGGAAGACTCTATGATTAAAGATGGTCTTACAGAAGTTTTCAATAATTATCATATGGGAGTAACAGCAGAAAATATAGCCAAGAAATATGATATAAGCCGTGAGGAACAGGATGAATTTGCCTTAAATTCACAGAAGAAAGCCGCAACTGCGATTGAAGCAGGTAAGTTTAAAGATGAAATAATACCTTACGAAATACCTCAAAGAAAAAAGGCTTCAATAGTATTCGATACAGATGAACACCCGAAACAGACTACAACAATAGAAATTCTTCAAAAATTGCGCCCTGCTTTTGATAAAGCAGGTACCGTGACAGCCGGGAATGCATCAGGGATTAATGACGGTGCTGCAGCAGTTATACTGATGTCTTCAGAAAAAGCTGAAGAATTAGGATTAAAGCCGATGGCTAAAGTAGTCGGTTATGCTTCTGCGGGAGTTGATCCGAAAATTATGGGAACAGGCCCGATTCCTGCTTCAAAAAAAGCTCTTGAGAGATCAGGCTGGACTGTGGATGACCTGGATTTGATTGAAGCCAATGAAGCTTTTGCTGCTCAGGCCATTTCTGTTAACAGAGAAATGGGCTGGGATAAAGATAAAGTCAATGTTAACGGCGGTGCTATAGCATTAGGACACCCGATAGGCGCTTCAGGATGCCGTATTCTTGTTACCCTTTTACATGAAATGAAAAAATGCGGTGCCAAAAAAGGTCTGGCTACACTATGTATAGGTGGCGGTATGGGAACAGCTGTAACTGTTCAGATGGATTAATACTTCATATTTTCAATACTGTATGATTAATTAGACGGCCGGCTAAAAGCCTTTTTAATATTATCTGTCATATTTTAAGTTCAGCTTAACTTTCAGGCCGTCTAATTAAATTTCAAAATTTTTTCTGAATTTCAGGAGATTTATTAAAATTTCCGTTACTTCGGTCTAAAACTATTATTTCGTTGAAATCATATAAATAAGGTGTACTGTTTATTATCAAGTATCTGCTCCTGGTTTTATTAGTTAACTGTATATCCGTTAATATATTATATTAATTAAAAAGGAGCACATTTTTTAACAGAAATTTGTTTTGGTAATAAATTAAGGAGTTAAACTTATGAAAAACAGGGTTGCTGTAGTTACCGGCGGTGTTCGTGGTTTGGGCAAATCAATTTCCAAAAAACTTTTAGATGAAGGTGCAACTGTTATAGCATTAGATATAAATCAGGGAAGTTGCGAAAAATGGGCAAAGGAAATGAAATCTGAAGGTTATAAGTATGTTGATGCATATAAGTGCGATATTTCTTCTTTTGAACAATGCCGGAAGGTCATAGAAATTATAATTGAGAAATATGGGAAAATAGACATTCTTGTAAATAATGCCGGAATTATTAAAGATAAAGTGTTCAGAAAGATGGATAAGGCAATATGGGATATGGTTATGAAGGTCAATCTTGACGGCCTGTTTAATATGTCCCGCAATGTTATAGAAAATATGCTTAAGAACAAATATGGCAGAATAATAAACATTGCATCTGTTAACGGACAGAAGGGAGCATTCGGGCAGGCTAATTATGCTTCAACAAAAGCTGCAGCGTTAGGTTTCACAAAAACAATTGCATTAGAGACTGCGAGTAAAGGTATTACAGTTAATGCGGTTGCTCCGGGTTACTGCAATACTGAAATGATGCAGGGTATACCTGAGGATATTATGAAAAAAATAATTGCCGAGATACCTGTAGGTAGACTTGGTGAACCGAAAGAGATTGCTGATGCTGTTGCATTTCTTGCGTCAGATAATGCAGGATTTATAACTGGTTCTACTATTTCAATCAATGGAGGACAATATATGTCCTGATATTGGCAGTACATATTAAAACTGTTATCTAAAAGATTTCGTGTACTACTGCCGTATGAGAACCCTGTAATTTCTAATGCAATCCAACGCTAACGATTTATCCGCCATAGCTAAAAGAGCGAAAGCGGAGCTAATGAGACTTCCAAAAGAATTTGGATGGAGGAATTGGATGAGAAATAAGAAAACGAAATCTGTACCTTTATGAAATAAGCAGCTGGAGTAAAAAAATTTTACGCAAAGAGTTGGTTTTTATCAGGAAATATTTTTTTTTAGATATTCTTCAAATTTGTCGGAGGTTAGAGGTTTACTAAAATAATATCCCTGCACAACGTTACAGCCGATTCTACGCAGGAAGCTGACCTGCTGTTCAGTTTCTACCCCTTCCGCAATAACTTCGAGTTTTAATGTTTTTGCTGTATCTGTTATGATTTTTGCAAGACCGCCGTCATCTTTTACAGGATAATTTTTAATAAATTCTCTATCTATTTTCAGAGCATCTATATTGAGCTTTTTCAGATATCCGAGAGAGGATGAACCGGTTCCGAAATTGTCTATATGGATTTTAAAATTATGTTCTTTAAGCTTATCTAAAGTAAAAGAAATGTCAAAATTTGTATTGAGTGCATTTTCTGTAATTTCAATAATAACATCATCTCCGTGGAGGCCGTAATTATTTAATGTATTTATAAAATTATCGGCAAATTTTTTATCCTTGAATTCCAGGAATGAAATATTAATTGAAACAGGAAAACTTCTTGAAAATTTATTTTTCCATTTCTTCAGCTGTTCACATAACTTATTAATTGTCCATTCAGTAATTTTATTAATACATCCTGACTGTTCGGCAAGGGGAATAAACAGAGCCGGAGATATGGAACCCAGTTTTTTGTTATTCCAGCGTAACAAGGTTTCCGCACCGACAAATTCCCCGGTTGAAATATTAATTTTTTGCTGATATGCCAACGAGAATTCATTATTGACGGAGGCATTTTTCAGGCAATCCAGCATTTCTTGTCTTTTAAGCTCAAGTTCTTTAGTTTTCTTAGAAAAATATTTAAAGAAATTTTCTTTATTATCTTTAATAGTTTGTGTGTTTTTACATAAACTTTTCAATATTTTATCTGTGGTATCGCCTGCTTCAGGGTAAAAAACAATCCCCATATCTATATCAAGAAAGATGTTTTTTGAGAAAAGGCTGAATGGAGAGTTACTGAGAGAAAGAATTTTTTTCAATTTATTTTCTAAATTATCAAGATTAGAGTGCTCAATGGAAACAACCAAAGTATTTTCATTGAGTCGACCTTCAAAGACATCTTCCCCCCAGATTTTTTTAAGTTTTTCGGTTAACATGACCAGAATTATATCACCGGTATCAAAACCGTAGCTTCTGTTTATTTTGGAAAGATTATTGATTTTTATGGAAAGGAGGCCGAATTGAGTTTTATTTTTAATAAGTTTAGTAAGATATTTGTTGATGTACACCCTGTTCGGTAACCCTGTGCAGGCATCGTAAAGCTGAGATTTCAGTATTTCTATTTTTGCATATTTAGTATCTGTTAAATTGCTGAAACTCCAAAACAGGAAAACCTGATTTGTTTTTTTTATCTCAATTTTGTTGATTTTTAAGTTGGAGTAAATTTTTTCTCCATCATTTGAATTACTTATTATTTCTCCTTCCCAGAAACCGGATATTTTAATTTTTTTCCACATATACGAATAAAAATCATTATCATGGAATTCAGAATAAAAGTTTTTTATATTAGAATTGGTAGTTTGTTTTCTTGTAGTTCTAAATAAAGAGAGAAATGAATTGTTTGTATAGATGATATTTCCTTCGAGATCGGTAATCGCAATGCTTTCACTGCTCTGTTCAATCAGTTTCCCGAAAATTCTTGACTGCATTTTACTTACTGAAAGCTTTGAGAGAATAAGAATTATTATTGTAAGCAATACAGCAGAAACTATATATATCCAGAAGGTATCTTTCAATACTTTTTGGAATTCTTTTTCTTTAATAGGGAGTAGAGCTTTTTCGGGATATTCAGCTGCGAGAATTAAATTTAACGTATTACAGCCTAAATTTATCTTTATATTTTTTCTGTAAAAAAGTGCATTGTTATATGAAAAAAAACCGTTATTATCAAGGATTACTCTTTTGAAAACTGCATGCTTGTAAGGAGAACTGTTGACCTGTTTCAGGGTTTCAGCGGATGAGTTATAAAATATGAATTTCCCGTTTTGGGTTAATATATGAAACCTATATGGAGTATTCTTGAAGAAATATGACAATCTTTTATTTAAGTGTGAAATATTAAATCCAATTGAAATATATCCTACCTTAGTACTGTTATTAATAACCGGTGTAAGCAGTTTTAATGTAGGAATTATTTCTTTCCCGGAGGCTGTACCTTTAAAAGTTACAAATATTTGATTTTTTTCAGGTTCTCTCAGAGTATTAAAATATTTTGTGACAGAATGTTTGCCGGTAGAGTCCGATATTTTAGAAGTCCTGTTATTGTATCCCATACATAATTTTTCCTGTCCTGACAGATCAATAAATTTTATAAAATCATAATAACGTCTTTCATACATTATTTGAGAAAGGCTGTTCCGCAGTTTTTCTTTTTTATTATTTTTAAATAAAATTTTTACATTTTCCATTTTAGAAAGTATTAATGTCTCTGTTTTGAATTCATTAATGGAGTTCAGTATAATACTTTTAACGGAAATAAGTTTGTTATGTTCTTCCTTTTCAATGATTTTCTTGAAATTATGAATTTTGTAGCCGAAAATGAAATAAGCTGTTAAACTGAGCATCAGGAGCAGAAGCATATTGTATGTTATAATTCTTGTGTAAAAAATCTTTTTGTTGAGCTTTGCTATATCCATATTTATCTTCTGTGTTTAGTTTTTTGGTCCTCCAATTATCCTAAAAAGCGGTTTATAAGTTTATTTTAACTAAAAAAGTAATTTATATCAATAACTGACTTAAAGTATTTCAATATATATTGCTTTAAAATAGTTTTGTATAATGAAAAATATTTGTTTTTGTATATTATTAATATACAGAAAATTGGAGTACTCAAAAAATATGGCCGCCCGGAGGAGGTGTGACGGATAAGGTAAAATTCAAGACCTTGTGCGTCGGAAGTTGACCATATAATTAATAAGCTATAATGTTTTCCTCTAATATGTTCAATTTATTTAAAGGTAGAAAAATAAAATTATCAGTCCTATGCACGGTAGGGTTAACAGTGATACTTGTTCTCATATCTGCAGCCTATTCTATTATTTCTGTTAATTCAGTAAGAAAGATCGGCGCATATGCTATTGATATAGATAACAAGAATGTACAGGATATATCTACTGAATTATTTACAGAGCTTACCCTTAGAATTACCAGAGAGTATTCACATTATTTTGAAGATGCGGAAACAATAACTAAAATGCTGGCTACAGAAATTGGAGAGGAATTATTAAATAAAGAAAAAATAGAGGGCCTGAATAACAAATTAAACGAAATTAAATTAGAGAATTATAAAGAAAAAAACTTTTATAAATCCCGAGCCGGATCAGGTGCATCTGTACTGTACTGGGGGAAAAATGAAGATGGTAAAGTACCAAAAAAAGTAACAGAACAAATAAATTCTTTAAATATTCTTACGCCCCTGCTTAATGCGCTGTTGAGGAAACATAACAAACATAATTATTTTAACTGTATATGGATACATTCCAAAGATTCATTTCAGTTTATGGTTCCCGAATCTAAAGTTTATTATAAGACAATAACCAGCCGGGAAGGATTTGAAAGTTATTTTAAAGGATTCAATTTACTGGAAAAGCACAAGAACTCTTTCCGGGGTAGTAAAGCTCACTGGATAAAACCATATAAGGATATAACCGGTGATACTGTATTGTCTGTCTTTACACCTGCTTATGATACAAAAGGGGATTTAATGGCTATGGTGGGGCTTGATATCAACCTTAAAAAGTTTGTATCTGCTATGATATCCTGCGATCTAACAATAGAGAGAAATTTGAAAGCATCGAATGAATCTGCAAAGGAGAAACAATCATTGATTAATGGTTTTCTTTTCTTAATGGACAAAGACAGTGATATTATAGCATTTCCGGGAGAATATGCAGATTTTTTTTCACTGCCCTTAGGTTATTCAAACTTAAAGTATTTTACACAGGAAATAAGTACTAAGATGCTTGATTCCAAAGATCCCTCAATAAGAAAAACAGTAAGGAGGATACTGAAAAAGAAATCGGGTATAGAAATGGTAAACATTAAAGGTACTCAATGTCTAATATCGTATAATAGACTGGAGTCTACGGGCTGGATACTCTGTTTTACTGTTGATGAAAAATCGTTAATGGCTCCTGCATTGAAAACACGCCAGGAGGTATCCAGAGTGGAATTAGTTGCTATTAAAAGAGGAATGTTATTCGCCTTCGTTCTGTTAATTATATCAATTTTAATCACAATAGCCTTTTTCAGAAGAGCACTTTTCAGTAGAGTTGATACAATGAAAAAAAAGATTAGAAGAATGGCTAAAGGTGAATACCATATTAAATTCAGAGAAGAGGGAATTGCTGAAATAGCTGAACTCGCTTCTACATTCAATTATTTAGGAAGCGAACTTGAAACATATACGGCTACTTTAAAAAAAGAAATTCGTGCACGCCAGCAGATAGAAGCAGAAGTCAGAATAGCTGCTGATATACAAAAATCTATGCTTCCAATTGTGACAAATAAATTTAAAGGGGAAGATTTTCAGATAGCAGCCAAATGGTCTTCTGCAAAAGAAGCTTCCGGAGATTACTATGATTTCTTTTATATTGATGAGAATAGAGTTGCTCTAATTATTGCAGATGTTTCAGGGAAGGGCATACCTGCAGCATTTTTTATGGGCACTGTGAAAACACTGCTCAAAAGTGTCTGTCTTCAGGAAAACGATGATCCCGCTAAGGCACTCAACAAAGTTAATGTTTTATTAAGCCAGGACAATTCAACATTGATGTTTGTAACTTTGATAGTCTGTTATTATGACATTATTACAGGCAAGCTGGTTTTTGCAAATGCCGGCCATCATGATGCTATATGTTTAGGCTGTGACGGATTATATAGAAGGTTCGGCAGAATGAAGGGAATAGCATTAGGTGTGACTGATACTAAATACAGATCAAACAAAACTTTTATCAATAAAAATGATAAAGTCGTTCTTTATACAGACGGGGTGATTGAAGCTGTCAGTCCCGATAATGAGGATTATGGGGAAGATCGATTTAAAAAGTTTCTTTTAAGGAATGTAGATTTAAACTGTGAAGATTTAGCAAAAAGTATTATAAGAGAAGTACGCAATTTTGAAAAGCAGAAGAGATACGATGATGTAACTGTTCTGGTTTTAGAAAGAAAGATATAAGTTTGTTTATCATGTTCAAGTCTTATATCTTTTAGATATTCTCTTAGTAAAAAGTATTGCATGTCAGATTAAATTATAATATAATTTTAAATTATATATAAAGGTTTTAACTTCATCAGGTAGCAGTCCGGTGCTTAAAACCTTCAAACAACAGCCGTGTTTTATTTGTAAGTCTGTTATTATTCAATAATATAAGAATTCAAAAAAGGGGGAGAAAGAAACATGACAAAAGAAAATCCGGAACCTATACCATTTGTAATGGCTTTAATTCCGATATTATTTCTTGTTTTTATTTTGGGGCTTACAATAATTGTATTTAAACAAAGCGCGCACATCCCTCTGCTTTTGGCTGCAGGAGTAGCTGTTATAGTAGCGATCAAGTATAATTATCAGTGGAAGGTACTTGAATCGCAGATGGTTCACGGTATATCTATGACGATTGTTCCAATGCTTATCCTTATGTTAATTGGAATAATGATCGGCACCTGGATAGTTGCAGGTGTTGTACCTGCAATGATTTATTACGGACTTCAGGTATTGTCTCCGAAAATATTTCTTGTTGCTACAATGCTGATTTGCTCGATCGTAGCATTGGGGACTGGCTCCAGCTGGTCTACTGCCGGGACAGTTGGTGTTGCTTTAATAGCAGTCGGAAAAGGAATGGGAATACCTGTAACTATCGTGGCAGGGGCTATTATTTCCGGAGCTTATTTCGGAGATAAGATGTCACCGCTTTCTGATACAACGAATCTGGCTCCTGCAATAGCAGGTACAGATTTGATATCTCATATAAAACATATGCTATATACAACAGGGCCTTCATATATAATAGCACTGATTATTTATGCCTTTATTGGTTTTTCTTATAGTGACGGACATATGGAAACTGAGAATATTGACATGATACTTCAGACGTTAAACAGTTCATATAATATTAATTTATTTCTGTTAATACCCCCAATTGTTGTTATTGTGCTAGTTGTAAGAAAAATGCCTGCTATGCCGGGGCTGCTTATCGGGGGTATTCTCGGAGGAATATTTGCTTTGATATTCCAGGATTGTACAGTTTCAGAAGTTTTCAAAATTGCTTATTCAGGGTATGTTTCAAATACTGGAACCGAAATGGTTGACGGTCTGTTGACAAGGGGAGGCATAACAAGTATGTATTCCACAATCGGGTTGATAATGAGTGCACTTACGTTCGGAGGTATTATGGAAGGCACCGGAATGCTGAATATTATTATGCAGCCGGTTGTCAACAGAGTTAAACGGGTGGGTTCACTGGTAGCCCTCACAAATATGACCACTATAAGTTTTAATTTTATTGTGGCAGAACAGTATGTTGCAGAAGTTGTCTCCGGCAGAATGTATAAAAATTCATTTGATGAAAACAACCTTAAAGCAAAAAACCTTTCAAGATGTCTTGAAGATTCAGGTACTTTGACTTCTGCGCTTGTTCCGTGGAATACATGCGGGGCTTTTATGTGGGCAACACTTGGTGTTTATCCATTTTTTTATGCACCTTTTGCCTTCTTCAATCTAATTAATCCTCTTGTTTCAATCTTTTACGGTTATACAGGAATTACAATGGAGAAAAAGGACGAGCCCAAAGATAAAACAGATGATTCCAAAGATAAAAAGAATCTGGAAGAGCAGAAAAAAATCAGTAGCTCATGAAGATGTTACTGATAAAAGAGACGGATACCCGTTATTGTAATCCATGAGTGTAACCGCAGGGCAAGGCGGTATGATAATGGGGTTGCAGTATGCGCGGACTGCTTTCCCGCAGACTTCAACAAGCATATTGCGTAATTCCACATTTCCATATGTGCTGGAAACTGCAGATAAGGGTTCAGTAAGGCCCAGATTGAAAATGAATATTTAATTAAAGTGCTGTTTAGCCTAAAAGAAACAGCTTTAAAACAGAATCCGCCGTTTACTTCTCCAGAAGAAATACTTTAAAAAAAATTTGAGTTTTGCGAAATAAGTTGTACTATTTATGTGAATGAGAATGATAAGCTGCAGTTGAGCTTATCAAAGATTTAATAAAAAAACTTTTTACGTGAAAACAAGAACATAGGTTTTTAGAAAAACATATCCCTTTGTTGTTCTGAGCCTTAATGCCTTAATGCCTGACTTTTTTAAAAAACCTTTTCAGGCTTCGTGTGTCCTGGAACTTGTTTTTTACTGCTGGCCAAAACTTTTAGGAAATATTATGGAATTAAGAAATATTGCTATTATAGCGCATGTAGACCATGGTAAGACAACCCTGGTGGATGAAATACTGAAACAGGCTAAACTTTTCAGAGAGAACAGAAAGATAAAGGAATGTATTCTTGACAGCAATGACCTGGAAAGAGAAAGAGGAATTACTATTCTTTCCAAAAATATTAGCGTAGAATACAAAAAAGTTAAAATAAATATAATAGATACTCCGGGACACTGCGATTTCGGCGGTCAGGTCGAACGTGTTTTGAACCTTGCCGACGGAGTTCTTCTGCTTGTGGATGCAGCAGAGGGGCCGATGCCCCAGACAAGATTTGTTCTGGATAAAGCATTGAAATTAGGGTTAAAACCAATTGTTGTTATAAACAAAATAGATAAACAGGATGCAAGGCCGGACGAAATACTGGATAAAATATTCGACCTTTTTGTTGAACTCGATGCCAGTGATGAGCAGCTTGATTTTCCTATACTTTACGGAAGCGGTAAGGACGGTTGGATGAATAATGACTGGCAAAAAGAAGAAAGAGATTCTATTTTGCCTCTACTTGAATCCGTAATAAAATTCATACCGCCGCCTGTTATAAGAGAAGGAGCGCTTCAGATGCAGGTTGCCAGTCTGGATTATTCAGAATATGTCGGACGAATTGGAATAGGAAGAGTTTACCGCGGAGTACTTGATATTACGAGGCCTATGGTGATGATCAAACGTGACGGAAGAGAAAGCCCCGCATTTATAAAACAGCTATTTGTTTTTAAAGGACTTGGAAGGGAACAGGTAAAAAGGGTTGACTGCGGGGATCTATGCGCAGTCGTTGGAATTCCGGGAATTGATATAAGTGATACAATTGCAAATGCGGAAAAACCTGAAAAAATACCTAATATCAGTATTGATGAGCCTACTATTTCAATGCATTTCAGAGTTAATGATTCTCCTTTATACGGAAAGGAGGGAAAATATGTCAGCAGTAGACATTTAAGAGAACGCTTATTTAAAGAGGCTGAAAAGGATGTAGCGCTTAAAGTGGAAGAAGTAAACGGGGAATTATTTAAGGTCAGCGGCAGAGGAGTTTTGCATATTTCAATACTCATAGAAAATATGAGGCGGGAAGGTTATGAAATGAGTGTTTCACAGCCTCATGTTATAACTAAAAATATTAACGGAAAAAAACAGGAGCCTATAGAAATTTTATCTGTTGACCTGCCGGATGAAAGCGCCGGTAAAGTTATAGAACTTGTCGGCCACCGTAGAGGTGAAATGATAAATATGGAACAGTACGGGAAAAGAAAACTACTTGAATTTCATATACCGACAAGAGGTTTAATAGGCCTGAGGAGTAAAATTCTGACAGCAAGTGCCGGAGAGGGAATTGTATCTCATAGATTTATTCATTATGCTGAATTTAAAGGTGAAATCCCTCAGAGAATTAACGGAGCGATTGTAAGTATGGACAACGGCAAAGCATCAGCATATGCTATGGATGCATTGCAAAAAAGAGGTGTATTTATTATTCCGCCGAATACTCAAACATATGAAGGTATGATCGTTGGGGAACACTGTAAGGAAGGTGATATTGTAGTTAACCTGCAGAAAACCAAACAGCTGACGAATGTCAGGGCATCCGGCTCCGACAGAGCATTAAAAGTTGCACCGTTTCATAAACTTAGCCTGGAAGAATCTCTGGAATATATAGCTAATGACGAATTGGTTGAAATAACACCTAAAAATATCCGGCTTCGAAAACTTCATCTTACTGAAACTGAACGTAAACGGGTAAAAAAAAGAAACAGCAGTTGAATAATATGGAATTTACCTGATACATTAAAGCCACAGCCAAAGTTTTTATATCTTTAAATAATA
This sequence comes from Victivallales bacterium, assembly GCA_021733985.1. Classification (GTDB taxonomy): domain Bacteria; phylum Verrucomicrobiota; class Lentisphaeria; order Victivallales; family GWF2-38-69; genus JAIPJT01. The sequence continues at coordinate 94,647 of JAIPJT010000001.1, read as the reverse complement.
TTTACAGTAGAAAACCGGCTGTTTTTTGTTATATATAATTTTATAAACTATATAAAAAATTTTAAATTGGTGTTTATATGACTCCCGAAGAAATATCTGAACATATTGATAATTTAAAAACAAGGTCTAAAGAAATAGAGAAACGATTGTCAGACCCTTCTATATTTTCCCGGCAGAAGGAGTATCGTGACATAACAAGAGAACTTCAGAAGCTTAACAGGCTTTTTAAAGATTATGATCAATGGGCAACCTATGTAAAAGAACTGGAAGAGAATAAAGAGATGATTGAGCTTGAGGAAGATGAAGAGATGAAGAAAATGATTCTTGTAGATATAAAAAAGCTCGAAAATACAATACCTGAGTACGAGAAAAAAGTTAGAATTTCTCTTCTTCCTCCGGACCCTAATGAAGGCAAAAGTATAATTGTTGAAATCCGTCCCGCTGCGGGGGGGGATGAGGCTGCACTTTTTGCCGGCGATCTTTACAGAGCATACTCTAAATTTGCAGAAATAAAAAATTGGAAAGTTGAAACCCTTGATTTTACCCCAAGCTCACTGGGTGGGATTAAAGAAGTAATTTTTTCTATAAACAGTAATGATGCATATTCGTTTATGAAATATGAATCAGGTGTACACCGTGTGCAGAGAGTCCCTACTACAGAATCCGGTGGGCGAATCCATACTTCTACTATTACTGTTGCGGTTATGCCTGAAGCTGAGGATGTGGATATTGACATAAAAACAGAAGACTTGAGGTTTGATGTATACAGGGCTTCAGGACCAGGCGGGCAGTGTGTAAATACTACTGACTCGGCAGTGAGGGTTACTCACATTCCCACGGGGATAAGCGTTGCTTCACAGCAGGAAAAATCCCAGCATCGCAACAAGGCAACGGCATTGAGAATTTTAAGGGCAAAATTACTGGAAATTAAACAGGCCGAAGAAGCAGCTAAACAGGCGGATTCAAAACGCCGACAAATAGGTACAGGTGACAGAAGCGAACGGATTAGAACTTATAATTTTCCGCAAAACAGAGTCACTGACCATAGATTCAATGTTTCTGTTTATTCGCTGCCGACTATAATGAACGGTGAAATGGATCAGTTGTTTGAAGCTATAATGGAAGAGGACAGCAAAAGAGAAATCGAAAATTTAACAGAAGAGTAAGTTATGAACGAAGAAGTAATGTTACCAGGACTTTCATCTGAATTTAATGAGAAATTTGCAGCTTTAGTCCGTGATAAAAATTTTAGCGGCCTTATTAATGCGAAAGAACTTGAGAAGCTCTTTAACCTTACCCCCAATAAAGAGGATGAAATTTTAATAGAACTTCTTAAATTCTATGAGAACTATGCTAAAACTGAAGTCTCAAATTTCAAAGTAAGTGCAGTAGCTAAAGGTGTTTCAGGAAATCTGTATTTCGGTTGCAATGTGGAGTTTGAACATGAAGCGCTTAATTATTCAATTCATGCAGAACAGTTTGCAATCATAAACGCTTTTAACCATAAAGAAAGAGGCATAACTAAACTTGCTGTTAACTATATACCCTGCGCATTATGCAGACAGGTTATGATGGAGCTTAATACAAGTGATAAAATTAAAATACTACTGCCTGAAAACAGGAAATTTTCCATTAATGAACTGTACCCCGATCCTTTCTCTCCCGACGATTTAGGCATTGAAAACAAACTTCTCGGTCACAACGCCTGCAATATGCAATTTTTATCTGAAAGTTGTAATGATGATTTTTTATTGAAAAGTGCTTTGTCCGCTGCAGAAAACAGTTATGCACCGTACTCAAAAAATTACTGCGGGCTGGCGGTGAAGACTGATGACGGCGAGATTTATAACGGAGGAGTTATAGAGAACGTTTCGTTCAGCATTACGTTCTCCCCTTTAATTCCGATAATTGTCAAACTTATTAACCGGAAACAGAATTATAGCAAAATTATAAAAGCAGCGTATGTCGAGACTACCGGAAGTATTGCCAGCCCCCGAAATTTAACCTTCTCTTTATTAAAAACAATTGCCCCTGAAGTAGAAATAATTACCGCGGAAAGCAGTCTTGTAATATCCTGAAATAATATTAATAAAGTGAGAAAAAGGGATAGTTAGTCATTGCGTAAATAGCTTATCAGCATTAAATTTAATTAAAATCCAATTTTCGGACTTGTATCAAGCTCAAATATAACCGGAACCATTATCGGATTACCCTGAAAAGGTAAATTCAATACTTCCGGTTTTATATGTTTATTTTTCACACAAAATGTTATTTTTTTTAATTGAAAATTAAAAAAATAACATTAACCTAAAAATTATTATTTATAATTGGAAGTTTTAATAAAGTTATTTTTCATGAAAATAGAGACGTTCCTGAAATACCAGTTTTATTTTATAAAAAAATTACTATTCTTAAATACTGTTTTCATTTTTTCTTTACTTTTGTTTGACTGTATTCCGCTCTATGCTTCAAATTTTCATACTACGGAAAATAAAGATTTTGCGGAAAAGATTAACAGGGTACAGACTTTTATGGGGTTTGGCCGCGATTACACACCCAAATTTTTTGAATCTCCAGTGGATTTTATAAATGTATTATATAATACTGATTTTCATTTTAAGACAAAACTCTATACTTCAGACAACTCTCCATACACGACTACTCCAATTAAGATTGCCTATGATATAAGGCTCGGGAAAAATAAAATTGGGGAAGAGGTGATTCCTGATTATGCTTTAATTATTATCCCCGGTTCAGCAGGAAGTTACTTTAAATACACAGAATTCATGTATGATTTACAGAAGGCAACCGGGCAGAAACTGGCTTTATTTATGCTGGATATGAGGGGGCAGGGGTTTTCTACATGGTTTAACCCTAAGGCTGTGGAAAGATTTAACGGTTTATATGTTGATTCTTTCGATCATTATATAAAAGATTTAAAGTATTTTTATGAATTTATAGTTAAAGTTTATTTAAAGAAACTTGAAAAGAAATATAATAAGAAAATTCCGTTATTTCTTTACGGCCATTCATTGGGCGGCGGAATCGCTGCAAAATATATTGAAGAATATCCTGATGATGTTTCGGGGGCGATTCTTTCTTCTCCCGCAATACAGGCTCTGGGTTGGACAGCAAGAAATCTTGCTTTTTGGTCAATATATGCAATAGTGTTGCACGGCGGCGGCCCGGAATATGTGCCTACTGGACATAATATACACAAAACACTGCCGTTCAGCAGTATTTTTAGCAACACTTCATGTAAAAAAAGATGGAATTACTGGCAAAAGGTTTCATCATCGGAATTTTTTAAAAACAAAAAACTTAAGCACCCTTTATCCGGCGGAGAGGTTCTGCGGATGGGGTATCCCACTTATTGGTGGACTTTCCAGTTGATCAGGGGAACTAATCCTATAGAAGAAAAGGAATTTGCTTCAAAAATAACTGCGCCTTTTATAGTACTTAAAGCAGGCTTTGAAGATTTGGTGTGTCTTGATGCTATGGAGACACTAATAAAAAATACTACTCCGGGCCTAGGAAAAATAATAGAATTTCCCTATTCACAGCATGATATAATGCTTGAGAAAGATTCTATCCGGCAAAAATTGATCAAAGTAATAATTGAATTTTTAAAAAAAAATTCTACAACTTCATAAGATTGATACTAAATTTTCTGCAGTCAAATAAAGTCATTGAATTTTGTGAAATTGTAATTTGTATGTTGTTTTAAATCAGACTGAAAGCATGCCCTTATTTTGTTTTTGGTATTTGCTCGACACAGCAAAACACTATAACAGTACTGTGAACTTTTAAACATGATCTATTTTCGACACTTTCTTAGAAAGTCCGCCGTATGAAAATCTGAATAGATATCTGTAGTTTGCCTGGATTATTTTTTCAGAGGGATTTTTCCAGATATGTCCAACATTAAAATCGAATATTCCAAGATAGGCCGGTTTTTCCAGAGTTACAGCATCGCTGTTATATATCAGGCTGCTTCCTTTCTTCAACATTCCTGAAATTTCATGTTTTTTTACAAGCTTTAGATTAGATTTTGTAATATCTACAATTCCCATTTTACATGAAGTAAATAATATTAGATCTGCAAGAACCTTGTCATCTTTTTCTTTTGCATATTCATCAAGGAGTTTTATCCGATGCTTTAAAGATGGTTTTCCTGTGGCGGATAGGGTTTTTTCGGTAAAATTCAAGAACTCTGTTATGAAGCTTTTATTTCTGTTTACAGCAAATACAATTAATTTCTGAATATCTGAGTTGTTGTAAAATGTATCTATAAGCTTAGAGATTTTTTGTAGTCTTAAAATATTTTCCAGAGACATATCCGGTGTTGCTAATGTTTCATAAGGCGGTTTGGATGAATAAATGAATTTTTTATGGTGGGTGTTTTTAGTCAATGTCCCCGGGAGGACTTTTAAAGATTCCACCTGTATTTCATTAGGTCCGTTAATTATTAATTTATTTAAATCATTAAAAACGGAAGCAGCTGTCTGGTACGGAAGTCCGTAAATTAAATCTGCGTGAACTTCAATTTTTTTTAGAGAAATAAGTGAAGAAAGTTTACTTTCGGTTATATCAGGAGAGGTATATCTTTTGACTGATTTTAAAGAATCACTACAGAAAGACTGGACACCCGCTTCAATATGAAACTGGTTGGCCGGTGCTTTTTTAAGTGTATCTAAAATCTTATCAGTAATTTGGGAAGGCTCAAATTCAAGATGAAAATTCATATCCGGAAATTCATTAATAAATATATCCAGCAGTTTACAGGACCGTTCAGCAGGAACATTAAAAGTCCTGTCCAGAACTCTGATTTCTTTATACCCGAGTTCTCTAAGTTTAAGAAGATCAAACTTGATCCTTTCAAGTGAATAAAACTTAACTTCCTCTGACAGAGAACTAGTACAGAACGAACAGCTGTAAAAGCAGCCCCGGGAAGTTTCAAGCTGCATAAAAGGTTTTCCCTTTGGGATCAGGCTTTCCTGATACGGGGAGGGAAATACATCAAGGCTTTTTCCATTTATAGAGGAAAAACCGTTATCAAAATATTCCCCGTTTTTATCTATACAGCACAACCCGGGTATTTTACAAGTGTCATTTTTCTGCCTCATAAGTGATCTCAAATATAAATAGAAAGAAGATTCATCGCCGCGAATTACAGCATCTATTTCAGGAGTGGCCTTTAATGTTTTCCTATTGTCTCCGAGAAATTCCGGTCCGCCGAGAATGATTTTTAAGTAGGGATATAATAGTTTAACCTTATTGATTATATCAAAAATAAAAATTCTGTTAAATAAATAAATACTCGAAAGAAGAATATCAGGATTTGTTTTAATAATATTATTTACAATGACATTGAGATTGTCTTTTGTCGTATATTCCTGTTTTTCCCAGAGGCATCCGGGAAACTTGTAGTTTGTATATGAGTAAACCTGCGCATAGACAAGTGAGGAATGTGAGTATGAACAGTTTACGGACAAATATAATATTTTAAGTTTCCTGGACATGATATATATATTTTTTTACTCAAAAATTTTGTTGAGCGGAAATTCTACAATATCCTGTCCTCCGTGCTGGATAATTTTCGGAGCTAAGTCCCTGACTACACTTTCATCGATTATGGTATTTACTGCCACCCAGGAGTCATTTGAAAGAGGTGATATAGTCGGAGTATTTAGTGCAGGTATAAGGTCAAGTATTCTGTCGAGATTATTTTTTTCCACATTTAGCATGATTCCGACTTTGCCTTCAGCTTTTAATACAGCGTTTAACAAAAGGGACAGGTTTTCAATTTTCTTTTTTTTCCAACTGTCTTTAAGAGTGTCATTATTTGCTATAAATCTGGTAGTTGAAGTACAGATCTCATCAATAATAGCAAGCCTGTTTGCACGTAGAGATGAGCCGGTCTCTGTAATTTCAACAATTGCGTCTGCAAGTTTCGGAGGTTTTACTTCTGTGGCACCCCAACTGAATTCAACGTGAGCGTTAATCCCCTTTTCTTTGAGGTAACGTTTGGTCATACCGACGGCTTCTGTAGCAATGCGTTTGCCTTCAAGGTCTTTAACTGTTTTAATATCACCGTACTCCGGAGCGGCAAGAACCCATCTTAAAGGACGCCTGCCGACTTTGCCATATACAAGCTCTGTAATTTCTGTTACATCAGAACCGTTTTCTGCAATCCAGTCTTTTCCTGTTAAACCGCAGTCTAAAATTCCTTCTTCGATGTATCTTGACATTTCCTGTGCCCGGATAAGCATACAGTCTATTTCCTCATCATTTATAGTGGGAAAGTAGGATCTGCTGTTTATTTTAATTTTATATCCGGCTTTTTCAAACATTTCCACCGTTGAATTTTCAAGGCTTCCTTTGGGAATTCCAAGAGTAAGTTTTGGCATATTGTCTCCTATTTTTATTTGTAATAATTTAAAAATGTCTGGAAATCTATCACATAATTTAAAGAGATTTTGTTTTGCATAAAACGTAGAACTATATCCTATAAATCCTTCAGATGATTTATACAAAATCCTGCGTAGTAAGTTAGCAGGCTTCGAAGTTTTTCGCCCCCGGCACGGCAGCTAAACAAAAAGCTAATAAATTCAGCTACATTATAACTGTTATAGAATCCAATTCAAATAAACAGTAAAAAAAGATTTTAAATTAGAAAAGCCTATAACAGACATTATATTGTAATATTACCTAATGAAACTTAAATTCTTAATATGGAGATTTAAGATGAAAAAAGTATTATATGATATTCTCAGACCCCATAATCAGGAGCATCTGCTGAGTTTCTGGGATGAACTGACTAACGTACAGAAGAAAAATCTTTCAAAACAGATAAAAAATATCGATTTTGATGAAATCGATGAACTTATAGAAAAAAAAGTAAAGAGGAAACCGAAGCAGAAAATTCCCGATGACCTGACACCCCCTGATTACTTCGAGTCTAAACCAAAGAAAAAGAAACAAAAAAAATATTATAAAATAGCTAAGGAGAAAGGGGCTGCTCTTGTAAGGCAGTTGAGGTTAGCCGTTTTTACTGTTGCAGGAGGACAGGGTAGCAGACTCGGTTATGACGGCCCGAAAGGGACTTTTCCGATAACGCCGGTAGAAAAAAAATCGCTGTTCCAGTATTTTGCTGAAGTTATTCGTGCGAATGAGAGTAGGTACGGGGCAGTTATACCCTGGTATATTCTGACAAGTACGATTAATAATGAACAGACACAGGAGTTTTTTTCAGAAAATAATTATTTCGGTCTTAAAAAGAATAATGTTATTTTTATTGTCCAGGGAACTATGCCTGCAATTGATTACAACGGAAAAATTTTGATGGAAGATAAAGATTCAATTGCCCTTGCGCCCAATGGTCATGGAGGAAGTTTGCTTGCTTTGAAAACTTCGGGTGCACTTGATGATATGAGAAGAAGAGGTATAAAACATATATCATATTTTCAGGTTGACAACCCGCTTGTTTCCATAATAAACCCGCTTTTTATAGGGCTCCATAATATGGCCCGCTCCGAAATGAGTTCTATTATGATACGTAAAACCGGCCCATACGAAAAAATTGGAAATTTCTGTAACTCTGCAGGTAAATTACAAATTATAGAGTATAGCGATCTTCCTGAAGAACTCGCTGAAAAAAGAAATAAAGACGGCAGTCTTTCATTTATAGCCGGAAGTCCTGCTATTCACCTGATAAAAAGAAGTTTTGTAGAAAGGCTTACAGAAGGCGGTACTATCTCACTGCCGTGGCATCGTGCCGACAAAAAAGTATCCTATATCGATGATTCCGGCAAAAAAGTAATTCCGGAGAAACCTAATTCTGTTAAACTCGAAACTTTTATTTTTGATGCTTTACCCCTTGCAGAAAGAACAATCATACTTGAAGCTAAACGAGAAGACGAATTCGCACCAACAAAAAATAAAACCGGAGTTGATTCTGTAGATACATGCAGAAAAATGCTCGTAGAAAGGGATGTCCGATGGATTGAGAAAGCAGCCGATATAAAAATACCAAGAAAAGAAAACGGTAAAATAAATTGTACAGTAGAGCTGAACAGACTTTCATATCTGGATGAAAGAGATATAAAAATAAATAAGAAAAAAATAATACCTCCTGCTGCAGGAGAAAAGGTGTATTACAAATGAAAATTATAAAGCTTAATTTAAGTGATATAATACTGGACCGAAAAAATGCTGCAAACATTCTTAACCGAAACTGTTTCGAAGATGAACGGAAATATGTTGCCGGAGCTTTTCTCAAAGGGGACAACCTTTTTGTATGGCTTGAAAAAGTTAATATCGGAGATGAATCCAATTACGACAGCTATGTCTTCTCACAGCTTGATGACCCCGGCGAAGAAGCAATGATAGGAGAAATTCAAAACAGAAGTGCTTTCGGTTTTGCTACAGTTACTTTTTTCGAAATTGATGATAAACTTTGGGGGCTGTTCGCAAGGAAGAGGTAAATTTGATAATAATTAGAAGCGTTTAAACGAAAATTCTTTTCGTGTAGCTTCTCCCCCTGAAACAAAAATTACTATGCAGTAAAATATTTCATTAAATCGTATAATTTTATTATACATTTAACAATAATGCTGTATTGCGGCGCGCTAAGCCGTCGCCCCGGAGTACTGAAGAGTTTCCCAAATGTACGGAAAGTTCCTGAAATTGAAATTGACTAAAGAAGAAGATTAAGGAGGGTTAAATGAAATTAAATGTAAAAGCTTTTGCAATAACTTGTGCTCTTATCTGGGGAGTTGGACTGTTTCTGGTTACATGGTGGATTATGTTTTTTGACGGGGCTACCGGTGAAGTTACCTTGATCGGTAAAATATATCGCGGTTACAGTATAACACCCGCGGGCAGTTTAATCGGTTTAATATGGGCGTTTTTTGACGGAGCAGTTGGCGGCGCAGTCTTTGCATGGATTTATAACAAAATTGCATCAAAATAAAATTATTGATCGGTGTGGTTAATAAGGAGTAATGCTTTTGAACCATGGAGATAATTGTCTGTGCCTATAGTCCGTTATGTTTTCATTTGCCGGGCTTTAAGCATAGTAGCAATTATTTCCTTTAATTTGCCCGCTGTCAACTGTTCTGTATCATCAAGTATTTTTCCTGGAGGTTCTCTCTGTAAAAGACTGTGGGCTCTTTTGAAATTTTTCATTGCCTTTTCGATATTGCTGTTTATCATATGAAGATTACCCAGCATAAAATAAGACATTATATGACAGGGATCCAAATACAAAACTTTTTCAAAGACTTTTTCTGCTTCTCTAATTCTATCAGCTTCAAGAAGAATAGATGCATGAACAAATTGTGATTCGGGGTCAAGCTTATCAATATCTACGAGCCTACAGCTTTGGTCGTACGCCTTTTCCATATTACCGGACTTAGAATAGCTTTTGCATACAATACTGTAAATTTCTTTTTTAATATCATTATTTATTTTGTTTATATCAATATTTTTAAAAACTTGCAAAATTTCTTTGTACCTTTTTTTAGAATAAAGATTTCGTAACATTTTTAAATAATCTTTATTATTTGAAGACAATTTTATTTTTTCTTTCCCTGTATCATAAATAGTTTTAGTACTTTTCGGTTCTGTAGTTTTAGTATTTTTGGGATTATATTTTACCCTGCTGGCAGGTTTTAATACAGATGTTTCTGGGGTTTTATTATTATTCAAATTTCCATTATTCTTACTAAATACAGTAACAGGTGCAGTCACGATTTTACCCAGAATATGGCGAGAAATCATGAATGTTTCTGCCGGAGACACAAATAGTATACCATCTTTATTCAGACATTTATTAAAGTTTTTGACAACCCTGTCGATTGTTTCCTGTTGAAAATATATAAACACATTCCTGCATAAAATTATATCCAGGCAGTGTGTATTGTTAACCTCTGAAGGATATGTATTAGATGCTAGGTTAAGATACTTGAAGTTTATTTTATCTCTTATCTTTTCATCAAGTACAAATTGATTACTCCCGGTTTGAGTGAAGTATTTTTTGATAATAGTTTTAGGAACTGTACGGAGCGAATGTTCTGTATAAATGCCGCTTACTGCTTTTTTAATAAAAGTGGAATTTATATCTGTAGCAATTATTTCAATATCAAACTGATTTGAAATGAAAGAAAATTCCCTGCTCATTATTGCTATGGAATAGGGCTCTTCTCCTGTACAGCATCCTGAACACCATATTTTGATTTTTGTTTGAGGTGTTTTTTTTTTAAGGTAATGAGTAAAAATATATTCAAGCTGTTCTCGATGCCGATAAAAATATGTTTCGCCTACGGTTAAGTAATTAGCCAGAGTCTGTATCTGGTTCGTTGTCCAGTTTACTGACAGCAACTGTTCTATACAGGTATTAACATCTTTATAACCGAAAGATTCAGAAGCATAATTCAGGCCTCTGATTAAATCTTTTTTTCTGTTTTCAGTGAAATAAAGGCCCATCCTTTTATTAACAAAATGATGGATTTTTTTATATAAATCATTATCAATGTTTTGAAGTTCTGCCATATAATATTTTTTTTAATTTCGAATGTTGAGTAAATTCTCAGTTCTGATTTTTTCTTATCTACAGACAGATATTCTTTTTCTTCCTACCCGCTGAGTGCTTTTTCAAGTGCCTCCTCATCTTCAAGCGAAAGAAATTTTGCAGTATTGTAAACTATAATAAGACCTTTACTGGTTTTTATCGTTCCGTCATATATATCTGGATCGGAAACAACCTCTTCCATTTTTACTATTCTGTCCTCCTTTATTTCCGCAAGTTCCAGGACAGAGTCTACAACAAAAGCAATCTGTCTTTTCTTTGTTTTTGTAATAATGATTTTATCAGAAAGCTCAAGTGTTTTCGTAGGAAGATCCATAATTTTTCTGATGTCGATTACAGCTACTACTTTCCCATGAACATTGATTATTCCCTGTATCTTGTCGGGAGTATGCGGCAGTGAAGTAATTTTAACAGCATTTACAATCTTTTCTACACTCTCAGTGGGGAGTGCGTATTTTTGTTGTTCCAGTTCAAATATCACTACATTCTTCATAATTATCCTTAAATATATTTTATAAATAAATTTAAACCGCGGATAGAGAATCCTTTTTTATGTTTCGATTCTGTTTTTTCCGGACTTCTTCGCCTTATACATCAATTCATCTGCTTTTTTTATCAGTGCGTCAAGATTTTGTCCGTTTAATTTTGCAATTCCGGCACTGAAAGTCAGCTGATAGTTTACATCAAAATCAAAATTAAGCTTTCTGACTTCATTAAGGATTTTTTCAATAACCGAAAAACAGTCAAGTAAAGAAGTATTGGATAATATCAGAATAAATTCTTCGCCTCCGTATCTGCCCGCTAAATCACGATCCCTGGTTTTATTTTTTAACACTTCAGCGAACTTAACAAGGGCTTCATCGCCGGCATCATGTCCGTATATATCATTAATCTTTTTAAAATCATCGAGGTCTATCATTGTCAGTGCAAGTTCATAGCCGTATTTGTTGTTAAAACCTATAAGGGTGTCAAGTTCATCTATGAGATGTTTGCGGTTTGCAAGGCCGGTTAAGGCGTCAGTAACAGATATTTTATCAAGTTTTTTGTTTTTTTCTGAAAGCTGTTTTAAAGCAAACTTCAGTTCTTTCTCAGCACGTCTGATCCTTAAAACGTTTCTGGTTCTGACAATTAGTTCCACTTTGTTAATTGGTTTACTGATAAAATCAATAGCCCCGGATTCAAATGATTTTTTAAGTGAACCTATATGTTCGTTTGCTGATAGAACTATTACAAAAATTTCCGGATAAAGTCGTTTCAGGATTCTGCACAATTTCAATCCGTCCATTTCAGGCATATTGATGTCTGTCATTACAATGTCAGGCTTATAATTTTTATCATTTATAAATTCAAGTGCTTTCACTCCGTCTTCTGCCGCTTCAACAGAATATCCTTCATTAAGAAGCATTTCTTTCAGTAAAATAGATTGTGTCCTACTGTCTTCTACTATAAGTATTTTTTCTTCTTCCATTTATTTCCTGTAAAAAAGTTTTAATATCATGTATCTTAATTTAATAATATCATATTCTATTTAGTTTTAACAGATAAAAATACAAAAAAAAATCTTCGCGAATTATGCGCTTCCCAAACAAAAGAAAAAAATTCAGCATTCGATATTTAATTAAGAATTTTTTCTGAAATAAAATAATATCTATGTTGATATAAAATATTAAATATGATAAAAATATATAATAATAATAAAGAAATTCAATTTTATTAATTCTTCTGCACCTTTGTGTCATCGTGCCTGATATTATTAGAAATACCTATTCATACAACTTGATATATTTGATTGGAAAACATTTTATATAAATAAAAAACATAAACAGTATAAATAAGATGACTGAAAATACCGATCCAAAAAATGAAGAAATAAACATTACACAGGAGGGCGAAAGTCCTGAAACAGATCATTCTAAAGAAGAACAAAACTCTGAAAACCAAAATAATGATAAAAAAAAGAATTTTGATAAAGATAAAAACAAAATACTCGAACAAAGGGCACTTGAACTTGCAAAAGAAGTAGATGACAGCCGAGAAGATGATGAGTTTATAAACATAGTTGAATTTCTTCTCAATGACGAGGTTTATGCTTTTGAGGCCGGTTATACAAAACTTGTAGCTTCACTCGACACCCTTACTCCAATTCCTTTTACTCCGGACTATGTAATAGGCGTAACAGCTGTTCAGGAACAGATCATTTCTGTCCTCGATATAAGAAGTTTCTTTCAAATGAATAAAAGAGAAAATACTAAACATAAGAAAATGGTGGTATTAGGCAAAGAAAATATCGCTTTTGCTGTAGCTGCAGATGATGTTATCGGAATAAAAAAAATATTTTTCAATACTATACAGAAAACCGTAGACACTTTTGACGATATTAGAAAAAAATTCTTTTACGGTTTGACAGGGGAACAGACTATAATTCTTGATGCAGAAAAAATTCTGGACGACCAGGATATCATAGTGAAATAATTTATGATTTATGATTGCTTATTTATGATATACAAATTGCTTAGAAAATGATAAGTGTGTAAAATGAATCAAAAAGGAATTAATAGAGTCTTTACTGAATGAAGCCAATGAATTAGTCGCGATATTTACTTCAACAATAATCTCAACCAGGAAAAAGGTTTAGCAATATTTATTTTCATTCAGAAATCAAATATCTAAAATCAAAAATAAGAAAAAGCGGAGGGAAAAATGTTTGGACTTTTCACTAAAACCTTAAAACGCAGGCTGATATCTATCTTCATTGCTATTGCGGTTATCCCTATTATCATAATTGCTTACTTCTCAATCAAGGAATCGAGAGAAGCGTTGATAAAGGAAGAATTAAATAAACTTAATGCGATCAGGGTAATAAAAACAAACCAGCTCCTCACCTTTTTTAAAGATTTAGAAAAAGGAATTAAAGTGTTTTCTCAGTCAAGAGAACTTCATATAATTCTTGAAGAATTGCTTTCAAAACATCAGGTTGAAATCCATAAAGCAAAACCCGGCGAAGTAAAATACGACAAAAACATTCGGAAAGAAGCGGCAAAATGTATACAAAATTACATGAAAATTTATGACCGGCCTGATATTATCGCATTTTGTGATGCAGGTCATTTTCTTTATTCACACGAACATCCTGAATATTTTAACAAGGAAGTAATGGATAAAAAAGACAGTAATCTGGCAAAAGCTTTTAAACTGGCAAAAGAAAGCGGAAAGCTTGCTATTGTCGGATTTGCAAAAGATCCATACTACGATGACAGAGTAACAATGTATTTATCCATTCCAATTTTTGATGAAAATAATAAATTAGAATTTGTTTTAGCTGTTCAAATTGTTCCTAAAACAATAGACGAGATTATGAATGAGCGCACAGGGCTGGGTAAAACCGGTGAAACCTATCTTGTCGGGGAAGATTTCCTTATGCGTTCAGATTCGAGGTTTGATTTAAATGGAAAAGACTCTATTCTCAATAGAAGAGTTAAAACAGTCGCGGTAATTGAATCCTTAAGGGACAAAGAAGGTTTTGGAATAATAGAGGACTACAGAGGGAAAGACGTTTTTTCATCTTATGGTGCCTTCCATTTTGATGAACTGAAAGGCATTGTATCTGATGTCAAAAACTGGGCAGTCATTTCTGAGATTGATGCGGAGGAGGCTTTTGCGCCTGTTAATCAGCTTATATATAATATAATTATAGCCTCTTCAATAATCATTATCTCGGTAATTATTTTAGGATTAATATTTTCAAATAGCATATCAAAACCTATTATTTCACTGGCTTCCAAAGCGAACTCCATTGCAAAAGATAAAGATCTTACAATAGATATTCCGATAAGAAAAACTAAAGATGAAATATCTTCTCTGCTTGTTTCTTTCAGAGAAATGATTGAATCTTTAAAAAATCAGATACTTGAAATGGCTTCTGGATCTACACAGCTTTCTGCCTCAATAAACGAAATTTCTGCTACTTCAACTCAGCTTGCTTCAAGTACGGCTGAATCTTCAACTTCTGTTACTGAAATAAGTACTACGGTCGAGCAGATTAAACAAATAAGTGAATCAACTTCAGAAAAAGCTACAGAAATTTCAGAAAAAGCACGAAAAACAGAAGAAATTGCTTCAGAAGGGCGCGAAGCTACTGAAAAAACTATTGAAGGAATAAATAAAATAGATAAAGAGATGAATTATATTGCTCAAAGTACAATAAAGCTTGGAGAGCAGACTCAAAATATTGGTGAAATTATTGATTCAGTTAACAATCTCGCGGACCAAACAAACCTTCTGTCCGTCAATGCTTCAATCGAAGCCGCTAAAGCCGGTGAATACGGTAAAGGATTTGCTGTTGTGGCTAAAGAAGTTAAAGACCTTGCTGAGCAGTCTAGAGAGGCAACAAAACAGATCAGCAATATACTTAACGATATCCAAAAAGCTTCAAGTAATGCGGTGTTAGCTACTGAACGTGGAAGTAATGCTGTTAAGGAAGGCCTTGACCTTTCCTCTGTAGCAAGGAAAACGATTAATACTTTAAGTGAGAGTATTTCGGAAGCTGCTGAAGCTAATGAACAGATTTCAAGTTCAAGCAAACAGGAACTGTCCGGTATGGAACAGCTTGTACAAACAATGGAAAATATAAAAGAAGGCCTTACTCAGAATACAGAAGGCTCTAAGCAACTCGAAGAATTAGCTAATTCTCTGACAGACCTTTCACAGAAACTCCAGGATATGGCAAACGCCTACAATGTCGGCCAGGAAGATAAGAAACATTCGCTGCTTGACGAAGATAAAATAAAAAAATATGAGGAAGAGCATAGAGACGATACCGAAACCACAGCTAAAACTAAAAAAGAAAAAGAAAACAGGAAGAAGAACTGAATTGTGAAGTGAACGGTGAGAACTGAATCGATGTCATTGAATTAAGGATTATGCATTCGGAATCATCAATCAGCCGTCGTACAGAAGTTGCTGTACTATGGCCGACACAGAAGGATTGATTCCCTCCACAAAATACAGAAATCGTGTTGGAGGGAATCGGTTCCCCGGTGTCTTGGCGTAGCTTCAAGCGAAGACTGATGGTTTTGTAGACTAAGCAAAATCAATAATTTTGTTTTAATTCAACGGCATTGAGAAGTGAATAGTGAAATGGAACATGCTGACAGCTTTAGAGATTTGAAAGTATATCAAAAAGCTCAGAATGTAGCTGATGCAATTTTTAGACTCACTAAAAAGTTCCCAAAAGAAGAAGTTTATTCTTTAACTGATCAGATTTTTGTATTAGCGAAGAAGTAGAAGAATATTTCACCGATAACCGATAACTAATAACCGATTAAATTATGAGATTAAAAACAAAACTGACTTTATGGAGCTGCAGTACAGTAGTTCTAATACTTATTGTAACTTTAATCACCTGGTCGAGCGTAAACAGGCTTCTCGGCACTACTGAATATGTTATACATTCTTCTCAAATGATCAAACATTCTCTGTTGCTTGAAAAATATCTGGAAAGGCTTGAGATCAATATAAGGAACTTCACGATATTCCGTGATAAAAAATTCAAAAAACAATATGAAAAAGACAAAAAAAGGCTCAGGAATGAATTAAGGATACTAATGGATATCGTCTGGACTCAGTCACAGAAAGAAATGCTGAAGAA
The DNA here is from genome assembly GCA_021733985.1 of Victivallales bacterium. Lineage (GTDB taxonomy): Bacteria > Verrucomicrobiota > Lentisphaeria > Victivallales > GWF2-38-69 > JAIPJT01. The sequence continues at coordinate 78,409 of JAIPJT010000001.1, read as the reverse complement.
TATTGGTCCTAAGATAAAAAAATGGTTATATGAAGCTGATAAATTTATTGTTTCACTTCAGGGTAAAGGTAAAAATGATTCAACTTTAGATAATATTACAAGAATGAAGCTCGGAGATAAATATCTGCAAATAATAAGAAATAAAATACGTCACTTTTATAATAATGAGGAAAAACTGATGGCTCAAAGAAAACAAAAGGAAGCCCAGGCAGTGAATTATACTCTTTCAGGTATCCTTATTTCTTCTGTAGCAGTAATAGTTATTTTTGCAGTTATATCTTCTTTAATGTCGAACCGTATTAGAAAGCCTGTTGACCGAATTAAGTTTAATATGAAAGAAATTGCAGACGGAAGAGCGGATCTAACAAAACGCATTGAACTCGAAAAAAATGATGAAATCGGTATGTTGGTCAAATGGTTTAATTTGTTTATAGGAAATCTTCAGGAACTGGTGGGAAGTCTGAAAAAAGAAGCAACCGCTCTTGACGGTCATTCCGGAAAACTTTCCAGCTCATCAATAGATTTGGCTAACGAATCTGTTTCCAATTCAAGTGCAATAGAACATATGGATGCCGCAATGGAAGACCTGAAACAGGCTACGGAGGTTTACTACAGCAATACCACAGTTACTCTCGAAAAGAACGAAAATAATATACAGCAGCTTATGGAAAATATGGATGAAGCTACTGATTTTAAAAAAATTAAAGATATCAAGAATAAGCTGAAAGAAGTATCGGAATTTCTTGTTGATATGAACAAACAGGCAACCGGTATGGAAAACTTTATTGATAAAATAAAAGAAATCGGAATTCAGTTAAGGATTCTTTCCGTTAATGCTTCTGTTCAGGCAAGCAAAGCAGGTGAACACGGTAAAGGATTTTCTGTAATTGCTAAAGAAATAAAAAACCTTTCATCCTGTTCGACACATTCACTTAACAATGCTGAAGAAGCTTTTAAAGCTGTGCAGGATGCTTCCCAGAAATGTTCTCTTACAATTGAAGAAATACAGAATAAAACTGCTGGATTTATTGATAGGGCTACAGCATTCAGTGAAGATTTTATGCAGAAAACGGAGCTGCTCGGATCTATTTCAGAAACAATTAACGGCCTTACTATGTCACGAAAAAAACAACTCGAAGGTATAAGAATACTAGCTGAAGCAATGAAAAGTATAAAAGACTCTTCAGGAAATAATGCTGAAGCAGCCAGAAAACTCGAAGCAGCTTCTGTCGAAATTAATGAATTAAGTAAAAATCTAAAAGAAAAAACAGCAGACTTTATATGTTAATGGTAATCAATACCGTTGAATTAAGGCAAAATTATTGATATTGCTTTGTTTACGGAACCAGGGGGACTGGTTTACTCCATGTGTTCAGCAGTTTGTGGAGAAGGAAATCAATCCTTCTGTGTCGGCCATAGTACAGCAACTTCTGTACGACGGCTGATGATTCCGAAAGTAAGCCTCTTAATTCAATAGCATTGGCTAATAGATCTATAAATTATAAACATTTAGTTCTTTTTTGAAATTCGCGGATAAACAATTTCAATCAAAAATTATATATCTAAAATCATAAATCAAAATAATTCGACACTAAATAGCATTTCAAGGATTCGATTATGGATGAAAAAACCTTAGGAAAAGAGCTTAAAACAGTCTTTATGCAGGAAGCTAAAGAAAGACTTAACAGCATTATAAACTGTCTTATTGAAATTGAACAGACAGAAGATAACAGCAAGAAGTCACAAGAGCTTACAGATACTGTTTTTCGCGATATGCACAGCATGAAAGGTGCAGCAAGATCGATAAACCTTTCACATTTCGAAAGTTTTTTTCAGTTACTTGAAACCTTACTTACTGATATAAAGGAAAAGAAAAAAGAGTTCACTCCGGAAATTTCTGAACTTATTCAGGAAACTATGAACAAGCTTGACGATATTCTGCAGGAAAACAACATTGAGTCTCTTGAAGACAAGCAAAAGATTTCACAACTTCAGAAATATTTCGAAAGCAGTATAGAGAATATAAAAAAGAGTTTACCTAAGCAGACTGAAGAAAAACCTCAAGGAGCTGAAGAGAAATGCGAAGTATCAGAGATAAAACAGGAAAATCCACAGCAAAATAAAAATAAAGAAACAGGGAAAAAGACAGTAACTTCTGCAAGCGAAACTGAAGAAAAAAATAAAGATGAACTGAACACAGCCTCTGCTGGAAGAGATACCGTCAGAATAACGTCGGCAAAGCTCGATTCCCTGCTGCTTAAATCTGAAAATTTAATAAGAATTAAACAGATGTTTAAGGACAACAGCGAGTCGATCAACAGAATAATTTCACAGTTTGAGTTTATAAAGCACAGTTACAACAAAACACAGCCGGATTTGATTTTCCTTAAACAGTTTTTAAAGACAGAGGGAATGAACCAGAGAGCAGAAGAAAGAACATCCATTAAATATCTTACTGATTTTCTTGGGCAGCTCCAGATAAAAATAAAAGATATTGAAAATTCCATAAGAAACCTGGGAAATATAGAAAAGGATAACTTCAGAAATGCAGAAAAAATGATTGACAGTTTTTTATACAATATTAAGGAGGTAGCTATGCTGCCATTTTCAAATATACTTTCATACTTTCCAAGGATGGTAAAAAATATATCAAAAGAACTCAAAAAGGATGTTAATTTTAAAATAACCGGAGAAGATAACCAGATAGATAGAAGAATTCTCCAGGAAATGAAAGACCCGCTTATTCACTTGATAAGGAACTGTATTGATCACGGAATTGAAATGCCCGAAGAAAGGAAGATTGCCGGGAAAACAGAAAAAGGAAATATTAAACTGCAAGTTTTTCAGTCTGAAAGTAATAAGATAGAAATTGAAATAGAAGATGACGGAAAGGGTATCGACGAATATGCAGTTAAAAACAAACTTATTAATGAGGGGGCAATTAAAGATGATTCCGCAGCTAAAATGACTAAAGATGAACTTATCGACAGACTCTTTTTTTCAGGGTTTTCTACAAAAAATATTATTACTGATATTTCCGGACAGGGTCTCGGTCTTACTATTGTAAAGGAAAGACTCGAAAAACTTGGTGGAAAAATATCTGTCACTTCAGAATCAGAGAAAGGGACAACAGTAAAACTCTCTCTTCCTGTTGCTCTTTCCACTTTCAAGGGAGTTCTCCTTGAAATTAATAAACGGTTATTTGCCGTCCCAAGTATAAATGTCGAAAAAGTTATCAGAATAAAAGAGCCGTCCATAAAAAGAATAGAGAATAGAGAAACGCTTGTATACAATGACAAAACTTATCCGCTTGTCGATTTAGCATTTGCATTCAACCTTTCTGCAGATGAAAACAATGAAAAAAAGGAAGTAGATGAAAATATATTGACTGCAGTTATTTTAGAAAAGAACAATAAGTTTATGGCAATTAAAGTTGACAATATTTTGGAGGAACAGGAGATCCTAGTGAAAGACCTCGGATGTCAGCTCAGAAAAATCGAGAACATTTCCGGTGCTACTATTTTAACTTCTGGAGAAATTGTGCCTATCCTTAATATACAGGACCTGTTTTTTACTGCTAAAAATCTCAATACCAGCGGAATAACTACGGGAAAAGATTTTAACACAAAAGAAGAAAAGAGAGAAGAAAAAGAGGGCAGAAAAACTAATAACCTCCTCGTAGTAGAAGATTCTATTACTTCAAGGATACTGCTGAAAAATATTTTGGAATCAGCCGGCTATAATGTCGAAACAGCAGTAGACGGTGTGGCTGCTGTAACTGTTTTAAAAACTAAAGACATTGATCTGGTTGTATCTGATATACAGATGCCCAGAATGGACGGTTTTGCACTGACAAGAAAAATCAAGGCGGACAGCAAACTTGCTGATATTCCGGTCATACTTGTTACATCATTATCATCAGATGAAGATAAAGAACGCGGTGTTGATGCTGGTGCCAATGCGTATATAGTAAAAAGTCAGTTTGATCAGAGCAACCTGCTTAAAACAATTGAAACTTTGACATAGGAAAACTACTGACTGCGTGTTTTTAAAAATTCTGTTCCCAATCACATCGATTTTTTTTAAAAAATTCCACTGTTTATTATTTACTTTTTTTCAATTTTTTTTGGAGTGGCAATGAATTTAAATTCACAATTATCTTTTTCTATTTTGTACCATCTCTTTGTACTGAACGTCAGACAGCAGATTGTACAAGTAGGCAGTTTTTCAATCTTCGAAGGGGAAAGTTGATTTATAAATTCCAACAGACCCGGATTATGTCCGAAAAGCATTACTTTTTTAAATATATCTTCACACTCAAATAAAACTTGTAGGAGAGTATTCGGGGAGGCATCATAAACACTTTCCTCAATTTGAATTCTGTTTATTTTATAATTAAGTTCGGAGGCAAAGTTTTCAGCTGTTTCAAGTGCTCTTCTTGCAGGGCTTGATATAATAAGATCTACTTTTGGCTTTGGTTCTGCAAAAAACCTGGCCATCTTCGGGGCATCTTTGAGACCTCTTTTATTTAAAGGCCTGTCTATGTCGTCTAATCCTGGATTTGACCAGCTTGATTTAGCATGTCTAACTATATAAAGTGTTTTCATAATTATTAATTATTTCAAGTTAACCGGTTATTAATTCAATAGTCTGTTTAATTTTATTAATTATTGAAGAATCCTCTGATGCTGTTTTTTTCGAAGTACATCCGCATTTTCTTATTAAATATGTATTATCAAACTGCCAGTCTAAAAAGAATTTATACCTTGGGTATATATCATTGAACTGAGATTCTACGGGGCTTCCCTGTACAAGGCCGAGAATAAATTTCTTCCCTTTGCGTAACCTGCTCTTATCTTCTGCCGTGTAAAAATCGGATTTCAAAAAAGAGTAAGTGCGATCAATAAAACCTTTGGCCTGTGATGTAATATCCCCGAAATATACCGGTGAGATTAGGGCGATAATATCTGAAGTTTCTATATGTTTGAGAAGGTCTTTTAAGTCGTCGTTAAGTATGCAGCAGGTTTTTCCGGCGGTTTTACAGGCCATGCACCCCTGACAGCCTCTGTAATTCATTGAATTTAAATTATAAGTGACAGTCTCATGGCCCTTTAAAGAAAATGCCTGGGTGATTTTTTCTAATAGGAAAGCACTGTTTCCGTTTAAACGCGGACTGCCGTTTATTCCGATAATTTTCATTATAAATTTTCCTGTTTTGTTTTAAGGTTTAATTTCATATTGAGTAAAGACTACTGTCCCGGTTCTTATAGACAACTAATTCTATTTGCGTTTTCAGTTTTCTGAAAAATTCAAAAAACAACATTGAAATATTTCAGAAAAGCCAAAAAAAATAGGCTGCAGAGTATGATACCTTTTCGACTAAAATATAATTATACCTTAAAAATAAACAAAGTAAAGAAAAAACCTGAAATTTAAAAATCTAATAATTCTTTATAATTATCAGACATTCTATGAACAGGTGTTGGAGTTTCAGAGTTAATTCGGATTTGTCCAATGATATTCTATCTACTACATATAAATCTTCCGTTGCTATTCTTTAAAAGTTCGTATATTTTTTCAGTGGGTTTGCAGAAGTAATATCCCTGGAAGTAATCACAACCTTCATTTTTAAGTATTTTAAATTGTTTTTCTGTTTCCACTCCCTCAGCAAGAACTTTTAAATTCATATTTTTTAACATGGCTATTAGTTTAATAACCAATTCACTTTCCCTATCTCCTTCTTTATCTGACAATTTATCAATCAGAAATTTATCAATTTTTATTATGTCAAAAGTAAATTTAAGGAGTGCATTAAAGGAAGAATATCCCGCACCAAAGTCATCAAGTAATATCTTTATTTTATCATTTCTAATTTTGTTTAAAACAGATATACTGGAACTTAATCCGAACACATCTTCAGCTTCAGTTATTTCTACAGCTACATTGGTGGGATCAACTTTTGAATTTTCTAATATATTATGAAAGTCTTTAAAAAATTCTTCATCTTCCAGCTGGACCGGGGAAAGATTAATTGTAACACAAAGATTTTTTAAGCTTTTATCTTTGTTTAATTCTTTTATTCGGTTTGTTGTTGTTTTTATAATCCACTTTCCAACTTTAATAATTCTCCTGTTCCATTCCAAAACAGGAATAAATTTATTAGGAGGAACAAGGCCGAATTCTGAAGAATGCCATCTGATAAGCGCCTCAATAAAAACCGCCTCTCCCTTGCAGTTTAATATTGGCTGATAATAAACCCTATATTCATCATTTTCCAGAGCTTCCGATAAAGCATTCAGAAATTTGATGTTTTTGGCCTGTTCTGTATCATACATCCGGCAACAGTTTTTCCCCTGCTGTTTTGCGAAATACATTGCTGTATCACTATTCCTGAGCAACTCATCTGCGGTAGTTCCATCATCGGGGTATAAGCATATCCCTATACAAAGATTTATATGAAAGTTCTTTCGATCAATAATAAAGGTTTTATTTAATGAAGTTTTGATTTTTTGAGCTACGGTAAAAGCATCCTGTTCGGATTTATCATCATGTAGCAGAACAACAAACTCATCTCCGCCAAATCTTGCAACAATATCACTTGTCCTAAGAATATTGTTAATTCTTTCAGAAGCAATTTTTAATACTTCGTCTCCTGTATCATGACCATAGTTATCATTTATCATTTTAAAATTATCTATATCAATAAAAAGCAAAGCAAAACTATTACTGTTTCTGTGATAGTAATTTATATTCTTTTCTAATATTTCAAGGAAAGCTCTTCTATTGAAACACTTTGTTAAAGGATCGTTATATGCGAATTCTTTAAGCTGATTATTAAGAGTGAGTATTTTATCCTGATATTTTTTCTTTTCAGTAATATCTGTTATTATGCCCCGATAATGCGTGATATTCCCTTCCCCATCTCTTACAATAGCTGTCTTGTCATCAATAATCTTCTCCATGCCCATTTTTGTAACAATTCTATAAGGCTTATGAACAAACTCACTCCTTCCTTTCTCGCTGCTGAATTGACTGACTTCTTCAGCCAATCTCTCCAAATCATCTGGATGAACACATCGCGCATAAAGTACTTTCCCTGATTTAAATTCTTCAGCTGTATAGCCAAAAAGCTTTTCGACATTTTCAGTAACAAATTCAACCGGCCATTCTTCTAAATTTTTCCATGTAAAAGCAACTGAAGGACTTTTGTTAATAATCGTGTAGGCTTCTTGCAGTTCCTTCTCTGCCAGTTTGCGCTGAATTGCATTTTCCAAAATCTCAGAAGCTACCTGAAGAACTTTCATTATCTTATTACCTCGGCCCTTATTTGTATTTACGTTATCAAATCCAATAAAACCCCAAAGATATCCATCAATATTCAATGGTAAAACAATAACAGAGTTAATATTCTGGCTTTTGAGTATTTCCTTCTCGGCACTTGCTTCTTTGGGTAACTTTGTCACATCTTCAATATAAATAGATTGATTCGTTTTTAATTTCGTCATCCACCATGGAAATGTATCAGTAGGCAAATCTTTGAGATTATCTATTTGTGGAGAAACTCCTTTGCTGCACCATTCATAGATATTATCCATTGTATTTGCTGCTACAGTATTAATTTTAAAAATATAAGAGCGTTCTGCATAACAAAATTTACCAATGTTTTTCAGAACATTATTTATCGAAGCATCCCAATTAAAAACACCTACAAAACTTGATGATATGGAGGAAACTAACTCTTCAAATTCTAAACTTTCTTTTAATGTCTCTTCCGCCTGCTTGCGTTCGGTGATGTCCAAGTGTGTTCCGCATGTGCGCAGAGGATTTCCGTCTTCATCTCTTTCAATAACTCTGCCTCTATCAAGAATCCAAATCCATTTTCCGGATTTGTGTTTCATGCGAAATTCAGCTTCATAAAAATCAGTTTTGCCTTTAAAATGAGCGTGAAGTTTTTTGTAAGCTTCAGGCAAATCATCAGGGTGGACTAAATCCTCCCATGTGCTCAAATGAGGCACAATCTCCTCAAAACTATATCCTTTCATTTGAGCCCAGAGTTCATTAAATATAACCTTATCTGTTGTAATATCCCAATCCCAGGTGCCAAGGTTACCGCCCTTTATAGCTAAGTTAAGGTGTTCTTCTTTTTCCCGCAGTTTTTCCTCCGCTAGCTTGCGCTCGTTGATTTCTTTATTAAGATTATCGATCGAAGTAGTGGATTCTTTTAAATGTTTAGCCATATTATTGAAGCTCATCGATAAATCTCTAAGTTCGGGGGTATTTGAACTACATTCTATCCTAGTATCTAATTTACCCCTTCCTATTTTCTTTACCCCTTCATTCAGTTTTACTAAAGGGGCAGATACAGAACGAGCGATAAATACACCCAAAATAATCGCAAGCATTGCGGCCATAAGTGAGATAATTATTAAGATGTGGCTCAATTTGACAACAGGTGCAAAAACCTCCTTTGCCTCGTGCTCTACCATTAAAATCCAGCCTAAGCCCTTGTAATCTTTATATCCTTTTGAATGGGCATAAGCATATAACTTTTCTCCTTCCCCGGGCATATCGCCTTCTGCAACAAAATAATCGAAGTGCCTCTTCCCCCCTTGATGCTGAAAAATAAAAGAGGGCAACCTATCGGATATATCTTCCAAAAATTCAAATTTCCCTGTTGAATAGATTACTTTGCCACCTTTGGTAAGTAAATCTATTTGCATAATGTCTTCACAGAGCATGTGTTTTTCTTCTGATTTTAATTCTTTGAGGATATCAGTCACTCTCTCAATATTAAAAACGTCTTTTATAACCCCGATGAAATTCCCATTCTTGTCGTTTACTCTTATGCAGATATCAATGGAGTAGACACCTGAACTCTCATCATAACCAACGTCTGATACATAAAAACCGTCTTCCTTGGCCTTTTGCCACCATTTTTCATCCGCCTGGTAGTAATCAGTAGTTTTTCTTGTTAGTCCAATATTAGCACCATATTTGTTTGTTGCAAAAATTTCTGCAATATTCTCACGTCCATATTCATCCTTATGGAAATTGCTTTGAATATTAAATAATTTTGATAATTTATTATTGAGTATATCCTGCATAAAAGGGGTTATTTCTTCTTCTGGTATATTTCTCCATTCCCGGTCTTTTTGCTCGATGTATTCCTGAGGATTGCCTAATTTCGAAAATTCCTTGTTTGAAGATAACATGGCACCGTGCAACCAGCTGCTTGATTTACAAACAAACTTCAAATGTTGAATTTCCTCATAAACAAATATGTCAATCCTATTGATTGTCTCCTGAGCCAGTATTACAGATTTTTCTTCGATAGCCTTCTGCAGCATCTTTTCAGATTCATTGGCACTAAAATAACCAACAATAAGCACTAACAGTGCCATGCTTAAAAAGGCTATCGTTAATTTTGTAATAATTTTCATATGATATACAAAACTTTTGTTCCTATTAAAAAGACGCTTGTTCCGATTAAAGAAGTAATAAAACTTACTGCAGAAGCTTGTAAACCTTGCTTTGTAAATAAGGTTTTAAAATTCGTATTCAAACCTATTCCCCCCATGGCTGTACTCTATAATAAAGTTAATGTAAATATCCGATTATGATGTATTAATTTAAAAAAAAAAGTTAATTATAGCCGGGCACAGAAAATTAGTCCTTTTTATTATCCAGTATAATAATAGTACAATATACTTCCAACCGCAAGTCGAATATCTCCGGCTTTGCAGGTGGTATTTGACTTTAAGGAATAAATGAAAACGCTTGCATATGTACCAGTTTTTATCTATCTTATATATAAGTGTATGCGGTTTTAGAGAATTTTCACGATGCCCGGCTCAAAACCGGACAGCATTTCTCGCCACGGTTATTCACCGTGGATAAATAAAAATAATTCGTTTGGATATATTTATATTATATTATAAAATTAACACAGTTATCGTGTTTAAAGTGTTTTCTTAAACAATATTGTGAGAATACGGAACAGGTAGGAATATTTTAATTAACAAAGTTTGTCTCTAAGGCCTATAGTATTAAAGTATTATAGACCAAACGTATAATTTATAAGGAGTACTAAAATGAAAAAATTAATAATCCTTGCCGGTGCACTGTTTTTATCGCTTACTTGTTTTGCCGTCCAAAACAAAGACTGTATTTCCAGAATGTCAGTTCAGGGCAGTGGCAAAGTAGAGGTTCCCGCTGATCAGTTCGAAATGAGTATTGGCGTCAAAGTAATTGACAAATCAGCCGAAAATGGAATGGAAATTAATTCTGAAAAAATGGGGAAGGTCAAAGAAGTTTTAACTGAAGTAGGAATAAATAAGAAGGAATATAAAACTTCAGGTTTTTCTGTAAAGCCTGTCTTTTCCAGAAGGCCTAAAAACGCTCCCGGTAACTGGAAAAGAGAAATTGTCGGATATCAGGTGGACAATGGTTTCAATGTGAAATCAAAAAAAATGGATGCAATAGGACACCTTATCCAGAAAGCTGTAGCGGCCGGGGCGAATAACATAAGCAATATAACATTCAGCCTTTCAAATCCCTATAAATACAGGGCTGAGGCTATTGAAACAGCTGTTAAAAACGCTGAAAAGGATGCCGATGCCCTGCTTAAGGCAACCGGACAGGAAACAGTAAAAATCCTTGATATAAGTATCAGCAACTTTTATGTACCTTCCAGACGATATTCTAATGCAATGTTTACAATGGAAAAAGCAGATGCAGCAGACAGCGTCCCTGTCAATCCCGGAACAATAAATGTCAATGTTAAAGTAAATATAGATTTTCAAATCCGAAAAAAGAACTGCTAATGTGGACCGTCTAATTATGCAAATAAAAGTTAAACCGACTAAAGCCGGTCTTTTCCTTATGTTTCTGCTGCTGCTTTTCTATGTTTTTTCAATTATGTCACAAACCGGTCTTATGTATTTATTTTTGGGTATTGTTATCGGTGTGATTTTAACAGACTTCATATACGGCATATTTGGGGCAAGGGCCCTTACTTTTTACGGCTTAAATAAACTTATAACGACAGAGGGAAAACCTTTTGACACAGAAATAAAGGTTGTCAATTCATCACGGAAAGGTGTATGTTGTGTAACACTTAAAAGTGATTTAGGAATTCTGTGTTCTGTTGATTATATTAAAGGCAAAAACATAAAACATATTACTCCTAAAGCGGTTTTTTATGCAATGGGAATATACAGGCTTGATAAACTTTCTATTGAAACGCTGAATCCATTTGGTCTTTTCACTACTTACAGAAAACTTAGATACCAAGGAATCATAAAAGTTTATCCAGAGCTGTATCCTGCTGCCTCACCTCCTGCATCCGGTTTTGAACCGATGCTCGGCGGGCATTATAAAGGGTATCATTCAACTCTTTTTGGGGAGGATTTTTCGGGAATAAGACCCTATACCAAAGGAGATCCTGTAAAATTTATTCACTGGAAAGCCAGTTCAAGAGGACAGGGGTTGTATGTGAAAGAGTTCAGAGAGGAATTTTCAGGGAAAATTACATTTTTCATACAACTCAAGGATAATATAAATGAGCGGAATAAAAATGTTTTAAATTCGGCTGTCAGAGCTCTGGGATCTCTTGCTTTTTCAGCACTTGATTTAGGACATAGCATAGAAATCGCTGATTTCAGCTTCAGTAACTATTTCAAGGCTTCGCCTTTTTTCGGAGATACGGAAATACTGGAATATCTAACCGCACTCAAATCAGATAAACACGAGCCCGAATCGAAAGGTAAGCCTGTAGAAAGACCTTCTTTTTCCAGAAAAGCATCACAGGCTTTTATTCTTTCAAAATTAGACAAACTTGCTGTTGAGGAAGTCAAGAATAAAATGACAGAACAGAAAAAGAAGTCTGTCTATATACCTGAAATGTATAAGAATGACCAATTAATAAAAGAGGTTTTAAATATTACTCCAAACTGTTTCTTTTTTGGAAGGAGCAAGTTATGGAAAATTTGAAGTCACCTCTGAATATACTGATCCTGATTGGTCTTATTTGCCAGGGTATGACCTGGGATACCTATTATTTACTTTTTGTTTACTGCTTATTGTGGTTGTTACTGTGTTCGTTAAATCTTAACAGGAAATTCTTCGGTGATTTAAGTGAATTTTTTCTGATTTTAACATTTTTAATTTTTTTCTATCTGTTTATCGGGGACAATCTTTTTGAGAAATGTATGGGGCTTGGGAATGCCCTGGCTGTACTCCAGCTGCTCCGAATGACATACAGACTTGATTACAGAAGGAAAATATTTACTCTTGCTATTGCATTAACTCAGATAGCAATTGGTGCACAGGTCTTCCTCAATTATATGTTTGCTGCAGTGCTTATCTTAACAATAATTTTAGTTCCCAAAATCCTTTTTCAAATTAATTACAGGGAGGCATCGGTTGATAATATAAATCCGATTAAATTTAAATTTTTAAAGCATAAGATTGAATATCTGATTATATTTTCTTCTGCTATTTTATTCTTTCTGCTATTTCCAAGAATTAACTTTGAATCGAATACAAGATTTTACTCAAATTTCGGAAATATTCAGAAAAAACCTGTTTATTTTACTAAACCCGAACTGAAAACTTCTAATGAATCTGCTTCTGAAGAAGACAGTAAAAATAATGTGATATTATTTCAGGTATATGCTGACAGTCTAATGTATTTTAAAAGTTTCTCTATGGATAAGTTTGACGGCGATTTGTGGTCAATAAGCTATTACGGTTATCTGTGTGTCGATAAATATACAAAAAATGAAAATTTAATGGACTATATTTACAGAAAGGTGAATGTACGTTACAGCAATTTTAACTCCAAGTTTCTCCCTGTTGACGGGAAGGTTGAATACATAGAAGGGAATTTCTTTGACAATCCTTTTTTGACAAGAATCGGTAATATTATTATTCACGAGAATGTGCCCAGAAAAAATAAGAATTATGAATACTGGATTCGTAGAAAGAAAAATATTCCTGCATTATCCGACAGAACATTTAAACGACTGACAAAAACCGGGGGGATTTCTGAAAAATTAAAAAAATGGCTGTTGAACCTAACTAAAAATACAAAAGATAAATATGAAAAAGCTCAGGCTGTATGCAGCTATCTTAACAGTAATTTCAAATATGAGCTTGGGGCACCGAAGCTGAAAGAAAAAAACCCGGTCGAAAATTTTATCTTTAAAGAGAAACGGGGCCATTGCGGCAGGTTTGCATCCGCTCTGGCAGTACTGCTGAGGGCACTCGATATACCGGCTAAAGTTGCTGTAGGATATATGGCAAAAGAAAAGAATAATTTCGGTAATTATTATAATATAAGAATTAAAGATTCTCATGCCTGGACCGAAGCTTATTTCAGAGACAGAGGTTGGATAAATATGGACGCTACACCTGCAGATGAGGCAGCCTTGGATTTCCAGAAAATAAAGGAACCCCTTTATAAACGTTTATACGATTATATTGAGTATATATGGTATTCGAAAATAGTAAATTTAACCTATGGAGACCAATTGATTTTTATAAAAGATATTGGTCGTCTTATAAAAATGGCCGGAATTTTTATTAATAGAATTTTTTTATATATTCTTTTGATATTAGGAATACTGTCTTTCTCAGGTCTCGTTTTTTTCGGTATTAAAAAAAATAAATTCACTCTTCATTGGCGGAAAAGAAAAAAACAGAATATAAAACATTTTTATGACAGGCTGCTCCGAATCCTCGAAAAATACAGTATAAAAAAACCTGATAATCTGACACCTTATGAGTTTCTTGATTATTTATATAAAAATAATGTAAATAATTACGATGATATCAATTTTATTACAGATATTTTCTGCAGAATAAAATACGGGATGAAGAGGATCAATGAAAATGAGATGGATAGAATTGAAAATATTATTGAAAGTATCGGCAAATTTTATTCAGCAAACGGTGCTATATCTGATGAAAAATCTAATAAAAAATTTGAATAAAGATCAAATATTCTCTAACCTGAATCCGTAAAATAATTTATAAAAAATAGATATATTTTATTTACAGTAAGCTGCTTTAAATGAATATTTAGCCTTTTTTTTATTAATATTTGAAGAAGTCCGAATAGAAATGCCCATCCACTCGCGTACTGGTTCTTACTGTTCTTTCCTGGCAGGGTGAACCTTTTTTTATCTTCGTTAGCTGCGTATAAAGATTGATTTTGCAGGGATTTAAGATATCTTTATAGCTTGTTTTTTATTATAAATTTATGTTAAGGATAAAAAATATGACTGTAAAAGTAAGATTTGCACCGTCCCCTACCGGTAAAATACATATAGGTAATATTAGAACTGCTATTTTTAACTGGTTATTTGCGAGGCATACCGGAGGAAAATTTTTACTGAGAGTAGAGGATACAGACAAAGAGCGCTCCACTCAGGAAGCTATAGATAGGCTCTTTGAGTGTATGAAATGGTTAGGTCTTGACTATGATGGAGAAGTTTATTATCAAAGTCGGCATGAGAAAGAACATCAAAGAACGATAGAGAAGCTAATAACAGAAGAAAAGGCTTATGTCAGAACCGAAGGAAACGAAACTTCTGGACCGGTACTTTTCAGGATTCCATTCAATTTGAACAATTGCGAATATGTTCAGTTAAGAGGTACTGTTGAACAGAAAATACATCCCGAAATACCGCTGGAAATGGATTATACAGGCATAAAATTTGCACAGATAAGCAGGAAAGGTAAACCGATAGAGTTCAGTGGATGTATAGCCGGTTTCAAGGACCTCGAAGTTTATGACAGTGCCGGTCAAAAAGTTTATGCTTTGACCGACAGTGATGTGAGCTGCATTTTTAACAGAGCTAAAACCGTGAGATTAGAAAAATGTTCAAAAATTGTTTATACACGGAGAGAGATTATTTATAAAGACCTGATTAAAGGCAAGCTGTCTAAACCCTTAGACAGTATAAAGGATTTAGTTATTGCAAGAAGTGACGGCTCTCCGGTTTTTCATATAGCAAATGTATGTGATGATATTGAACAGGGAGTTACACATATTATCCGCGGCGATGATCATGTTGAAAATACATACCGGCATCTGATGCTCTTTTATGCAATGGACTATAATTCTCCTTATTACGGTCATATGCCGATGATAGTAAATAAACAGGGAAAACCTTACAGTAAAAGAGACGGCGATGCCTTTGTAGGAGACTTTCGTATACGGGGCATCATGCCTGAGGCAATGTTTAATTATCTCTCACTTTTAGGCTGGGCTCCAGGTGACGACAAGGAGAAGATGGATAAAAATGAGATAGTAAGTAAATTTACTTTAGACAGAGTTAAAAGTTCTTCTGCCCAGTTCGACATTAATAAACTTTTAAATATGAATGCACTTTATATGTCTGATCTGGATAAAGAAACATTTTTAAAACTGGCACTCGAAAAAGCCGTGTCCCAGGGATGGTTTGATGAGGCCCTGAAAGATAAATTCAGAAAAGCTGCTGAACTTATGCAGGGCAGGACTAAACAGATTTCTATGGTCAGTGACTGGAAATACTTTTTTTTCAATGATTCTCCACTTTTTCATGATAATCAGGGAGATGAAGCTGCTGTTGAAGATAAGCTATACACCTATGATCCTAAAGCTGTAAAAAAAATATTGAAAAAAACATTTAATATTTCCGGGATAAAATGCGTTGCTGATAAATTCAGAAAAACAGATGTTTTTACTGCGGAAAATATCGAAAGATGTATCAGAGAAGCAGAAAGTGAACTGGATATTCCTGAAGGGAAACTCAATCAGCCCGTAAGGGTTTCCGTAACAGGAAAGAGCGGCGGAGCCGATTTAATAGAAACATTAATTATAATCGGTAAAGAAAATACAGTTTTCAGAATGGAAAAAATTGTTAAGCTTTTTAAAGATTAATTTATAACATATCAGGATGCATTAATATGGAAAAAACATATGCAGAAACAAAAACTGAGGAACCTCTTGATTTTATTAGAAACAAAGTAAATGAGGATATAACAAATAATAAAAATGATGGAAAAGTTGTTACCAGGTTTCCCCCTGAACCAAACGGCTATCTTCATATTGGCCACGCAAAAGCTTTCTGCCTGAACTTCGGCATCGCAAAGGAATTGAACGGAAAATGCCATCTGAGGTTCGACGATACAAATCCTGTTAAAGAGGATGACAAGTATATACAGGCTATAAAACGGGATATTCACTGGATGGGATATGACTGGGGCGATAATTTATTCTATGCTTCAGATTATTATGAAAAGCTTTATGAATTTGCTGTAGAACTGATAAAGATGGGAAAAGCTTTTGTTTGTGATTTGAGCATGGAGGAAATAAAAGAATACCGGGGTACACTGACAACACCCGGGAAAGAAAGCCCATACAGAAACAGAAGTATCGAAGAGAATCTTGACCTTTTTAAACGAATGAGAAACGGTGAATTTACTGACGGCGCTAAAACTTTACGTGCCAAAATAGATATGAACTCCACAAATATTCATATGAGAGATCCCGCTATGTACAGAATAAAACATGTAAGCCATCACCGTACAGGAGATAAATGGTGCATATATCCGATGTATGATTTTGCACACTGCCTTTCTGATGCAATTGAAGGGATTACCCATTCTTTGTGCAGTCTTGAATTTGAAATACATCGTCCGTTGTATGACTGGTTTTTAGAAAAGCTTAACCTTCATCCGCGACCACAGCAGATAGAATTTAACCGACTAAATCTTACTTATACAGTTATGAGTAAAAGAAAGCTGATTAAGCTTGTGGAGGAAAACAAAGTGTTCGGCTGGGATGACCCGAGAATGCCCACTGTATCGGGTATGCGCAGGAGAGGTTATACACCGCGTGCAATTAAGAACTTTGTAAAAAAAGCCGGTTTGACCAAGCGTGAACAGGTTATCGACGTATCTCTTCTTGAATACTGTGTCAGAGAAGATCTCAATAAGACCTCTCCTCGCGTGATGGGAGTTTTAAATCCCGTAAAAGTGATTATTGATAATTATCCTGAAGGGCGGGTCGAAGAAATGACAGCAGTAAATAATCCTGAGGATGAAACCATGGGAACAAGAAAAGTCCCGTTTTCAAAAGAGTTGTATATAGAAAAAGAGGATTTCAGGGAAGAAGCCCCGCGAAAGTTTTTCAGAATGGTGCCGGGTAGAGAAGTGAGACTGAGATATGCCTATATAGTTAAATGTACACGATGTACCAAAGATGAAAACGGAGAAATAACTGAAATACACTGCACTGTCGATCCGGAATCAAGAGGCGGTACTGCACCTGATGGAAGAAAAGTGAAAGGGACGCTCCACTGGGTTTCTGCGCAACACGCACTTAAGGCTGAAGTGAGACTTTATGACAGGCTTTTTAAAAGGGAAAATCCGGAGAGCGACGGACATTTTATAGATGACTTGAATTCAGATTCTTTGAAAGTACTTCCTGAATGTTTTGTCGAACCATATTTAAAAAATGTTAAACCAGAAGACAGAATACAGTTTGAAAGAATTGGATATTTTTGTGTAGATGAAGATTCTAAAAAAGATAAGCCTGTTTTTAACAGGACTGTACCTCTTAGAGATTCATGGGCAAAAAAGAATAAATAGGTTTAAATAAGGACAATATTAAGTGAATAATACAGTTAATGAAGTTGAGCAGCTGTCGAATGATGTATACCGGGTAGTATTTAGCGACAAAAGGGAACTTTATCTGATAGGTACTGCGCATGTATCACCTGAATCAGTTAAACTTGTAGAAGATACAATCAGAAGTTATGAACCTGATACTATAGCTGTGGAACTCGACGCCCAAAGACTTGATGTTATAAAAAATCAGAAAAAGTATCAGAATACAGATGTGATAGATATTTTTAAAAAAAAGAAAGTACTGTTCTTTATAGCGCAGCTGATAATGTCTTCATTTCAGAGACGTATAGCGGAAAAATTCGGTATAAAGCCCGGCGCCGAATTTATAAAGGCTGTAAACCTTTGCGAAGAATCCGGTTCCAAACTCGTTCTTGCAGATAGAAATATCTCTATTACACTTAAAAGGGCTATGCGGATGCTGACTTTTTGGAATAAATTTAAACTGTTTTTTTCATTTATGTTTTCAGGAAAGGAAGAAAGAGAAATAAACGAAGATAAAATAAAAGAAATTAAAGAAACAGATAATTTGAATAAAATTATTGAGGAGCTGGGAAAAGTATTGCCTGTAATTAAAAAAGTTCTCCTTGATGAGCGGAATATTTATATTTCAGAAAATATAAGAAAGAACCTTGGCTTTAAGACAGCTGCTGTTGTCGGAGCAGCGCATCTGCCCGGCATTCTTGAATGCCTTAAAAACACAGTACCGTCGGCTTCGTTGGAAGATCTTGAAATAATCCCTCCTAAAACAAAGACCTCGAAAGTGCTTCCCTGGATAATTCCCGCTGTAATTATTGCAATTTTTATAATCGGTTTTTTTTACGGTGATTATCAGAAAATAAGCCGGGCTGCTGCTTACTGGATACTGGTTAACGGAGTGTTAACATCATTAGGCTGTCTGCTGGCTTTTGCACATCCGATAACTGTTGTTATCGGTTTTATTGCTGCTCCGATAACAAGCTTGAATCCAACAATCGGTGCAGGCATGGCTACAGGACTTGTGCAGCTTTTTATTGCAAGGCCAAAAGTTAAAGACTTTGAAACAGTAGCAGATGATATAGTACAAATAAGACGTTTGTGGAAAAACAGGCTGACAAGAGTGCTGCTGGTTTTTGTCTTTAGTTCAATCGGTTCAAGTATAGGAACTTTTGTTGCATTGCCATTTGTTTTAAAGATAGTAACATGATAAAATCTGTTTCTATAAAAAAATAAAAAATTGAAATGAATAATTAAATAACAGAGGTATAAAATGGAAAGTAATCTATGTGACATTCAGGAAACTAAACACGTTTCAAATAGAATTAAAAATATTGGTATTTATAACTGGCTTGCGATAGCCTGGGCACTCTATTGGCGTAATATTATTGTTTCAATAATTACCTTTCTCTGTATCTCTATTTTAACTATACTTTTTGCTTTAACGAAACCGGGTATAACGGGACTGATCATATTCGGGGGCAGTATCAGCATATTGTTTTTTCTGTTTGCATACAGCAGACTCATTAAGTGGTTTTTGAAAGTCGAATATAATGGTTTTAAAATCGGAATTGTGGATGTTTCAGAAAAGTCCAAAATTGATTTTAGGTCTTTGGCTTCAAAAAGTAAATACGGTTTTGCATGGGCTCTGTTATGGAGAAATATTGTTTTAACACTGCTTGCATTTCTTTCTTTAGTTGCAGTTCAGATGGTCTTGTCAGCAGTTTTGTATATAACAGGCGGTATAAATCTATTTATACAGATCATTCCCGGAACAGGAATTACATATTTAGAAATGTTTTATAACAGCTGGGAGTACTATGTTTATTTTCTATTTTTTATATTTACCACTATGTGGTTTCTAAAAGTCAAAAGCAGAGATTTTCAATTTGCTTTAATTGAGGATCCTGAAAATTCACTGAAAAAAAGAAGACATGGGTTGCTTTCTTTTCTACTTTTTTGCATAATCATCGGCAATTTTTTAAATTCTTTGTTATATTTTCACTGGGAAAAGGTGAGAAGTTTATTTTTTGAAAATTTTATCCTGCAGATACCGGTTGAAATACTTTATGTTTCGATGGCTTTGACATTGCTCATTAGCTTTTCAGCTCTCCTTATCTGGTTCTGGAAAAAGATAGGTTTGTATTTATACTTAATACTTATTACAGTTTTTATACTTCTGAATTTGTTTTATATAAATTTTGCTGTCTTTTTTATGGCTCCGTCTATAATTTCGACAATCCTTGTTTTCTATCTGTGCAGAAAGCAGTGGGATAATTTCGATTGATAATATTATCAGCGTTGTTTTTAGTAAAAAGAAATTAATCATTGCTGGGAATCTCGTTTGCGTTTTCCCAGCAGAAAAATATCTTTGAGGTTTTTTCTTGTTACAGCATTCATCCAGTTTGTCTCAAAATCATTATTGTTGATAATTTGAGCAATTGCGGAAATGGTACGCAGATAAAGGTTTCTTTTATCGTTGGAGGCTGCGATTGCTAAAATGGCTTTTACTTCCGGGAATGTTTCCGAAAAATATATTCCGTTTTTTGACCTTATAATTATGATGCTGAAAATATTCCTGTTATTTAGAATAATATGTGGAATAGCGAGTGTATCAGAAATAGCGGTTGAACTTTCCATTTCCCTCTCATTAAATAATCGGTTGATTTCCTTTTCCGGAAGGGGTACTTGTTTCTTGAATTTATAAGAGATAAATTCAAATAGCTCCTCTTTAGTATGCGGCTTCGGCAGATCAATAACAGTTGCATTTTCGATAATTCTGTCCAGTTCATCTTTTACAACGTTATCTCGTTCACAAAGGATATCTTTTAACTCATGTTCGAGCCTGAAGGATGTAATTTTTTTATTTTTCAAATGTTCGAAAGCATGAAATAAAGCAAACTTATGTTTATTTTTCTTGATGTTAAAAAGATAAACAACAATACTTATTCCCATAAGGATCGCACTTATTTTTATTGCCTCCATCCCCATATTATAAATGAGAAATGAAAAAGCCGACATACTTAATATTTGCAGCCATGGAAAAAACGGGACCTTAAATGTAGGACGGTAGTTCTGTATTCTGCTGCATCTAAGCACAATTACAGCAAGGTCTGTAAGGATATATGAAGTTATAATTATTGTTGATGCACCCTCGACAAGGGTGGACAGCTCCATCGGCAGAACCAAAATCATAACCGCTGCAGTAAGGAGTATAGAGATAACGGGAGTGTTAAACCTTTTGCTGAGTTTCCCTATAAAGCGGGGTGCAAGGCTGTCTCTGCTCAACGCAAGAGGGTATCTTGATGCCGACATTAAACCGGAATTTGCACAGGAGGAAAAAGCAAAGCAGGCAGTAACGGTTATAATTACAAACCCTGTCCTCCCGAGAATGATACGTCCTGCATCGGCAATTGGATTTATTGAGCCGATGAATTCTTTACCGGGGAGTACCCCGACTGCAGTTATTAAAATAACGGTATAAAGGATCAAAACTATAAAAATAGCTGTAAAAATAGCTTTCGGAATGTCACGTTTCGGATTAGCCATTTCTTCTGATATATTTGCTGCATTCATAATTCCTCCGAAAGCAATGAATACAAATGCAGTTGTGGCAAATATATCATCAAAACCGCCGTGGATAGTAAATGGATGAAAATTCACAGGGGTAATTTTATCATAACCCATGATAGCAAACGGTATCATTATGATTATTATGACTGTAATGAGGATAGTGTCAAGCTTTGCCGCTTCCTGTGCGCCTTTTATATTCAATGCTGTATAAAAGAGTGTTGTAATTGTGCCAATAATAATAAAATTGATTCCCGTATAGTGCGAGATTACTGCAGAAAGGCCGTATACTGCAAAAGCCGCTTTCATTGCAATTGCCAGCCACATGAGTATTCCTGAAAGAGTACCCGTCAAAGCACCGAGGCTTCTTGAAGCAAAAAAGTATACACCGCCTGCTTTAGGCATTGCAGTAGTTAATTCCACCATGCTTAACGAACCGAGCATTGCAAAAAAACCTGCGAGGATATATGAAACAATAATTGAAGGGCCGCTTTTGGCATATGCAACAGAAGGGAGTATAAAAATACCTGAACTTATCATCGAGCCTATCGTTATACTGAAAACCTGTGGAAACTTTAAATCTTTTTTTAATTTCATATAAAAAATCCAATATATTAAGATTTAAAACATGGTGCAGAATGAAAAATATATCGAAAAATAAACAAAGCAAATAAAATTGATGAAATAAATTTTTGTATTTTATGCTAAGGTAAATTATTATATTAATAAAAAAATAAGATAAAAATATGTATGTCGATAACCTCCTACACACAAAAAAAATAAATATACCGCAAGAGGAGCTTAAATATTTACAGCAAATATCTTACTTTGCCGAAAATGATTTAAAAAGAGCTGAGAAATCTGATGTGTGGCAATCAACGGCGTATGAAAACACACTATTGCCCGAGATAAGACTTGCAGGTACCGATAAACAAAAAGTGACACTTCTGAATGAGGCGGATCTGCATATACACACCAGGAAATCCGATGGAGACGATATAGAAAAGATTCTTGCGATGGCCGTAAAACTCAGATTAAACGCTATAGCAATAACTGACCATGATGAAATAAAAGGAGCTTTTGAGGCACGCAGAATTGTACATAAAAGAAAAATCAATATAGCAGTAGTTCCCGGAATCGAAGTATCATCCAGAGATGGTCATATCGGAGCATTATTCGTTAACAAAATCATTCCGAAAGGACTGAGTGCTAGGCAGACAGTTAAACTGATCCATAATGCCGGCGGTATTGCAGTAGCGCATCATCCTTATTCTCCTCCAATCCTTGACTTTGTTTTCAGGAAAAGACTTGGCTGCAGAGACCTTATAAAAATGATACCTTTTGATGCTATAGAATGTACTAATGCAGTTCCGGGTTACGGCACGAGATATAATATCGAAGCCTATGATGCGATCAGAAAAAACAGGTTGACTAAGATATCGTTGACAGGAAGCAGTGATGCTCATTATGCTGGTTTTGTAGGAAAGGGCAGAACCTACTACGCAGGAAACTGCGGTGTGGATTCATTATATTCCGCACTTAAATCAGGTTACGCAAGAGGAGGCGAGTCGTACTGGAAATTCAGGGAAAAAATCTATTACCGGTACCTTCTTGCGAAAGGCATTATAAAGGATGTTATCCGGATGAGGTAAAAAATCAAGATATGTTTCCCAAATTTCAAGAGCTTTTTGTCGGGACTTTAATCATATTGTAGAGCATTTCAATCTCCGCCTTCCACATTTTACTGTCTTTTGTTTCAAGTATAATCGGAATATTGTCAAAGTGAGGGTCATTCATAAATCTTTTAAAAAATTCAATAGATAAATACCCGCGGCCTATGTTTTCATGTCTGTCTTTTTTTTCCCCATAGTCAAATTTACTGTCATTTAAGTGTACTGCGCTTAAATAATTAAAGCCGATATTTTTTTCAAATTCGTTTAATGTCGATTTATAGCCTTCAGGATCATTAAAACTGTAGCCAGCTGAAAAACTGTGACATGTATCAAGGCAGGCCGATATCCTTTTCTTATCTCTGATCTTATTTATGATATAACCGATCTGTTCAAAATTGTAACCGAGGTTTGTTCCCTGTCCTGCAGTTGTTTCCAATACTATGCCCACAGTTTGTATTTCAGAAAAGGCTTGTTCTATATTGTCAGTTATAAGGTCAAGAGATTTCTGTTCAGTTATTTGGCGGAGATGGCTCCCGGGATGGATGTTTAATCTTTTTAGTCCCAACTGACTGCAGCGATACATTTCATCAATCAGGCTTTTTACAGACCTTTCTCTTTTATTCGGATCCGGATTCCCCAGATTTATCAGGTAACCGGCATGTGGAAGAACCATATTTTCAGGAATCCCACTTTTCTGAAGTTTAGATTTAAATAAGTTAATTGTCTGCTGATCAAGAGGGGGTGCATTCCAGCGTCTCTGGTTTTTTACAAAAATAGCAAAAGCCTTTGCGTTAATCTCCAGGGCATTATCTACAGCTTTATCTACTCCACCTGCCGCACTTACATGTGCACCGATATATTTCTTCATATTTCTATAACCTTTATTTCTGTTGTTGAAAGATATTCAATATAAAGTAAAGTAATAGTTCAAATAAAATATTTAAGGGAAGATGAATTAATAAATGAAAAATGTTAAAAATTTTAGTATTTCACTGTTTATTCTTATTACTGTATCTTTAGTTATCAAATGCGTTGCTGCGGCTGCGATAGGCCTGGGAAATGATGAAGTATATTATATAACATACGGTCTGCATCCCGCCCTGAGCCATTTTGATCACCCTCCGATGTTAGGCTTTTTAATCCAGTTAGGTACATTGAATTTAACGGTCATAAATCAGTTTACAATGCGGATAGGGGCGATAATTATTGGAACCGGTTCAATAATCACTATCTATTTTATAGGCAAAACCGTAAGGAATGAAAGAACAGGTCTTATAGCTGCTTATATTTCTGTGGCCTCAATTTATATGTCTGTAATCTGCGGAGCTTTTATTCTTCCTGATCCTCCTCTTTTGTTTTTTGTTTTATTATCTTTCTACTTCTTCCTTAAATATATTCCCGGACGACCTGAAAAAGCTGAAAATTCTGATATTTGGTTTTCCTTCCTCTTTCTCGGTCTTGCAATTTACTCAAAATATCAGGCATGTTATTTGGGGTTTGGAGTACTGCTTTATATAATTTTTTGTAACAGGGCCTGGTTCAAAAAGAAGATTATGTATATCGGAGTACTGATTCCCATATTTTTTGTAGGCTTGATTTATTACTGGAATTATAAAAACGGATTTGCTGGAACCTCTTTTCAGGAAGCACGGGTAGATTTATTTTCCGGAATTAATTTACAGGATTTTTTCAGAGAGATAGGCGGTGAAATCGGTTATTATAATCCGGTGAATATAGTCCTGATAATTATCTCATTATACTGTTACCGGAAACTCAATTTCATTAAATCAGTATATTTTAAACTCATATTGTTCTGTTCGCTTCCCCTGATATTCACTGTATGGCTTATAGCCATCTCTAACGGGACCTTACCGCACTGGGTAGGTATTTCATATATGCTACTTCTGATAATACCGGCTGCGTATTTAGATTCAAAACTCGGCAGTTTAAAGTTTCCTGCAATCTATGCTTACTCCATGTTAACAGTTGCATTAATCGCAGTAACAGTAGTCTATTTTGGTATTGTCCCATGGGGTTATACTCCTAAAACAAATGACTCTAAGTATGCAAAAGCAGTAAATAATCCGCCGCCTCCTTCGAACTGGGTAAAAGATCTGGGACATAGAGACTTCACACTTGATACCCAATGTTGGAATAAAGTAAACAGGCGATATAAAGATTTTATTAAAGAACAGCCTGAATACAAAAACTATCCTATTGTCGGGTGCCACTGGTTCATCTCTGCTTATATAGATTTTTATGTGGCTATTCCTAATAATAAAAAATTTATTATGTATGGTGATATATCGCAAATACATGAATATTACTGGGTAAACAAGATAAGAGGTGAACTGAAAAAAGGTGATAACGCTTTATTTATAGTTACCAGTCATCGTTATATCTCGCCTAATGACAGATTCAAATCTTACTTTTCAGGCTGCAGACTTCTATACAGGGCACCTATTTTCAGAGGAAACAAAATAGTAGAATTCGTTTTTATCTATGAAATGAAAGAATACAAAGGTAAAAAGAATAAATTATAGTAAATGACCACCGGCATAGCCGGTGGCATTAAACTGTGGAATCCCTCAAAGGGATTAAACTCTATTGCATTATTTATTACTACGGATTAAATAAATCACCTTGATCAAATTTTTTATCCATTTGTTCCTGGTTCTTTATATATTCTATAATCGTTTTTTTCATCTCTTCCAACAGTTGATACGAAATAACCACGTGCCCAAAAATTTTGATCTCCATAATTCATCTTGTGGTTCAGAAAAATTTTGGCGATATATATTGCGCTTTTACCTTTTATAAAGCCTATAACTTTAGAAACAGAGTGCTTCGGAGGAATTGATATCAACATATGAACATGGTCTTTACAGATATGGCCTTCTTCTATTGTGCTGTCAATTCTACCTGCAAGTTCTTTAAAAATTTTTCCCAAATCCTTTTTTAGTTGTTTATATAATATCTTCCTCCTGTATTTTGGGATAAAAACTACATGATATTTGCATTCCCAGCTTGTATGGGCTAAAGTTTGATATGAATTCATGGATTTTCTCCTCTTCTGTATCCAAAGAAGGATTCACAGCCAGGAGAATCTTCTTCATATTCCTGCAAATGTCAAATCAACACGAGTCCTCCAGTAGAACTGGAGGTTTACCCGTTATTATTATTTTACATGAGAAGCAACTTATCTTGTTTTATGTTATACCCAAAACGATTTGGTCTATTTATCCATCACACCGTACGGTATGACCTGTATCGGATGATAAGGTAGAAATTTGTTTAAATAATTTTAACGTTACAAACAAAAGCATTGAGGTTGTTTAATGTCAGATAAAACTATATTAAAAGCAAGTAATTTTTCCAGGATATTTTATTTAGAAGCACAAAAACTTGGGTCAGAGGAGCAGGTGAGGTATCATCTTTACGGGGTTTACGAATATGAAGGTATTCCGGATATAAACAGACTCAGAACAGCTCTTCAGAATACTGTAGATTCAAATTATAATCTGAGAAGTAATTTTAGATTTAACGGTGAAGATTTTGAGCAAATTATACATGATAGTGTGGTGGCAAGATTAAAAGAATGCAATGTCTTAAGCGAGGAAGAATACCAGAAGAAGTTAGATGAGCAGATAAAAAAACCGTTTGACCTTGAAAATGGTAATTTATTCCGATTTGTGCTTTTTAAAAGAAACTACATTGGCACGGCTTCACTTCTTCTTAATTTTCATCATATTATATTAGACGGAACACAGAGAGCAAAATTAATAAAAGAAGTAGAACAGCATTATCATAAACCAAGAGGAACTTCTATCTCCGATAAAGATGAAATCAGCTACTTAAAAAATTATATAAAATGGGAACGGAAACAGATAGGGAAGGCTGAACTAAATTATGAACTTAAAAGATTAAATGACTTTCCACTGAAAGCCGATTTGCCTTATTTTAAAAGAGACACCGCTTTTAAGATTATATCAACCGGGTTAAAATCGTTTGAAAATAAACTTTATGCTAAGTTAAAAAACTTTTCAGAGAAGACAGATTTTTCTGTTTTTAATATTATCAAAGTTATTTGGGGAGTATTGTTAAGTAAATATTGTAACCAGGAAAAATTAGTAATTTCTTTTCCAGTTAATACGAGGGGAAAACAATTTCAGGACATAAAAGGCGCATTTGTTAATACACTGCTTTATCCTCATGAAAATAAAGGGAATATTTTAGATATTCTACAAAATGACAGAACAAACTTCAGCCGTAAAAACAAATACCTGAGTGTGGCAGAGGTCGCATTGCATTATGGTTCAGAGAATTTTAATATTAACACTTCAATAGCTGAAACTGAACTTTCTCCTGTAAAGTTAAATCTTCACGGTAGAAACTCAAAAGCAATTTTCCCTACAAATGTAGGAGATACGGAAATCCATTTAGCCTTTGAAGAGTCGGATGATAGATTCTTCTATTCTATCTATACACAGAAGAATCTATTTGAAGAAACTTTTTTAAGCAGACTTAATAAACATTTTGTTAATCTTCTTTCATTGATATTGGAGCATCATGAAGCTGATGTTAATGGTATTTCAGTTTTATCTTTATCTGAATACAAAAAAATTATCTATGACTGGAACGACACTTATACCATTTATCCGAGAGACAAAACAATTCATCAGCTATTTGAGGAGCAGGCGGAGAGTACTCCGGATAAAGCGGCTGTTGTCTTTGAAAATGAAAAATTGACCTATAGAGAGTTAAATGAAAAAGCCAACCGGCTTGCCCATACAATACGCAGAGAATATGCAGAACAATGGAGCGAGGAGGTTAAAGGCGATACTTTAATAGGTATATATATAGAGCGTTCACTGGATATGATAATCGGTATTCTCGGGATACTGAAATCAGGGGCCGCATATGTACCGTTTGACCGGTCAGACCCTGAGGACCGTTTAAAGTTTAAGATAAACGACTGCGGATGCAGAATGGTACTCACTTCGAGTAACAGAATTAATGATCTATTATTTCTTGTTGAAGACGATATACTTGCGTTATGTATAGACGGTCATGTAGAAAAGATAGAGTATGCCCCTAAATATAATCCGGATATTAACGGTAAACCTGAAAATCTTGCTTATGTAATTTATACATCAGGTTCTACCGGGTATCCAAAAGGCGTGATGATTGAACATAGAAATGTGGTTAATTTAATAACAGACAGAATCCGCTTCTATGAAATTGAAAGTATGGAAAATATATTATTATTTAATTCTTACGCTTTTGACGCATCAGTTGAGCAAATTTTTATTTCTATATTAGGAGGGGCTACTCTTTTTATTATTTCGGATAGATTATTAAATGATGTTCACGGTCTTGAAACTTATTTACTGAATAACAATATTACACACCTGAATATTCCGTCACAGTTTCTTCCTGTAATAAACCCGGATTTGGACTTTAAACTTAAAAGAGTTGTCGTCGGCGGTGATGTTTGTAACATTGACATAGCTGCAGTATGGAACAAGAGAGTTACTGTTATTAATAATTACGGCCCCACTGAATCAACGGTTAGCACTACTTCTGCAAAATATAAGAGAGGGCAGCTGAAGGATTCGCTAACTATCGGTTCTCCCATATCCAATACGCACGTTTACCTGCTCAATCCTTCTTTACAGCCTGTACCCGTAGGTGTCCCTGGCGAATTGTATATAGGAGGAGACGGTTTGGCAAGAGGTTATTATAGCCGTCCGGAGCAAACAGCAGGACGTTTTATGTCTAATCCTTTTGTTGCCACCAATAAGGACAAAAAGAATGTCTGTAATCAGCGTATATATAAAACGGGAGACATCTGCCGTTATTTACCTGACGGCAATATAGAATTCATGGGGCGTAGAGATGAGCAGGTCAAAATAAGAGATTTCCGTGTAGAATTGGGTGAGATAGAAAGTAAACTGTCTTTACATGAGAAAGTCAAGCAGTCTGTGGTACTATGTAAAGAGCGTGAATCCGGCGATAAATATCTTGCTGCTTACTATACAGTTAATAATTCAACATTCAACATTCAACATTCAACTTTGGAAGAAGAACTGCAAGTATATATGAGAGATCATCTTCCGGACTATATGGTGCCTTCTGTTTTTGTTTATATGGATAAATTTCCTCTAAATATTTCCGGCAAAGTTGATAAGAAAGAACTGCCGGAACCCGGATTCAGGGATGATGCGGTTAATTCTGTCCCGCCGACTACAGATATAGAGCGACAGCTTTGCGATATCTGGGAGGAAATATTGGGAATAGATAAAATTGGGATAGAGGATGACTTTTTCAGGGTAGGCGGAGATTCCATACTTAGCATTCAGCTTGTATCAAAAATGCGGAAAATAGGTTTTAAAGCCGGAATTAAAGATATTTTTGAGAGGAGAACAATAAATAAACTTTCTGAATTGCAGGATAGGAACAGCAAAATACTGCATTCAACTACTGAACAGGGAGTTCTGGAAGGGGAATTTGATCTGCTGCCGGTGCAGAAACAATTTTTTGAAAACAGTTTTGCAGAGCCTAACCACTGGAACCAGTCATTTCTGATAAAAGTTCCCGAGTTGGATTTTAGTAAACTGAAGGATATTCCATATATTCTTGCTCAACGAAATGATATCCTAAGAGCTACTTTCGATGGCCATAAACAAAAATATAATAAAAGTACTTATGTTCCTGAAGTGGTCATTCTCAATGTAAATAACTGTTCTGACGCAGAGTTATACAAAAAATTTACAGATCTTCAGTCAGTTTTTAATATTAAAACCGGGCCAATGTGGTCAATTGCATATCTTTATGGTTTTGAGGATAGAACAGCTCGAATATTTTTCGCGGCACATCATCTGATTATTGATTCAGTATCGTGGAGAATAATCAAAGAAAATATAAAAGATATATATAATAATACAGATACTGGAAGGAAAACTTCGAGTTATCGTCAATGGGTTAAAGCAGTAAAAAGTTATGCTGAAAGTTATAAAAATGAAACGGAATTCTGGGAAAAAACAATATCAGGTCAGCCTGTTTATACGAAATTTACTTTAGGCAATAATCATATAAATAGAGTAGGCCTTTCAGAAGAATATACTTATAACCTGCTGCATTTGAGCAATAAAGCCTATAATACTGAAGTGAATGATTTATTATTAACGGCCTTTGCGTATTCTCTAAAAGAATGGAGCGGGAAGAGTCAGAATTATTTAACTCTTGAAGGGCACGGTAGAGAAGAAATTTTCGATGATATTGACCTTTCACAGACTGTCGGCTGGTTTACTTCAGTCTTTCCGCTAAAACTGGAGCTTCAAAAAAGCTTGAAAGATTCAATAAAAAACATTAAGGAGACACTAAGAAGTATTCCTAATAAAGGAATAGGCTACGGTGCTTTGAAGTATTTTGGCAACTCGGAAAAGCTTTCAAAACACAGTTTACCGCCAATAAGCTTTAACTATTTAGGTCAATTTAATACAAAAACTGAAGACTGGCAGATAATTCCTCAGTCAGCAGGCAGAAACATAAGTATTAAGAATAAAAATAATAATATCATAGACGTAAACGGCTTTGTAAGTAATGGAAAACTGAGCTTTGAGGTTGCAGTAAAACTTCCTGAAAACGAAGCCGAAAAGTTGTTTGGCAGCTTTAATAAACACCTTGAAAAGGTAATAAAACACTGTTCAGAGAAAAAAAACACTGAGTTTACAGCTTCAGATTTCAGTGCGGCAGATATCAGTTCAGAACTTCTTGATAAACTACAGAACAGACTTGAAATTGAAGACATTTTACCGGCAAACAGCTTACAGCAGGGTTTTATATATTATGTTCTGGCAAATCCGGAAGATGAAGCATACAGGGTACAGCTTCTTTTCGATTATAATATTAATCTTAACGTTAATCTCTATAAAAAGTCCTGGGAGTATGCACTGAAAAAATATCCGGCGTTAAGGTTATGTTTCAACTGGGATGAAAACCCTATACAGATAATTTGTAAAAAGAGTGAACTTAACTTAAAAATTCATGATATTAACGGGAACGAAGATATTGATAAGAAAATTAAAGAGATACAAGTTTCCGATAGAAAATATCCATTTGACCTGGAAAAACCGGAACTGATGCGGCTTTCTCTGATAAAACAGGCAGATAATCACTTTGTTCTGATCATGAATAGTCATCATTCAATTCTGGATGGATGGAGTACGCCTTTTATTTTTAATTATGTTCACGATACTTACTTTAAACTAGCTGCAGGCATAGACATAATTCAGGAAAGAGATACTGCTTATATTCAGGCACAGAAACAATGGATAAATTCCAGTGACATTGCCAATGAATTCTGGAAAAATAAAATCAGAGAACTGGATTCAGCTAATGACCTCAATAATATGCTGAGCAGAAAAACTGACCTGAATACTTTAAAGTCCGTCAAAGAATCAAAGGATACATCGGTTATTATTGAAGGAAAAGATTACAGTAAACTTAAAACTATAGCAGTATCTGAAGGCTTAACTCTTAATACATTTGTACAATTTGCTTGGCATAAACTTATTCAGGTTTATACGAGCGATGAAACGACTGCAGTTGGAACTACAGTTTCTGCGAGAAACATTCCCGTGGAAGATATTGAAAAAAGTGCTGGACTATTCATAAACACTCTTCCGCTTATTATTAGCTGGGAAGAAAACAGTACTGTTGTTGAATTGCTTAAAAAGATACATTCTGGAATTTATGAAATTACTAATTATAATTCAATATCTCTGGCAGAACTTCAAAGCGGTGGGAAACGACTTTTTCACAGTCTCTTTTTCTTTGCAAACCACCCGGCGGAAGAGAATTTTTCAGACCGATTGTCATTCAGGTTCAGGGATGCCGTAGAAAAACTTGATTATCCATTAGGAATAACAGCATATAATCTGCAAAACAAATTATATATCAGCTTAAAATATGCGGGCGAATATTTAGATGAAAGTAAAGCAGAAAAATTCATCCTCCATCTACAGCGAATATTAACAGCAATTCCGGAGAATTTAAATAAAGCTCACAGCGAACTTTCATTATTATCTAACGAAGAATATAAAAAACTGATATATGATTATAATTGCAATGAAGTTTATTTTCCTAAAGAAAAATCAGTGTTTCAGCTTTTTGAAGAGCAGGTGGAAAAAAGTCCTGATAATATTGCCGCAATATATGAAGATAAAAGATTAAGTTATAAAGAATTGCATAGGCTGACTGTTTCCATGTCGACTCTAATTAAAAACACTAAACAAACAGATAAAAATAATGCTTTAATCGTTTTTTATTTAGATAGAAACATATATTATCTCTCTTCTATGCTCGCTGTCTGGAGAAAAGGCTATGCTTTTGTACCTTTGAACCCCCTTCATCCTAAAGAGAAAAACCGGTCAATATTAAGACAGTTTGAGTATGATTTTATTTTAGCAGAAAAAAAATATTATAATGACGCGCTGGAGTTAGCTGAAAACTCGGCAAAAATAATTTTACCGGAGGATGCACAGAAAAAATATGATTATTCAGTTACAGGTGTTGCTGAATATGACCCGGAAAGTCTTGCCTATATTATTTTTACATCCGGTTCGACTGGAACCCCGAAAGGCGCAATGGTTCGACATAAGGGAATGCTGAATCATATTTTTGCAAAAATTAACGATTTCAGGATAAATACTTCAGACAGAGTAGCGCAGACTTCTGCCCAGACATTTGATGTTTCGGTCTGGCAGTTTCTGACAGCCCTTCTTAATGGCGGCACTACAGTGATTTTATCGGACAATAATGCCTGGGACGTAACTAATCTTCTTCTCTCTATTAAAAAAAATAAAATAAGTATATTTGAAAGCGTTCCATCCCATATGGTTTTAATTCTTGAAGAACTTGAAGAAGAAGGACAAAAAGCAGACATAAGTTATCTAAAATGGTTCATAATGAACGGAGAAGGGCTGCCTTTTGACTACTGTCGGAGATGGTTTTCACTTTATCCGGAAATAGCTATGGCTAATGTTTACGGACCAACTGAGTGTTCCGATGATATAACTCACTATAAATTTGAATCTGTACCTGAACAGTACGGAGCGTATATTCCTATTGGTAAACCTATACAAAATACAAAACACTTTATTCTCGATAAATATTTAAAACCTGTTCCGCAGGGTGTTCAGGGAGAACTTTATGTAACGGGAGACTGTGTCGGGCTTGGCTATATTAATAATCAGAAGAAAACTTCTGAAAATTTCATAAGTAACCCTTTTCAGACAAGAGCAGAAAAAAACGGAAATAAAAATGCAGTTTTATATAAAACCGGTGACAGCGTAAGAATGCTGCCTGACGGGAATATAGATTTTTTAGGCAGGAACGATGATCAGATAAAACTTAACGGCCAGCGCATTGAGTTAGGTGAAATAGAAAGCAAGCTTTCCTCGCATGAACAGATAAAGCAAAGTGTAGTACTTTGTAAAGAACAGGATGGGAAAAAATATCTTATAGCGTATTATAATATGCTTGGAGAAAATGAGTCCTCTTCATCAGAAAAGGAAGAGGAATTTATAGGAGACTGGACTGAGATGTATGAACTGGCCTACCAGGAAGATTATACCGGGCAGGTCGGATATGATTTTTCTGTCTGGAACAGTTCTTATACGAACAGGGCAATCCCGCTGGAAGAAATGGAAGAATGGCGCGATACTACTGTAGAAAGAATACTGGAGTTAAGGCCTGAAAATATATTTGAAATAGGCTGCGGTTCCGGACTTCTTTTATATCCCCTCCGGAAATTCTGCAAAAAATATTACGGAATAGACCCTTCAGCTTCAGTGATTGATAAACTGCTGACAGATATTAAAAATGAAAAAATTGATAACGTATTTGTGGGCACTGGAAAGGCTGATGATATAGGAATTCTTAATCTGATACCGGATTCTGAGTCACTGAACACGTCTGTTATTAATTCCGTAATACAGTATTTTCCAAGCCTTGACTATCTTGAAGAACTTATCCTGAAATTAATAGAAAGACAGGGAGAAGGAACGATTTTTATAGGGGATATTCGCGATTACAGGATAATAAATGAATTTTTTGCATCAATAGAACTCTATAAAGCCGTTGAAAATAACGAAAATTTAAGTGTCGGTAAAATTAAGTATAAACTGAATGAATTAACTGAAAGAATTAAGGAGTTAATTGTATCACCTGAATTTTTCATACAGCTTGCACAGCGTGATTCAAGAATAAATTATGTAGAACTTCTGCCTAAAAGAGGTAAAAGCCTCATTGAAATGAATATTTTCAGGTATGACATAATTATACATATAGGAAAAGAAAATAATAAAAGTACTAAAACTGAACTTGAATGGAAAATATATAATAACAGCTTTTCTGTTAAAGAGGTATTAAATTCAGACAATGACGGGTATATAGCAGTAAAAAATTATCCCGTTAAAAGGATATATGATTATCATAAAATTGTTGAATCGATAAAAGAAAAACCCGAGCATGAAGATATAGTAAAGGAATATTTTAAATATAAAAAAGAAAAGCAGAACTTCTACTCAATTGAGGAACTATTCAGACTGGCAGAAGAAAATGGCTATAAACTGTATGCGGGTCTTTCTCTTGAAAAAAGATACTGCTGTGACCTCGTTTTCTATAAAAAATCTTTTGATTTTTCAAAAAAATCTCTATTCATTGAAAACTGTAAAGTTCCAGTAGTTTCCGATATTTCAACAGACCCACTAAAAAAATCTGAAAAACAAAAATTAACTTCAAATGAACTTAGTTCCTTTCTTGCGGAAAAAATGCCTGACTATATGATACCCTCAATATTTGTACTGGTTGAAGAATTCCCGCTGACTCATTCCGGTAAGGTGGATAAAAAAGCATTGCCGGCCCCTGAACTAAAAGAAGTCAGCCTTGAATATGTAGAGCCTGTTACTGACTTAGAAAGAAAATTATGTAAGATATGGCAGGATGTACTGAAAGTCGAAAAAGTCGGCGTAACCGATGATTTTTTTAAGTTGGGCGGTAACTCTATGCTCGTTATTAAACTTGCAAATAAAATTTCAAAAGAGACCGAAATAAATTTAAATGTGGCTGAAATTTTCAAATACAGTACTATAAGTTCGATTATTTCAAACAGCTCAATATCTACTGATAAAATATTCATTCCAAGGACAGACCTGAAAAAGGCCCCGTTATCATTTGCTCAGGAACGCTTGTGGTTTCTGTATAAATACGGAGCAACTAAAACTTACAAAACTCCGATTATACTTGAACTGGGTGCAGATATTAATCTTTCCGGTTTTAAGAATGCTATTCAGAAAATTGTTAAACGTCATGAAGCACTAAGAACCGTTTTTATACAAAACGAGGACGGCTTGTATTTACAGGCGGTACAGGACGAAGTTTTGGGAATTGAGGAATACAAATTTAATACCTTAGAAGAAGTAAAAGAGCATGTTGAAAAATCAATAAAATATGTTTTTAACCTGGAAACGGAATACCCGTTAAGGCTTATTATTTATAAAACAGAGGTTAACTGTTATGCTTTTTTTGACTTCCATCATATTGCCGTAGATGGCTGGTCTATTGATATACTTTTTAAAGAGCTTGAAACCTTATATACCGCCAGTTCTGAAAAAAGAAAGGATATTTTGCCGGAACTTCCAATTCAATATAAGGATTTTGCAGTTTGGCAAAGGAAATTCCTTTCGGGGAATCTATACAGAAAACAGCTTGAATATTGGAAGGATAAATTAAAAGACCTCAAACCGTTAAATTTTCCCACGGATTTCAACAGACCAGAAAAAGTTGATTATTCCGGTGATAACTGCAAATTAGAAATAGACAGTGTTACTTCAAAAGCATTGGTTAAACTTGCTAAACAAAAAGGAACGACACTGTATAATATTTTACTTACAGGATTCTATATTCTACTATATAAATATACTCGTCAAAATGATATAACTGTCGGGGTTGTAAACGCTAATCGCCACTACCCTCAGACAGAAGATTTGATTGGGCTTTTTGTCAATACGTTTGCCCGAAGATTCATTTTAGAGGATAATCTTACGGTAAATGGACTTATTGATAATGTTATTTCAGACTCTATGGAAAACCTTCAGTACAGCGATATTCCATTTCAGAAAGTTGTTGAAACTCTGAATCTGCAGCGGAAACAAAGCGAGCACAGTTTATTTAATATCTGTTTTGCCGCGCAGAGTTTCGGTACTGAATTAAAACTGTTTAAACAACTGGATATAACCCAGCAGATGCATTTTTCAATTTTTGACTTAATATTATTTATTAATGATAATCCCGGGAATAGTACTATCAAAGGATTTTTTAATTACTCTACTGCACTTTATAAAAACAAAACCATAAAACAAATAATTTCCCGTTATAAAAATGTACTGAAAGGGCTCTTGAAGGATGTAAACAGACAGGTAGAAGATATCGATATATTTTCGAAACCGGAATATGATAAAATTGTTTATGAATGGAATAAAACTGAAACAAATTATCCACGAAATGTGGCTATTCATAGATTGTTTGAGGAACAGGCTTTAAAATACCCTGATAATACCGCCGTTATCTTTGAAGATAAAAAACTGAACTATAAAGAGTTAAATAAACGTTCGAATAGTATTGCAAATGTAATACAAAGTAAGTTTACCGGCGGTGACGCAGACAAAATACCGGAAAATCCTCTTATCGGCATTTATATAGAACGTTCACTGGAGATGATAGCCGGAATTCTGGGGATATTAAAATCGGGCGCTGCATATTTGCCTTTTGATGATGCTGATCCTGCTGACAGGCTGAAATATAAACTGGAAGACAGCAAATGTAAAATGATTTTAACATCATCGAAATATTGTGAAAATTTAATATCTGTTACTGAACCGGGAACACAGATTATCTGCATAGACGAATTGGAACATGAGTTAAATAGCACACCGATTTCACGTCTAGAACGATTTAATAATCCACGGGATATAGCCTATGTAATATATACTTCCGGCTCTACAGGGAAGCCCAAAGGTGTAATGGTTGAACATCGTTCTATAGTAAATCTTGTCAGAAACACAAATTATACTGAAATCAAACCATCTGATACTATAGGATGCCTTGCAAGTATATCATTTGATGCTGCGACATTCGAAATTTGGGCTGCACTTGCAAACGGTGCCGCATGCGCAGTGCTTACAAAAGATACAGTGTTAAATGAAAAGAAATTGAAAGAAGAAATTAAAAATAAGCAAATCAGCAAAGTTTTCATGACAACCACACTGTTTTGTCAACTTGCTAAACTGAATTCTGAGGCAATTTACCTGCCTGATGAACTTTTTTTCGGCGGTGAAGCCTGCGACCTGAAATTAGTTCGGGAGGTATTATCTAAAAATTATAATACAAGAATAGTCCATGTCTACGGCCCGACTGAAACCACAACATTCGCAACCTACTGCGATTTAACCTTAGAAAAAACACTGAATTGTGCTCCTATAGGAAAACCTCTTTCAGGGAAGACAGTATATATTCTTGATGAGAAACTGTGCCCGGTTGGTATTGGAATACCGGGAGAATTATATATAGGAGGGGACGGAGTCGCAAGTGGTTATTTAAACCCGCATGAGCTGACATCTGAACGTTTTATAGAGAATCCGTTTGCAACTGATAATGAGGTCAGGGAGAATCGAAATTTGCGTATTTATAAAACCGGTGATATATGCAGATGGCTGTCAGACGGGAATATCGAATTTATTGGCAGAAATGATAATCAGGTAAAAATCCGCGGTTTTCGTATAGAACTTGGCGAAATAGAAAATAAGCTTTTAGCTTATGATGATATAAGTCAGTGTGTTGTATTATGTAAACAATTCAACGGTAACAAATACCTTGCTGCCTATTATAGCACCGGCAATAAATCTACCGAAAATGAAACAGAGAGCCTGGAAGAGAATTTTGTTGAAACCTGGTCTGATATGTATGAAATTGAATATCAGAAAAGTTTCAGCGGCGAGGCAGATTCCAACTTCATAGGCTGGAACAGTTCCTATACCGGGAAACCTATTCCCGTAAATCAAATGAAGGAATGGCAGAATTCAACCTTAGACAGGATATTTTCCTTAAAACCCGAAAATATTTTTGAAATAGGCTGCGGTACAGGCCTCCTTTTATATCCTCTGCAGAAAGAATGCAGGCAGTACTACGGAATTGACTTTTCTTCGTCCGTTATAAACCTATTAAAAAGTAAAATACAAATTACAAATATTAAAAATATAAACTTAGAAACCGCAAAAGCGGACGAGATTGGTCAAATAGACGGTCTGCCGGAGTTAAACTATTTTGATACAGTTATTATAAATTCTGTTGTTCAGTACTTCCCTAGTTTAAATTATTTAAAAGAGCTGCTGCTGAAGCTTACTGATAAGATTGATAATGGAAAAATATATATTGGTGATATAAGGGATTTTAGATTAATAGAGGAGTTTCATGTTTCAGTTGAAATCAATAAACTATTATCCGATAAACGGATTACTACGACTGGAGAGCTGAAAAAAAGGGTAGAAAAAAAGATAAAAAGAGAAAAGGAACTGCTGATATCCCCGGAATTTTTTATAGATTTTGCTAAAGATAAACCTCATGTTAATTGTGTTGAGTTGCTCCCGAAAAGAGGAAAAAGCCGGCATGAAATGAATCTATTCAGGTACGATATAATTCTACATGTCGGGAGGAGTGTAAATACCGGTATATCATCTTCTATTAAATGGAAGCAGTTTACAGAAGAGATGAAACTTCCAGAAGTTTTGAATAATGACAGAGAATATGTTGCAATTAGGAATTACCCAAACAAAAGAATTTGGAATTACTATAAATTAAATAACGCGATCAATCAGGATCAGGGCAATGAAAACCCTGTAAACAGTTATTCAGAACTTCAGAAAGAAGGTGATAATTTATATAACCTCGAAGAAATTTATAACCTTGCCGCAGATAAAGGATATAAACTTTATACAAGTTTTTCCAGTCAACATAAAGCCGGATATGATCTGTTCTTTTACAGAGAAGGCTTCACTCTGAAATCTTTGAAAAAAAATCTCTTCAGAGAAAATCTGAATTCTTCAGTTGACTCTGAGTTCTCGAATACACCCTCTGAAAATTTAAAAAAACAAAATATAAGCTCCTTTGAATTAAACAATTACTTATCCGGGCTGCTACCCGATTATATGATTCCTTCATCCTATGTTCATATGGATCCTTTCCCATTGAACACCTCGGGCAAAATAGATAAAAATGCTCTTCCGGAACCGCGGTTCAGGGATATGGATAGTAGTTATACCGCGCCGGAAACAGAACTTGAAAAACAGGTTTGTGAAATATGGCAAAAAGTTCTTGGTATAGATAAGATTGGTATAAAGGATGACTTTTTCAGGATAGGCGGAAATTCTATCCTTGCAATACAACTTGCTAACGAAATTAACTCTATCCTTAATACTAATATTAAAATTTCAGAGTTCTTTAACAGCAGAAATATTTCAGAATTAGTTAAATGTATAAAAGCTGAAAATAAATCAGGCGAATTAATGCTTCTTAACAACTATAAAGAAGGGCATGAAAATATCTATTTTATCCATTCCGGGATCGGCGGTTGTGAAGTTTATAAAGAGCTTGCCCTGTGCCTGAACAGCCAATACAATGTTTACGGCATTGACAATTATAACCTCAATAATGACAGAAAAATTGAAAATATTACCGAACTCGCGGAGTATTACCTGAATCTGATACATAAAAAACATAATTCTTCCGTATATAAAATCGGGGGGTGGTCCCTGGGAGGACAGATTGCTATGGAAATTGCTTCAATTCTGGAGCAAAAGGGTACAGAAAATATCAAACTCCTTTTAATAGATTCCGGCTTGCCGGATAGTGAAGGAAATAATAAAACTGAAAATATTCTTCCGCAATATATAGAGGAATATTTATTGGACGCGGGTTATGAAAATGATTATATTCAAAAAAATCTTAACAATGTAGAAACTACAAAAAAACTTTCAGAACAGAATATTTCAAGGCAGTTAAACTATACAGAAGTGAAGCTTTTAAAAGCAACTCAGTCAGACCCTGTTTTGACAAAACTTTCCGGAGTAAATTATACGTCTAAGTATCCCAATAATAATATAGACAAAGGCTGCCGGAGCTTTTCTAAAATTGAAATGGACTGTAATCACGGAAACATTCTGCATAAGTCAGATTTATTATATGAACATATAACATGTTTTTTTGAATGATAAACTTGTTGAAAGATATATAAACTTTAATAGGAAATTTAATTATGCAAACTATAATAGGTTTAATACAGGTTAGCTGTTCTGATAATCAGAACGATAACTTTGAAAAAATCAGAGAATATTCATATATGGCGGCAAATGCCGGTGCCAGAATAATATCATTACAGGAACTTGCTCCTACAAGATATTTTGCTCAAAAGCAGAATATTGATAACTTCAGATTTGCAGAAGATGAAAAAGGGCCTTCGTTGAAAATG
This sequence comes from Victivallales bacterium, assembly GCA_021733985.1. Lineage (GTDB taxonomy): Bacteria > Verrucomicrobiota > Lentisphaeria > Victivallales > GWF2-38-69 > JAIPJT01. The sequence goes on along the minus strand of JAIPJT010000001.1, from coordinate 37,927 downwards.
GCACGAGAACTGTCACAAAAATTAAGTGTATACTTGCTTCTGCCTTACTTTGAAAAGGATAAAACGGCCTACTATAATACGGTTGCAGTATTTAATCCAGAGGGAAAAATTATTGGTAAGTATCGGAAAATGCATATACCTCAAAATATTCTCTATGAAGAAAAATTTTATTTTAAACCTGGGAATTTGGGGTTTCCTTTATTTAAGACTGAGTTTGGAAATTTCGGTATATCGATTTGCTGGGATCATTGGTTTCCTGAAGTGCAGAGAATATACGGTCTTAAGGATGCTGATATAGTTTTTTCTCCGACAGCAATAGGTTATAGTAATGTTTCAGGCTGCTGCTTCCAAAGAAAACATAAAGATATCTGGTTGACTATGTTGAAGGGACAAGCTATTACCGGAGGATTTTATTTTGCTATTATAAACAGAACAGGAAAAGAAGACAACATTGATTTTATGGGATCAAGTTCTGTGATCTCGCCATCTGGAAAAGTTATAAATTCGCTTGGAGAAAATGAAAACAACTGTTTGGTGCAGGAAGTAGATATAAATGCAGCGAGAAACTTCAAAGAACGTCTTCAGTTTAATCGGGATAGATGTATAAATAATGCCTACCAGGAGCTGATGAAATAAAATAGTATGCTTTTTGCCAATTCAATAGTACAGATTCTGTACGATGGTTCTAATTCATACCGGGATACTTTCTGACCTTTAGTGATTTTTGGTTTTTTTTCTGATTAAACATAATGGTGAAGGCGCTTATTAGAAAACTGATGCCTGCCAGCAGAAAAATTAAGCTGTCGTGAGCTCTCATTAAATGCCCTATTAAAAGTGCAGAAATAAATAAAGCAGCTGAAACAATCTGTTCTAAAGCTCCCATAATGAGGCCCTGTTCATCATTACTGACCATTTGAGAAAAAAGAGTTCTGTATCCTAAAGAAGCGAAAGGATGAATAATAAAGTAAAGAATGGCGGTAAACCAGAAAAACTGCATATTTTCAAATGTATTCATGATGCAGCCAATTGACTGTATTATAAGCAGAAACCCCATAATTAAAACACTGAAAAATAATATTCTTTTATAATTAAAATATTTATAAATAAAAGGTTGAATAAAAAGGATGCTTAATACAAGCGCTGTTCCCAGGACAATAAAACTGAAACCTACTGTGGAGGTGCTGAAACCGAATGTTACTGCTAAGTACAGTGAAATCGATTGGAAAAACAGTCCGTAACCAAAATATAAAAGAAAATACCCCATTATATGAATTCTTATACGCTTTTCCCGAAAAGCATAAGAAAAGGAAGTCAGGCTTTTGACTAAAACATAATATAAGCTTGAAGTTCTTTTTTTTACTGTGTATGTTTCCCGAAAACTGAAGAAGAGTAGTATTACGTTGGAAACAGCTAAGATGAAAGCTATAATAAATGGTGTAGTAAGCCTGTAGTGGAAATTTAAAAAACCTACTAATGATGATAAACCCGGCCCGATAATAAAACCGCATAAAGTTACCAGTATCGGCCAGCGAAAATTGTTGAGTTTATTACGTGCTCCAGAACTCATATCAGAGATTGCCGCGGCTGCAATAACATATGTCCCCGAGCATATTCCGGAACAAATCCTTGAAAATATAAAAAGATGATAACTGTGTAAAATAATAGATAAAATACTTATAAAGTAGGATACAGCTAAACCTCCGGCTCCGATCAAAAGTATTTTTTTCCTTCCGTAAGTATCGGAAAAAGTTCCGAATCCCGGATCACTAAAAAATCCCATAAGCGGGAAAACCGCAAAAGCAATACCGTAAAGCATATCTCGCGTAAAAGTATGATGCCCGGTTACCAAACCATTTACAGGGTCAAAAAAAAGTTCCGGCATTAAGGGGAAGATAATACCGTCACCTATGGAATCTATAAACAAAAGCAGACATAGTGAAACTATATTCATTTTTCTGTTTGATTCCGCATTATTTTCTTTAGTCATAGTATAAGCTACATTCAATTCTGAAGTGCAATCGAAAATGATTTAATAACTAAAGTTAGTTGGTGTATAACATTTCTGTATTTAAAACAAATAAGAGAGGTTTGCATATGAGCAAAAAAACAGCCAACCAACAAATAATGAAAGTATCACAGAAGGACATTATTACAAGAAATTTTAATAGAAAAGATATTTCTAAAAGCATTAACCGTCCGCAGTATACAATTTAGGGAAATTGTTACATGGGAAGAAGCCTTTGATCGTTATCAAAAGTATATTTTGCCTGAAATCCATATTTTACTGCTCTTTTAAGTATCATTCTGAACTTAAATAACTCTAGCTGTGTCAAGTGAAATAAGACGCCAGTTAATATTCCCGCTTTTTATTGTATTATAAAGAACATTTTTCCCTACTGGGAAAAAGGCTTTCAGTCATTTTTCGCAAAACATTTTTATTGAACCTTGCCTTAAAAAAGCCCAGATAATAGGAGTACAAATAACTGATTCAATATTGTAACCGTGTCGCTTTACTATTTTTCTGTGCTTATTAAATATTTTGAAATATATTACCTTCTTTACCGAAAGTTAAGTTATTAATTTCATTCAAAATTTTCTGGATAGTCTCCACATCAATACTAATAAATTTATTCAATTTTATGCATGGCAATATAATCTATAAGAAAGGTTAAATGAAAACTAAAAGTTTACTTATGACCAATAAACTTTCTCTATACGAGAACCTTAACTATCTCAGTTTTATAGCATTCCATAATGCTGGCGGTCAGGCTGAGGGCTGCCGATGGATTGTCCATAAGCAATTTAACAGTAAAGCTTTTAATCCGGTAGCTTAAATTAAAAAATCTTTATTTTATATGTTGTGCATTGTTACTTCTTGTATTTCCTATATAATTAATATTAAGAGAGAAAAAGAAGATTTTTAACCATCTTATCGGAAAAGGCGTGCGTTCCGTTTTCTTGGCAGCCTAAAGTCTGAAACCCAATTTACAAGCAAGGAGATTATATGAATATCAGTTTTCGGGCATTTAAATGTTTAACTTTTTTTACAGCTATAACATTGTTGATTTCCGGCTGCGGCAAAGAGGGAGTAAAAGAGTTACCACCGGCGAATGTTATTGTAACAAAAGTAATAGGGAGAAAGATAAAAAATCAGGAAACCGTAATTGGCGAAGTAAAAGCATTGGATAAAGTGAACCTTCGAGCCAGAGTGAAAGGTTTTTTAGAGAAAATAAACTTCAAAGAAGGGAGTTTTGTAAAAAAAGGAGAACTCCTGTTCCAGATTGAAAAAGACCAGTATAAAGCTGATGTTCAGTCAGCTAAAGCTGCTATAATAAATGCGAAATCTATCCTTAAAAACAGAACGATCGATTATGAAAGACAGAAGTTTCTTTCGAATAAAAAAGCTGTTTCAGAAAAAGAGTATGACAGGGCCGAAGCGTATAAACAGCAAGCTGAGGCACAGCTGATCGACGCGAAAGCCAAGCTAAAACTTGCAGAATTGAATCTAAGCTATACTGATATATATGCTCCGTTTGATGGAATTATAGGGATGAAGGGATACAGTATCGGAAATCTGGTTGGAAGTGAAAGCGACCCTCTTGCAGTAATAGTTAAAGCCGATCCGGTCGGTGTAGAATTTAATCTTGATGAAGGTCTGGTTGTTTCAATTAAACAGTATATCTTGAAGAATAATAAAAAGTCAAAAAAATTCAGCAGAGATATCGGCGCTAAATATGTTGATATAAACTTGGTTTTATCAAATAATACTGAATATAACAGACCGGGTAAAATTGACTTTGTTAATAATACGATTGACCCTATGACAGGCACACTTCTGATACGTGCTGTATTTGATAATCCTGAAACAGTACTTCTTCCAGGAGCATACGTTAACGTTAAAATCTCTTCTAAATTTAAACAGTACCACCTGCTGGTACCGCAGGCAGCTATACAGGAAGACCAGACCGGTAAATTTGTCATGGTTGTAAATGATAAAAATATTGTAGAAAAGCGGAATTTCGAAACCGGGTTTATTTACGGGACTTATATCGTAGCTTCGAAAGGGCTTAAAAAGGGGGAAAAAGTTATAGTGGAAGGCCTGCAGAAGGTTAGAGAAGGACTCGAGGTAAGGACCACTGAAAGACCCCCAACATTAGTTGAAAAAGACAAGAAAGACTCTTCTGCTGAAAAGGAAAATAAAACAGAACACGCGGATAAGATAAAAGAGCAGGAAAAAAAGACGTTAAAAAGAGAAAAATCCGAAACTAAAGCAACAAAAAAGCCTAATAAATCAGCTGCAAAAATAAATACAGAAGAGAAGAGCACCACAGTTGGAAAAGATAATAACGAAAATAATGAAGGTAAATAATTATGATCAGTCAATTTTTTATAAAACGACCAAAGTTTGCCTTTGTTATCTCAATTGTATTTCTCTTAGCAGGCGGAATAGCTATATATTGCCTGCCTACTGCTCAGTATCCTGAGATTGTTCCGCCGAAGGTTTCCATTAGCGCCAGTTACCCGGGAGCAAATGCTTCAACTGTAGAAAAAACTGTTGTCAGTCCTATTGAACAGCAGGTGAACGGTGTTGAAGATATGATTTATATGTCTTCACTCAGTGCAAATGATGGCAGCTCCAGCATCACTGTAACTTTTGATATAGGTACGGATCCGGATATGAATACCGTTAACACCAATAATAAAGTTGCTGTGGCTTTGCCGAAACTCCCTTCCGAAGTTAGTCAGCAGGGGGTCACTGTAAAACAGAAGGGAAGTCAGATCCTGATGATATTAAATATCATTTCACCTTCAGGAAAATATGACGGAGTATTTCTCAGCAATTTTGCAAGTTTAAATATACTTGATGTAATTTCCCGTGTGCCGGGTGTAAGCGAAGCCTCTGTACTTGGTGCACAGGACTACTCTATGAGAATATGGCTTAATCCCGATAAGATGGCCAGCCTGAGCCTGACAACTTCAGATGTCATTAATGCAATAAAAGAGCAGAATGTGCAGGTTGCAGCAGGTCAGATAGGGGGTGCGCCTTCTGGACCGGACCAGCAGTTTCAGTATACGATTCAGGCTAAAGGCAGGCTTTCAAATGTCAAAGAATTCGAAAATATAATTATTCGGGCGTACGGTGATGGATCCGAAGTTCTTGTTAAAGATGTTGCAAAAGTTGAAATGGGTGCAACTTCATATTCTGCTTACGGATTGTTAAATGGGAAACCTGCTGCCAATCTTGCTGTATATCAGCTGTCAGACGCAAATGCACTTGAAGTTTCGGAATCCATCAGAACAGAACTTAAAAAGCTTTCCCACCTTTTCAATAAGGATGTTGACTGTAAAATACTTTATGATACTACGGATTTTGTGAAAGCTTCAATCGGTGAGGTGCTGGAAACCCTGTATATTGCAGTTGCTCTGGTAATATTAGTAACTGTATTTTTTTTACAGGACTGGAGATCTTCATTAATACCTATGATTGCTATTCCTGTATCTCTGATTGGTACATTTGCGTTTTTACTGGCTATGGGATATACCATAAATACTATTTCACTTTTTGGCTTAATACTTGCAATAGGTATAGTTGTGGATGATGCTATTGTTGTTGTCGAAAATACTAAGAGGATTATAAAGGAAGAGGGGCTTGACCCTGTTGAGGCTACTAAAAAATCCATGAATCAGATCACCGGACCTGTTATAGCGACCACCCTTGTCCTTATGGCTGTTTTTGTCCCTGTTGCATTCTTACCGGGAATTACGGGCGAACTTTACAGGCAGTTTGCTGTTACAATCTCTATTTCTGTAGGAATTTCTTCAATAAACGCTCTGACATTAAGTCCGGCATTGTGCTCTCTGCTGTTGAAGCCTGAAAAGAAGAATAAAAGGAAGCTCTTCTTATTTAGGTGGTTCGATAAATTTTTAGACTTTACAACAGCAAAATATAATAAGGCTGTATCAATGTCTCTAAGAAAACTGTCTGTTGTAGCTATGTTTTTTATTTTACTGATCGGAAGTATATATATGCTTTATGAGCATTTACCTACAGGTTTTCTGCCTAGTGAGGATCAGGGGGCATTTATGGTAAATATACAGCTTCCTAACGGTGCGTCTTTAAATCGTACTCGGGAGAAGGTAGACCGGACCACTTCTATATTATCAGGTACGAAAGGTGTGGCAGATGTCATATCCTTCTGTGGATATTCTCTCTTATCAGCTTCTTCATCTTCAAATATGGGTTTTGCTATTGCCGTTCTTGACAACTGGTCAAAAAGACCTGAAAAGAAACTCCATGCATCCAGTATAATTAAGCAGGTTAACAAAAAGTTCAGGAGAATACCCGGAGCAGAGGTATTTGCTTATAATCTTCCGCCTATACCGGGACTTGGAACAGGCGGCGGTTTTGAATTTGTCCTTCAGGATACTAGAGGAAATAACCCCCAGAGATTGGCTGAGGTTCTGAAAAGGGTTATAGAAAAAGCAAATCAGAGCCCTGTAATTTCTACTGCTTTCAGTACTTTTGAGGCGGATGTTCCACAAATCTTTTTAAATGTTGACAGGGAGAAAGCTAAGAAGTTAAGCATAACGCTAACTGAGATTTTCAACACTCTGCAAACGTATCTCGGCTCAATGTATGTAAATGATTTTAATAAATTTGGAAAAGTTTATAACGTCTACCTTCAGGCACAGGAAGAATTCCGTGGAAAAGTTGAAGATATTTATGACCTTTACGTTAGAAACGGTGCAGGCAATATGGTTCCGATGAGTACTCTGGTAAGCGCTAAAACAATATTGGGTCCAGAAGTGATAAACCATTATAATATGTTTGAATCGGCAACGATCAATGGAAAACCGGAAAAGGGATACAGCTCAGGAGATGCTATTAAAGAAATGGAAAGAATAGCGGATGAACTGCTGCCGGGAGGAATGAAATACAGCTGGACCGGCACTGCCTATCAGGAGATACTTGCAGGGAATATGACTGTTATAATATTTACCCTTGCTATTATTTTTATATATCTTTTCCTTGTGGCGCAATATGAAAGCTGGATGGTCTCTCTCGCAGTTATGATGTCTGTGCCGGTTGCTATAATCGGTGCTTTAGCTGCGTTGTGGGTTTCCGGGATTCCGAATAATATTTATGCACAGATTGGTTTTGTGCTGCTGTTCGGGATGGCTACAAAAACAGCGATTTTGATAGTTGAATTTGCAAAAGTAGAAAGAGAAAAAGGCGTGCCTATCAGTGAAGCGGCTAAAAAAGCTGCCCACACTAGGTTCAGGGCAGTTCTTATGACTGCCTTTTCAGCCATATTAGGATTTATGCCGCTTGTAATAGCTACCGGAGCAGGGGCAAACAGCCGTCATTCTCTTGGATGGTCTGTGCTTGGGGGCATGATAAGTGCTACAATACTTGGAACACTTTTTGTTCCGTCTTTTTATGCTATAATTCAAAAAACTACTGAAAAGTTCTGCGGTAAAAATAAAAATAAAGAATAAATCTTAGGACAGTGACATTGATATTAAATATCAAAAATTTTTCCCGGATTCATAATATTATTAGGATCCAGGGATTTTTTGATTGTTTTTAAAACGTTCAAATGTGATTCTGATAAAAAGTAGTCTATATATTTTTTTCTTTTATGGCCGATGCCGTGTTCGCCTGATAGACGACCACCAAGATTATATGTATAACGGTACAGTTCGTCCTGAATAATGGGAAGCAGTTCTTCCCATTTATTTTTGCCCCAGTCTTCAGGTGCAACAATTCTAATATGAAGGTTACCATCTCCTGCATGCCCATAACACGGAACTTTTAAACAGTATTTTGCAGAGAGCTTATTTAAAAATGCTGACAGTTTATTTATTGCGGCAGGGGGGACAACCAAATCTTCTGCGGCCTGATGTTTTGACAGTACAGAAACTGCTTCGGCGAGATTTATCCTCAGTTTCCATACCCTTTCAGAAGTTGAAAGGTTATCTGCAACATATATTTCCAATAATCCTTTCTGTTTTTCAAGAAAATTACAAACAGCAGTATAATCTTCTTCAATACGGTCTGGCGAATTTCCGTCAAAAGATATCAGAAGTGTTCCTTCAGCATTATGCAGCTGTATGGATTCGTTCAGGTATTTGAACACTATTTCAAGGGCGCATTTATTCATATATTCAATTGAAACCGGAGTTATCCCGGTACCTGTAATAATTTTATGAACTGAATTTACCGCATTGTCCGTGGAGTCGAAAAGGCACAATATATCGGCCTGATATTTGGGTAGAGGAAGCAGCTTAAGGATAATTTTTGTAAATATACCGAGAGTGCCTTCTGAAGCCAGCATTAGCTGGACCATATTGTAACCGGTAACATCCTTTAACAGCTTACCGCCGTATTCTACTATCTCACCGTTAGGCATGACAACTTCGAGTCCGATCACATATCTTGAGGTTACTCCGTATTTTACAGCCTTGCCGCCTCCTGCATTTTCTGCAACATTGCCGCCTATAAAGCATGTTTCCATACTCATTGGATAGCCGGCATAAAAAAGATTATATTCTCTTAAGTATTCGTTTATTTCATTAGAAACAATACCCGGTTCTACAGTAATCATCATATTTTTTCTGTCCAGCTCTATGATTTTATTCATGTTTTCAAGAGATATTACTATCCCGCCGTAAATAGGGACTGCACCGCCGGAAAGGCCGGAACCTGCACCTCTCGGTGTCAGAGGAATCTTCCTCTTGTTTGCGAGCTTAACTATAGATGATATTTCAACCGAAGTTGACGGTTTTACGACAACCTCAGGCATATGTGAATATTTTGAGTCGGGAACTTCATCCTTCGAATATGGTTCAAGCTTTTCTTCGTTATCAAATATCAAATTTTGATGTCCGACTATTTCTTTCAGTCTTTTTAAAACATCTTTGTCTATTTTATTATATTTGTTACAGCTCATTTTTTCTGTTTATTTCTTTTGTAAGAGTTGGAAGTACCTCAAATAGGTCTCCGATGATACCGACATTTGCTATATTAAAAATATTGGCATTCGGGTCACTGTTTACAGCAATAATATTTTTCGCTGTCTGCATACCGGCCAGATGCTGGATTGCTCCGGAGATACCTATACCTATGTAAAGCTTCGGGGTAATAGTTTTACCGCTCAACCCGATCTGGTGAGAATAGTCCATCCAGCCACGGTCGACTACTTCTCTGGTAGCACCTACAGCAGCATTTATTTTCTCTGCGAATTTATAGATCAGCGGTAAATTATCAGGTTTCTTAATTCCACGTCCTACTGCGACTACGATTTGAGATTTTGTAACACAACTTTTTTCCTCATCAGGGAAAAAATCTTTTAACGTTATACCGGAAATCAGTTTAAGACTCTCTGTATCAAAATTAACTGTATAACCTTTACGTTTTTTATCGAGGTCTGGCTTCTCTATTGAGTTTGGCCTTACAGTTGCCATTTGCGGTTTATTGCCTGAGGTTTTAATTGTAGCCATTATATTGCCGCCAATTGCCGGTCTTGTCTGTAATAAATCTCCGGAAGTTTCCTCTATTTTTAAGTCTGTACAGTCAGCAGTTAAACCGCAATTAAGTTGCATTGCAGTATAAGGGAAAAGCGTTCTACCATCAGGCGTAGCGGAGGCAAGAAAAATATCAGGCTTGTATTTTCGGCACATCGCGGTTAATACTTCTGAATAGCATTCTCCGTTGAAGTTGGTTAAATTTTCGTGCTGTGCAATAATTATATTGTCCGTTCCGTAGTGTAAGAGCTTTTGGAGCTCTTCGTCAGTAAATTTCTCACCTATTGCTACAGCTGTAATTTTCTTTTGATTTTCGGAGTTTATTTTTCTGCAGTATGAAATAAGTTCAAATGAAGAGTTTAGAAATTTCCCATTAAAACTTTCAGCAAAGAAAAAAAGGCCCTTTTTGACAATATTCATTATATGTTATATATCCTGGACAATTAATTTTTTTTTATCCATCATATCATTCGGTATGAGCTGTATCGCAACGCCGGACTAATAAAAAAACGCATACAATTTGAACAGTATTTTTATGTTTGTGTAAAGCTATTTTTGTATATCCAAAACGACTTTTACTTTATCTCCCGGCCAGAACAGACACGTTCTCCTGCAATATTGAGCTTTATCACCGCTTTCCAGGCCTGAAGGAGCATTGATAAGTAAAATGTCATTTGCTTTTAATTTGTCCGTCTTTTCTATTTTACACAATTTTCCATCGATACCTTCTCTTATTTCACCGGTCTTTTTTACATATATTTTTTTTTACAGTAAATGTGTTGTCAATAGTTTTACCAGGTACTAAAGTTTTCTGGCCAATCGCCTTCCATACATAGGTTCCTTTATTATCTTCGTAAAATGAATGGTTAAGTATTCCTAAGCCTGCATTATTAGGATCGACCACATGAAAATCAGCTACATAGCTAACCCGGTTTATTACAGGCAGATTTTCTTTTACGTTATCAAGGATATGATTTGCTACAGGAAGCCTGATTCCTTTATTAGTTAAAACAACTTTTTCATTATAAATTCCTACCGGTTCATTCTGCCCCATCGGATAAACAGAAACGCCAACTTTATTGTTATATATTTTTTTTGCAAGTACTCGGTTAACTTTTAAATCAACAGCGAGAGGTGAAATTCTTAACAATTTCATAATCGGATAGTCTATATCACTAATTGTACCGGGCTGAGTGTAAACTTCCTCGATATAGCAGTCATAAGGCGCAGGAATATCGGCAAACTTCTTGTCCCATAGTGCATTTTCTAATGCCTGTTTAGCCTGTTCGTAAAGAACCTTTTTTTCATAGTAATTTATTTTGGCAAGTTCATATTCTTTTGTGCTTACTGTTTTTTTTAATGCAAGTTTGCGCTGCCTATTCATGTCATTTTTCGCATATTCAAGCACCACTTTCTGAGCATTTAATTTCGCTTTGCAAACACGTATGTTTATATCTATATAAGTTGTATCGGCATGAACAAGTTTTGTACCTTCTTTAACAAATATTCCAGGCTGCTTTACCCATAGAATCCAGCTGCCGGCATCACTGACATATTTCAAATACGATGTTGTTCCCAGGCTACCATCTCCTGGTTTATTTGTAAATTGCGTAACCAGCCCTTCAAGCTCCTTTTTTTCTCCAGAAAAAAGCTGAATGTTGAATGCAAGAAGTGTTAGAATAACGACAGCAGTGGTTTTTTTGATCCATTCCACCATGTTTCCTCCTATATGTTTATTTATAATCTTAACAATTGTATTTTCTTGTTTATCTAATCATTCTATATGACTTGTGCTGTATAGTCCTATATTCGCACTTTGCAGTAATTTTGCTGCAACAATTACCAAACTCGAAATAAATCGTGGAAAAACACATCCATATTATCGTATTTTTAATAAAAACTTCAGTCTTTGTACAGCTTTATCACGGCATTTGTTGCTTTGATTATATCATCATATTTTTTAATTTTGATAATTTTGCATTTTCGTGTTATATCAGGGGTGAAAATTTTAACTACTTTTGTAGGTGAAACTTTTAACCCTGTATTATCCTTCTCTATATTTAGCTTCTCTGCGTTCCATATTCGAATATCTTTGATTTTTGCCTTTTTTTTACCTTTAAATGTTGGGAGTCTCGGAGAATTAATCTCTTTAATTACAGTCACAAGAGCAGGGAGCATAACTGTTATTTTTTCTATGCCGTTTTCAACTCTTCTCAAGAGCGTACAGTTGTTTCCATTGTATTTTAAATCTGAAATGTATGTGGCGACAGGGATATTCAGGCATGAAGCAATTTCCGGTCCCACCTGACCGGTATCGCCGTCAATTGCTCTTTCTCCGCAAAGAATGATATCAAAGTTGCCGATTTTACTGATTGCTTTGCTCAGAATTATGCTTGTTGCCCAGGTATCCGAACCGGCAAAGGCTTTGTCAGAGAGAACTATTCCTTCATCACACCCCATTGCTATAGCTTCTCTTACGGCTTTTACAGCTGACAACGGCCCCATGGAAATTACAGTAACTTTGACATCACTCAGGCTATCTTTCAATTGGAGTGCGGTTTCAATAGCAAAAAGGTCTAGCGGATTTATTACAGATTCAACACCTTTCCGTATGATTGTGCCGGTTGTTTTGTCAATCTTTACATTCTTGATATCTGGAACCTGCTTAATTAATACGATTATCTGCATTTTGTCTTTTTAAGGTCTTTATAAGGAATTTTCTTAAATCGTTCATTACTTCAGGAAATATTTTAGCTAATTTAAATTCTGATATTGGAGGGCTGTAGTTAACCTGGTCGTATATCCATTCTGTACATGATAAGTTTTTGGAGATTATTTTTGAAGCCAGTTTTTTTTCTGAATTAGGTGCGTAAAGGGTTACATTTATCTTAAAATATATTTTACCGTAAGAAACAGGTAAACCAAAAGCCCATAAAATCGTACCCGGATATGATAATCCGTAACTGGTTAAATTTCTGGACCATTTTGCGGTAATTAATATTACCTTCAGTCTATATGCGTCATTCTTTCTGTGGTTGTAATAATCCATGGAAACAGTTAACTCTTTAAAAATCTCAGAAGCTTTTACATCCTTATAAATTAAACCGCGGATTATTAGGGGAAGGGGTTCCTGGAAATAGCTGAACCTTAATACCGGATTTAAATTCGAGTGAGACCACAGCCAGAGCGGAATTAAAATATAGGGGTCTGCATTGATTGTATAGCTAAGCTCTTTTTCATCATCTTTTCTATTATCAGCAACTTTGTCTATATATAGAATTTCAGGCTTTTTAAATTTTCTAATTTTTACCGGAGGTGCAGGTTTATAATGAAGGCTGCTGTAATTTTCATCTGTAGAATTACATGAACAGAAAATTATAGAAGTTATTATTAAAAAACTGAAGCTTATCATCGTTTTCATAATTAATGGTGCCTGTGAGGTTTGGAGTTACTGCTGCTTACATAAAGCTTTAATTAATTTTACATTTCTAATGACCCAATTTCAACGTTTTTCTAATATATTTCGTATTAATATTATTGCAAAAAAAAAACTGTTATCTTATACTTGCTATATATGCCTTATCAGTAAGGGAGCTAATGGAACATAATAATCTTGAAAAAAATATTTTACAGTTTCAAATTAAAGTTTAATTTTAGGAATTTGCTAAGGAGGTAATAATTTATGACAGAGAAAAGCGCTCATGTTAGGGAGGGGTATCCTGGAAAACCGATAAAACCTTTTTCGCTGATTTTCTTTATGGAGCTGTGGGAACGCTACGGCTTTTATTCTATGCAGTACCTTCTCGTATATTTTATGATCAAGGAACTGTCCTTCGGAGATGCGGATGCAGATAATACTTTTGCAGCCTTTACTGCTCTTGCCTATGCTTTTCTAATTGCCGGAGGATATATTGGTGATAAGATATTAGGGAATAAAAGAACAATGTTTCTCGGTGCTATTGTCCTTGCGTCCGGTTATTTGTATTTCAGCATTAATCCATTGCAGAATATTTACTGGGGTTTAGGTCTGATAATAGCCGGTAACGCGCTTTTTAAGGCAAATCCCTCTACTTTGGTTTCAAAGCTTTATTCTCCGGATGACCCAAGGCTTGACGGTTCTTATACACTTTATTATATGTCGATTAATATTGGATCTTTGGTAGGATCATTTTTGAGTCCTGTTGTCGCAGCCGTTTATGGATGGGGCGTTGCTTTTTTCCTGAGTTTTCTGGGACTTTTGACTGCTATTGTTGCCTACATAATATTCCATGGCCTTCTAAACGGCATAGCTTCAGAGGCAGGTAAGCAAAAGATGAAATTCACTGCTCTGGTTAAGGCTATAGCAGTGGGAGCTCTTATTACTGTTTTGTCTGCTTACCTTTTGAGACATTTAACAGTTACGCATATTATACTGTACCTTGCAATTATTCTTGCTGTGATTTATATATTTTTCCAGATGCTCAAGCTTAAGCCAGGGGAGAGAAGTAAATTTTTTGTATGCTTTGTACTTATATGCCAGGCTGTTGTATTCTATGCACTTTATCAGCAGAGAGCAACTTCATTAAACTTATTTGTAGTTAGAAATACTATCCATTCGGTGTTCGGAATAACCCTGAATCCGCTTCAGTTTCAGTCTTTCAATCCTTTCTGGATACTGTTGGCAAGCCCGATACTTGCCTGGTATTTCACTAAAATGGCAAGAGCCGGAAAAGACTTGGCACTTCCAACTAAATTTGCCTGGGGTATGCTTTTGAGTTCTTCCGGCTTTTTAATTATAAAATTTGCGGCTTACTTTTTTGCTAATAAAAATGGTCTGGTCCCGGGAGAATGGATCTTTATTGCAATTGGTTTCCTCAGTGTTGGGGAGATCCTTATCGGCGGCATCGGGCTTTCTATGGTTGCCAAGCTTGTTCCTCAGCGGATAATGGGGGCGATGATGGGTGTCTGGTTTATGGCCACAGCTGCTGCAATGATCTTAGGCGGATTTATTGCTGCTTATGCAAGTATTCCGGAAGGAGTAAAAAACCCTGTGAAAACATTGCCTATTTATACAAATTTATTTTTTGAACTCGGATTAGTTACATTTATAATCGCAGTGATAATGTTCATAACTGCTCCGACACTCAAAAAGTTCATCAGTTAAACCCACAAGCTGCATTTTGTTGCCTTGCAATCACAGCACTCTGCGTAATTGCATAATCCGGGATTTAAAACCTTAGCGAAAAATTTATTGCATTCTGTCTATGTATCAACATACATAGCTGCAAAGTATAGAAAGTGTGCAGTTTTTTTTGGGATTGAGGGTAAATTTTCTACTGAAAATCTGATATTAATTAGAAGCGTTTAAATGAAAATTCTTTCCGTGTAGCTAATTAGAGCCCGTCTGAAAAGTTTTTTTTAACCACGGAGTTCACGAAAAACACGAAGAAAAAACTTTAATATTCCTTTATAAGGTATTATATTATAATCAGTTAGAAAACAAAAAACACCTCACAAAGGAATATTAAAAGTTATGTGTGAAAATAACTTTTACAAGGCACTTTTTGGAGTTCCGGACACAAATTTGGCAAAATTGATAAAATTTTCACAGGAGACAGGTTCTTTATACAATGAAATCTACAAAAGAATAAATGCAGATATTGATAGAAAAGGTCTTGAGAAAAAGAAAATCCGCAAACAGGATAAAATGTATATAGCAAGCTATACCGGTTTTTTAAGTAAAGAGTTTTCCAGTACTTCAGTTCATGCATCAAGTTCATGGCCGACAGATGCAGCTGTTATTTACAGACCAATGTCATAGAATTAAGGCAAAATTATTGGTTTTGCTACGTTTGCGGAACCATCAGTCTTCGCTGGAAGCTACGCCAAAACACAGGAGGACTGGTTTCCTCCATCACGCATTCTGTATTTTGTGGAGGGAATCAATCCCTTGATTCCGAGTGTAGAATCCTTAATTCAACGGCATTGATTTACAGACTTTTTAACAGAATCAGGAAACAGTCATCAAAATTTGAGAAATTCGGTCTAAAAAACATAAGCATTAAGTATCCGGACAAATGGTTGAGTAAACTTTCAAAACTTTTATTTAAGATAATTAATACAGTGGAACTTAAACCGTCTGAAACATTAAAACTTTTATCTTTATATGAGTTTATGGAAGATGATCTTCTTGCAGTAAGTGCTGTTTTGTATTACACGGAAGACAGAGTTTTTTTGACAAAAAACTTCCGTCTTCGGAAAAGATTTTAAGCCTTTCAGATACTACTGTTGCTTTTATCAAAAAAGGAAGCCGCAATTCGGTTATCGGATATAAGCCTCAGCTCGGAAAGTTTAAGAACGGTTATGTAAGTGCTCTTATTATTGAACCCGGCAACGGTGCAGATTCGGTTTATTTTACCCCGCTGGTTAAAAAACATATAGATAACACTATTTATTCCTAAAGTTCGGCTGGAGCTGTAAACAGTTTTGGCTATATCCTCCGTATGGAAACCTTCTTTAAATTGAAAACAGCAATTTCAGTTATTCTTATATATCCGAAACGATTTGGTTTCCGAAAAATAAAGTGTATGTCCAAGTTCATTTACGAAGGACAAAAACCATTCCGTCTTCGTTTTCGCTCTTGCGGAACTACGCCGGATTAAAAAAAGTCGCATACACTTGTGTATACCATCTAAACTTCCCCTCGGAGATACTTTTGCCTTTCATTTTTTTCGAATCTCTCTATAGCGTATCGAAGCATTGTCCGCGGCATTGTTTTATAAAATTTTCTCAGGAAATTTTCTTCATCTGCAGGACTTCGTTTACCGACTTCCCTCAGCATCCAGCCGGTTGCTTTATGTATAAGATCCTCGGTATCGTGTAAAAGTATTTCAGATATTTTTAAAGTATCCGCAAAGTCGTTTTGTTTAATGAAATAGAAGGTAGACACTATGGAAATTCGTCTGTCCCAGAGCAGTTGAGATTCAGCAAGACGGTAGAGGATATTGCGGTTTTTGCGTTTTAAGTATCTACCGACAATATGCTGTGCAGATGCGTCTACAAGCGCCCAGTTGTTTATATATTCTGTACTTCTAAGGTATAAACTGAAAATCTGTTTTTTAAATTCTTTATCTGCCTTATCAAAAATCAGCTTAAGCATCAACAGGGCAAGCATTCTTTCATCGTGACAGTCAGACTTTAAAAGTTTTTCCGTTTCAGTCAGATCCAGTTTTTTATAGTATTTTTTTGACAGGCTGTGAAGTTCTGCTGCAGTTAAACCGAGGAAATAATTGTTTTCACAGGACTGTCCCTTTCCGTTTTTAAAAAAACGCTTAACCTTTTCAACTTTCTGCGGCGTTGAAAGTGATATTAAATCTGTTTTAATTGTATTAAGTATATAGGACATATTTTTTAATATTTATACCCAAAACGATTTGGTTTATTTATACATACGGTATGATATGGTCGAAAAATAAAGTGTATGTCCAAGTTCATTTACGAAGGACAAAAACCATTCCGACTTCGTTTCCGCTGTTGCGGAACTATGCCGGGTTAAAAAAAATTGCATACACTTGTGTATAAATTGTTTGACTTTTTTTGAAATGATTATTTTTTAATTTTATGATATGGTTTATAATATACTAAATTCTAGCAATATTTACAGTTATCCACAATTTTTTTTCAACACTGAATCTAAAAAAAGGAATGATATAGAAAATGAAAAAAAACATTATAATTATTTTGTTTTCAAGTTTAATTTTTACCTTAGTCTTTACATTTAATTCTGCCGCAAGTGAAACAATCGAGCCTTTAAATCCGATTCAGTCACAAAACCGTCAGCCGCAGCCTCAGGAACAGAAAACTTATTATTCTGAGTCTTCAGGATCTGTTCCGCTACGCCTGTGTTTTTTACCGGAGGTTTGGTATTGGCCGAGAGGTCTTAATGTATACGGTTTGAATCTTGGCCTGCCTATATCTTATGGCGAGGGAGAAAATATGTACGGCCTGGACTTTGCACTGATAGCCAGTATGACCGATGGAGTGAAGGGGCTTCAGGCGTCATTGGTAAATAAAGGATATATAGCTGACGGCGGCGAAATTGCGATAGTTAATTTTGCTGAAAGGCTCACAGGTTTTCAAATAGGGGCTGTAAACTCTCAGATATCATCCGACGCCGTACAGTTAGGAATTATAAATATGTCACAGAGTTCGAATGGACTGCAGCTCGGGCTTTTAAATATGATGGACAACGGTTTTTTACCGATATTTCCGCTTATTAACTTCTCAATGTAAAGAAGGAGAGGGGAGCTTTTATTTTTCAGCCTCTAACCTGCCCGTTACCGTAAACTAAATATTTATACGTGTTCAGTTCCCTAAGACCCATTGGCCCTCTGGCATGCAGTTTGTCTGTGCTTATGCCGATTTCAGCTCCCATTCCGAATTCAAATCCGTCAGTGAACCTTGTGGAAGCATTATGGTAAACTGTAGAAGAGTCTACGCCGCGCATGAAATAATCTGCATTGGCTTTATTATCAGTTATTATTGAATCACTATGGCCTGAACCGTACCTGTTAATCATTTGTACAGCTTCATCCAGGTCCGAAACACACTTAATTGAGAGCTTCAAAGAAAGATATTCTTCCGACCAGTCGCCTTCTGTAGCTTTCTGTGCTTCAGGTACTAACTGATATATTTTACTGTCACCTACTATCGATACGTCATTTTTTAATAAACGCTTTGCAAGTTTAGGGGTTATTACTTCAACAATATCTTCATGTATTAAAACATTTTCAACTGCATTGCAGACACCGGATCGCTGACATTTTGCGTTTTCAACAATATTTACAGCCATATCAATATCTGCGCTGTCATCTATATAAATATTACAGACTCCTTTATAGTGTTTTATTATCGGTATAGTTGAAGTTTCAACAACTTTGTGGATTAAGTTTTCTCCACCTCTCGGTATAATAAGATTAATATAACTGTCCATTTTCAGCATGAAGTTTACGGCTTCTCTCGCAGTCCACGGGAGCAGTTGTACAGATGATTCATTGAGATTCGCATTCAGACAGGCACGGGAAATGCATCTTGCGAGAATGAGATTCGTATTTATAGATTCGGAACCGCCCCTTAAAATGGCAGCATTACCGGATTTAAGGCAGAGCCCTGCTGCATCAACAGTCACGTTCGGCCTTGACTCATAAATTATACCAATAACACCGATAGGCACGCTTACCTTCTTTATTGTAAGTCCGTTCGGCCTAATGTTTGTTGAAATAACGCTTCCGACAGGATCTTCAAGTTTGACTAATTCTCTTAGGCCGTCGGCCATAGATTTTATTCTTCTGCTGTCAAGTCGTAGCCTGTCTATCATGCTTGAGGGAAGTCCGTTTTTCAGTCCGTTATCAAGGTCAGTTTCATTTGCCTTAATGATTTCTATTTCATTTTCTTCAATAGTGTCTGCCATTATTTCAAGACAGTCGTTTTTCTGCTGGGATGAAGTAACTGCAAGCTGTCTTGATGCGATCAGTGCTCTTTCACCCATTGAAAGTAATTCTGATTTGTAGTCTTTAGTATTCATAGTTAAAAATCCGTATCCTTATATTATTGTTATGTTTCTTAAAATTATATCAACTGTAAATTAATTCGGCCTCAAAGTTTCGGCATAGTGTCGACTATGATGTTATTTTATCCGAGTACTAAATTATCTCTATGTATTAATTCGTCATCACCGTTATAGCCCAGGACTACTTTTATCTTGCTCGAATTCAATCCGCATAATTTTGATGCCTTGCTGCTGTCATAGTTTATAAGTCCTTTTGCCACTCTTTTACGTGATCCGGCTGATATGATTTCTACGGTATCGCCGCGTTTAAACTCCCCTTTTATAGAAATTATTCCGGAAGGTAAAAGGCTTTTACCTCTTTCAGTCACAGCTTTTACTGCACCGTCATCGATAAAAACCTGTCCATTGACTTTGCTGAAAAAAGAGAGCCAGCTTTTACGTGACGGCATTTTATTTTTTCTCTGGGGAATAAATAAAGTGCCTGTGTCCTCAATATTAAAAATTTTATCTATTGTATTAAAATTCTTTCCATCCGCTATAAAAAGATAATTACCTGTTGTCATAGATATCTCTGCAGCTTTAAGTTTGCTTTCCATTCCGCCGATCGAATTCTGTGTATCATCTGTGCCCATTGCCATTTCTTTGATTTCTGTAGTCAGTTCGGTTATATACGGTATTCTATCTTTAAGTTTACTATTTTCAATTCTTCTAAGACCGTCTACAGTCGTCAGAAAGATTGTGGTATCACATCGGGTCATTGCAGAAACAAGGACTGCAAGCTGATCGTTATCGCCGAAAGTTAATTCTTTTACGGAAACTGAATCGTTTTCATTAACTATGGGCAGGACATTCATTTCAAGTAAAGAGTTTAAGCAGTTAAGCATATTCAAATGCCTGCCCCTGTCTGAAACTCCTGTCATAGTCAGCAAAAGCTGTCCGGTATGAAAACCGAAACACTGGGCGGCTTTTTCGTATTGTTTCATCAGCTTGCCTTGTCCAATCGATGCAAGAGCCTGTACTTTTGAAAGCTGAGAAGGACGTTTTGTAAGATTCAGAACCCTCATCCCGATTCCTACAGCACCCGAAGAAACAAGTATTACCTGATAGCCTTTTTTTTTCAGATTGTATATCTGTTCCATTAGTTTAGGTATACGTGATATATCTGTAAGAAGCCTTGTCCCGACTTTGATAAGCACACGTTTCGTATTTTTTATGGCTTCTTCCCTGTAAAACAAATTTTTCCGCTGCAAATTTTCCATTTTAAAACTATAGAATTTTATTTATTATTATATATTGACTCTACATCTGATAATATACACAAGTGTATGCGTTTTTTTTAAATCCGGCGTAGTTCCGCAACAGCGAAAACGAAGACGGAATGGTTTTTTGTCTTTCTTAACTGAACTCAGACATATATTTATTTTTCGACCTTAACATTCGATACAGGTCATGCCGTATGGTGTGATGAATAAATAAACCAAAACGTTTCGGATATAATAAATATATTGGAAAAATAATAAATTTAAAATTAAAAAGTAACTATAAATAACAAAGTAAAACAAATTTTTCCGGACCGAAATTTTGTCGGGGGAATATTATATTGTCGCGGAAGGTAAAAATACAATAATAAACTCTTCCGAAATATTCGAAACATTTAGCCCTGAATACACTTTTGTTTTTTTTATATACCGTTCTATAAATCTTTTGTTTAAACTCAGTTTGAAATCATAAAGTAAGTGGTTTGAAATTAAATATAACATCTGCAACTACAACTCTGCCAGTCTACAACTTTATAACTTTATTAAGTATTTCATTGAGTTTAACATAGCTTACAGGTTTTCTTAAAATTTCTATAAAGCCTTTTTCTTTTATCTGCTTATCGGTAACCTCAAAATTCCATCCTGAAAGAGCAATAAGTTTAACAGCAGGATATAATTTTTTTATTTTAGCGGCCAATTCCCAACCGTTCATATCTGGCATTCCGATATCTGTAATTACAACTTCAAAAGTATGACGGCCAAGTTTTTTAAGAGTTTCTGTTCCGCTGGATGCAGTGACTGCTTTGTATCCAGCCATTTTTAAAAGCGTTGCCCCCATTTCTCTGATATCCTTCTGATCATCTACCCAAAGAACTTTTATAGAATTTTGTTTTTCTGTTTCAGGGTTTTGTTTTTCAGGAGGATATCCGGAACTCAGTTTACTGTATACAATTTCAGCGAGAGGCAATACAACCTCAACAGTCGTTCCTTTACCCGAAGCTGTTTTTTTTACCCGGATATTTCCACCTGCATCTTTTATTGCTGCATAAGCTCCGCTTAATCCTATACCGGTTCCCGTACCAATTTCTTTTTTTGTAAAAAATGGTTCGAATAACTCTGCTGCTGTTTCTTCATCCATTCCAATACCTGAATCAGAAATAGTAATATAAATATTTTGTTTCTTCTGCAAAGTAGTGATTTCAATTATTCCACCGTCAGGCATAGCTTCAAAGCTGTTCTTTAAAATATTATAAAAGGCTTCGATAAGTTCACTTTTTCTTCCTGCAGTGAAATAATCTTTTGCTGCTTCACAGTTTATTGTAAAATCAGCATTATTTTTCTCAGCCAGCATTTTTTTTAAAGGAGCAATCTGCTTTAATACTGCACTGATTATGCTGTTTATACTAATAACTTCACCTTCAGCATTAAGACTTTTATTTTCGGAGAATCGAAGTAATCTGCTTATGTTTTCAGCAGAAAGTTTTACAGATTCTTTTATTCTTGTCAAGGTATATTTATTATGTTCTGATATATTGTCTTGTGCAAGTAGAGTTTCTGTTCCTGTTAATATACGCTGTAGAGAATTATTGAAATCATGTGCTATACCGGCAGAGACTTCACCTATTGCCTTGAGTCTTTGATTTTTAAGAAGTTTTTTTTCAGTCTTTTTGCGTTCAGAAATATCTCTTGCAAAAGCAACTATTTTATTAACGTTGCCGAATACATAACGGCCGTTAATTTCAACAGGAAATTTTTTCCCATTTTTCCTAATATGCTCACTTTCCAGTAACGTATGACCGGAAACTCTTAAACTTGAAGCAAACCTAATCCATGCTTGTATATTTGTTATTAACTGATCAAAATCAAAAACATTGAGACTTAACAGTTCATCTGCAGTGTATCCTAAAGAATCGCAGGCTTTTTTGTTGACATCAATTATCCGTCCTGTTTCCGGAGATATTATATAAACTGCATCATTAGCCATATCAATAAGCTTACGGAGTTCTTTATTTTTTTCTGCGGATTTTTTCAATTCTTCATAAGCTCTTTGAAGCTCTTCATTAGTTGCCTGAAGCTCTTCGTTCGCTGCTTGATATTCTTCATTTGCGGCCTGTAGTTCTTCAGCATTTTTCCTTTCAGTTTCGACCTTTGCTGTTTCAGCCACCAGTTTTTTATCTTTTTCTATTGAGGTCTTCAGTTCGAAAGACATACTTTTGAAGGTATCGGCAAGCTCTCCTATTTCATCATTTGAATTAATATCAATAATAATGTTGAAATTTCCTTTTCCTATATCAAGAGCTGCATTCTTTAGTTTAATGATTGGTGCGGACAAAGTTTTATATATTGTAAGCATAGTAATTATTGTGAACACCAAAATAAAACCGAAGAAAGTGTATATATATTTTTTCAGTGCATGAGCCGGTGCAAAAATTTCAGACGTTTTGAATTCTAAAAATAATTTCCAACCAAGTCCTTTGTAATATCTGTATCCGATGGAATGATAATGTACGATGAGCTCCTTTGTTCCATTCAATTTACGGTATATGGAATAGTCCTTTTTGTTTTTTATATTTTGTTTGCTAAGTAAAGCCGTTTCCGGGACTTGCTGAAATATTTTAAAACCGGGCCTGGTATTATAAATAAGTTCATTATTCCTGTTAACCAGCTTAATAACGGTAGTTTCATAAGGCGAATTTCTTTTTACATTATTAATTACACTAATAACATCTTTAATGTTCAGAACAGTTTTCAGAACCCCTAAAAAATCACCTTCGGGACCTACTATTCTTACACAGATATCGACAGCATAAACTCCCGCGCTTTTGTCATAGGCTATATTACTTACGTAAAGGCCCTTTTCTTTTGCTTTTCGCCACCATTCTTCATCTGCCTGG
Organism: Victivallales bacterium; assembly: GCA_021733985.1. GTDB lineage: Bacteria > Verrucomicrobiota > Lentisphaeria > Victivallales > GWF2-38-69 > JAIPJT01. Next base: position 14,699 of record JAIPJT010000001.1, on the reverse strand, counting down.
TAATAATCAGTTGTTTTTTCACTTTGCGCAATATTAACCCCATACCTGTTTGTGAGAAAAACTTCGCTGAATAATTCATATCCGTACTTTTTCCTATAAAAATCCTTTATTTCAAACTCTTCTCTGATTTCCCGGGAAAGTTCATTGTTGCTTATCTTCCGGATAAACGATTTATCTTCAGGAGCAGACCATTCTCTTTCTTTATCGGCAATATACTGTTTTTTATTTCTTATTTCCCCGAATTTCTTATTTGATTCAGTTATATAAGGTTGCCTTGAAAGCGATAATGCATAACCCTGAACCAGATTTATCCTGTGATATATATTCATATCAATTTCAGACATTGTCTGTTTTGCAATAGCCAAAGTATCTCCTGTTATATTTTCCTTTATGATCTTTTGGATTTGAATTGTTAAAAAGTATCCGCCAAGGCCTATAACAAGCATAAGGACTGTAAATATCAGGGAAAGTTTATTGGTTATTTTCATATTTATTTTTGTACTTCCGTAATTTCTCCGGTATGCGCAGAATAATATAATTGTTTTGTGTTTGAATTAAGCTCTGTTAAAGCCGTTTTCAAGATTCATATATTGTAGATCAATATTTTCTTTCCTGCATATTAGGTACTGAAAGGTCCGGTTTAAGAACAACGCTATCTTCGCCTACAATATGTTTTATTTTCTGGATAAGTTCATCATTGACTTTAACATTATATTCTGATGCAGGTTCAATATATGCAATTTCCCCTCCGGAACAGGTAATGCAGAAAATAGGGATACTTTTCCCGGGGTATTCGGCTGTTAGTTTTTTTATTTTATCTAAAGTTTCTATTGTGCAGCTTCCCTCGTGAAGTAAAAAATGTATTTCTTTAGTGTACAGTTCGCAAATACTGTTTATGTTTGCAATATCTTCAATTATAATTTTTTTCTCAACTTTGTCATCAAGTTCTTTTTTATTTACGGAACCCAGGATAAATACCGGCTTATTTTCTTCTATCATTGTCTTTAAATTTTCATAGGCTTTAGGAAATACGACACATTCAATAGAAGAATCTACATCTTCAAGATTGAATATTGAAAATCTATTACCTTTTTTAGTGTTTTTTAGCTGCAGCCCGGTTATAATTCCGCCGGTTTTAATATATTTTGAACCTGTTAGCTCGAATATTTCCATAATCGAGTGAGTTGAATATTTCTGGATGAGTTCTCTGTATTTCCCGAGAGGATGTCCGCTTACATAAAAACCTAAAAGTTCTCTTTCAAGCTGAAGCATTTCCTGTTCATGCAATTCTGGTATATCGGGAAATTTTATATCCAGCACACTGTTGTCAGCATTATCTTCAGGGGCAAAAAAATCAAAAAGGTTTCCTTGTCCAGCTTCTTTGTCCTTAGCTTTTTTATGCGCAAGCTGCATTAAATCGCCTATAATTTCTCTAAGCTGTGACCTTTTATATTTAAAAGAATCAAAAGCCCCGGCAAGTATAAGGTTTTCAAGTACACGGGAGGTTACAGAATTGCAGAGCCTTTCGCCGAAGTCCATTAAATCCTTAAATTTTCCTCCGGCTTTTCTCGCTTCTATAATATGAGTCGCGGCAGATTCACCGACCCCCTTTATTGCGGCAAGGCCAAAGCGGATATTCTTATTATCTATAGTAAAATTCATGTTACTTTTGTTTATATCCGGAGGAAGTATATCTATCTGCATCTCCTTGCATTCACGAATAAAAAATGACAGTTTATCTGCATTCCTTAATTCACTGTTCAGCACTGCTGTCATAAATTCAACCGGATAATTAGCCTTTAGATACGCTGTCCTGTATGAAAGAAAGGCGTATGCGGCACTGTGAGATTTATTAAAACCGTATCCGGCAAACAGTTCTATTTTGTCCCAAATCTTTTGAGCGAGCTCTTTTTCTATTCTTGAGTGTTCTCTGCATCCGGTTATAAACTTTTCTTTCTGTTCATCGAGTACATCTTTTTTCTTTTTGCCGATAGCCCTTCTTAGAATATCAGCTCCCCCTAAAGTGAATCCGGCAAGTTCCTGTACTACCTGCATTATCTGCTCCTGATAAAGCATTATTCCGTATGTTTCACTTAAAACTTCCTTCATTTTAGGGTGGTCATATTCCACGGTGATTTTGCCGGTTTTTCTATCTATAAAATCCCCTATAAACTGCATCGGACCCGGCCTGTAAAGTGCTATCAGGGCTATAATATCTTCAATCCTGTTAACGCCAAAGCGTTTGCAGAGTTCCTGCATTCCTCCGGATTCAAGCTGAAAAACCGCTATAGTATCGCCTCTGTTAAGAAGGTCGTAGGTATTTTTGTCTTCCAGAGTAATTTTACTTATATTAATTTCCGTTCCCTTGTGTTTTTTAACAGAATCGACAGTGTCCTGGATTATAGTTAAAGTTTTCAGCCCCAGAAAATCCATTTTAAGCAGTCCTAGTTCTTCACAGGGTACAGCAGGATATTGCGTAATAACTTCGCTGCCGGCTCCGCGTCCGAGAGGGACAAGTTTGTGCAGAGGCTGATCTCCTATAATAACACCGGCTGCATGCATGCTCATATTTCTATTAAGGCCTTCTAAAGGCTTTGAATAATTAAAAATTTCCTCAATCCAGGTTTCTTTTTTTATCATTTCACAAAGCTCTGTATTATTTTTAAGCTCTGAAATAAGTGTAGTACCGGGATCATTAGACATAATTTTAGTAATAAGATTTCTCTGATCGAAAGAATAACCGAGGGCTCTGCCGACATCTTTAATCACAGCCTTGGCTTTGAGGGTACCATATGTGCCTATTTGAGCTACACTGTCTTGACCGTATTTTTTTCTCACATAGTCTATAACTTCAGAACGCCTGCGTTCACAAAAGTCGATATCAAAATCAGGAGGGCTGACTCGTTCGGGATTAAGAAACCGTTCAAAAAGAAGCTGATATTTAAGCGGATCAATGTCTGTGATATATGTCAGATAGGCAACGATACTTCCCGCACCGCTGCCTCGTCCCGGACCGACAGGTATTTTATTGTCTTTTGCGTGCTTTAGAAAATCCCAGACTACAAGGAAATAACTGCAGTACTTAGAGCTGTCTATTATGGAGAGCTCGTAATCAAGCCTTTTTATAATATCGGTCTGTTCTTTTGACAGGTCCTCAGAAACGGTAGGTTCAAAACCATATCTGTCAGGGATATTTTGAATACAAATATTTCTCAAATATTCTTTTTCGCCTGTAGCTGTCTGAATTTCATAAACGGGATAATGATTTACCTCCGGAACAGTCGGGATTTCTACACTGCATTTTTCCGAAACTTCAAGAGTATTTTTTAAGGCCTCGGGATGATCTTTAAAAACTTCAAGCATTTCATTCCCGCTTTTGAAGTAAAGCTCATTGCTTGAAAATTTAAAACGTTTTTCATCACTTATTGTAGCATTAGTCTGGATGCAAAGTAAAAGCTCATGCGATTTGGCATGTTCTTTTTCGAGATAATGAACGTCATTAGTAGCAACTAAAGGTATATTGAATTCTTTTGAGAGTTTTATAATTTCTTTATTAGCCTGCTTCTGTTCAGATAAACCATGGTCCATTATTTCGAGATAAAAATTATCTTTGCCGAAAATATTGAGATATTCGGAAACAGTATCTTTGGCCTTCTTTGTTTTACCATTCAATGCTAAATACGGAATCTCACCGGCTATACAGCCGCTCAAAGCAATAATTCCTTCAGATTTTTCTGAGAGCAGTTTTTTGTCTATTCTGGGTTTATAGTACATACCTTTTAAATGAGCAGCGGAATTTAATTCACAAAGATTTTTATAGCCTTTCAGGTTTTTAGCAAGCAGGACAAGATGATATCCTTTAATATTTGGAGTATTAGAGTTGCGGTCATCCATTGTTGTGGGAGATACATACATTTCACATCCGATTATCGGCCTTAAACCCTGAGAGGTAAGGCTACTGTAAAAATCAAATGCCCCCCCCATTACACCGTGGTCGGTAATAGCTACAGAATGCATACCGTATTTTTTAGCGAGTTTAATTATGTCAGGCCTCTCGTCCTTCCTGTGAATCGCACAGGCTCCGTCAAGCAGACTGTAATCTGTATGTAAATGAAGATGTACAAATTCTGTATTTCCCATTTTAATCTTTTCCTTTTTTCTTCTCTATAATATATAAAGCCGCAGTTTTATTCTAAATAACTTCAATACTCAGTAAACAATCCTAAATCATCAATAAATAATAATATAACGCTAAATTGTTTTTTAAAATACTATTAAAAACCGATTTATGACTTTTTTGTTTTTTTTTATTTTTTTATAGTTTGTGCGTAAAATGAACAATTTACGTATGTTATTAATGTAACAGTACTTATGTAATATTAAATGCTGTTGAAAACAGCTGAAAAGGAGATAGAATAACATATAGAAATCAATAAAAAGGAGGAGTTAAAGATGAAAAAGCTAAGTGAAAAAAAATTAGAAAAAATTTATCATATTTTATCTTCCTATGATACAGCAAACAATGATCTTATTTTTGATACAGGACTCCTAATCGAGTACTTTTTAGAAAATGAAATACAGGATTGTATCAAGTCAAATTTTAAAAATATCGATGATAAAGACTTTTTTAAATTATTCTGTTCATTGAACCTTAATATTAATATAAAAACTTTAAGGAAAAAGAATGAAAGCGGAAAATTTGTAAAATTCTGCATAAACTATTCTGATTTTGAAACATTTAAGAAAAAATATAATTCTATAATTAAAAATAATTATATCAGTTGAAATTGTCCAAACGATATTGAATAATACAGATATGGATAATAAAAGCGAAAAAATTATAGAGGAAGAACTAGAACACTTTAAAGCGGAAAAAGAACGTATAAGGCAGATTGTTGGAAGAATAGGGGGAAAGGCTACTTCCAGAAACGATAGACTTGTAAATATTTTATTTGTAGCCCTTTTACTTATTTTATTTATCATTGACATCCTGCATGTTGCAGGACTTCCTGTTCCTATAACCACGTCATTTACAATTATTCTCGCTATTCTTATGGTATCAATGAAAATGATTTGGATGATGCATAAAAATGCAAAAGTCAGCCACTTTCAATTCTGGATGCTAAGTTCTATAGAATTCAGGCTCAACGGCATGTCTCAGAAAATAAATAAAATAGAAGATAAAATTAAAAAAACAGAAAGAAAATTAGAATGGAATACAAAAACAGGAAAGTATCCGGAACAGTAATAGGTATAATTTTTATCTTAGCTTTATCTGCTTCATGCGGTATAATAAAAAAAGTCCAGAACATAAACCCTGCCGAACCCAGTCCACACAAGTCCTTAAAACAAGATGTTCATCAAGGGTCGTTAACAGATAAAAAATCAGATGATAACTTATTGTATATCCTGAATTTTGAAAAAGCATCAAAAGGAGACATAAGCGCACGTAAATGGTTGACTGAAAACGGTTTTGAATTCAAGTCCGATGCCGGATACCAGGATGATATAAAGCTGACTTTTAAAAACAGTGCTCTCAATATTGTGTCTAAATCCGGGGTATTCGGCCTTATCATAGAAAAAAGAAAAATACAGAATGCCTCAAAAGTTAAAATTACATGGGGTGTGAACAAGTTTCCTAAAGGTGCTTCATACAAAAAAGGGATCAATAATGAAGCGGTTATGATATATATCTATTTTGGAAAACATAAACTGGAAAGCGGCAGCATATTTATCCCTGACAGCCCCTATTTTCTGGGATTATTTCTTGGGGAAAATGAGACTTTAAATAAGCCGTTAAAAGGGAGACATTTCAAAAAAGGGGGAAGGTTTATCTGCATAGGTATGCCCGGGAAGGGAAAAACTGTTGTCTCTGAATTTAATTTAAACAAAGGCTTTAGAGAATGCTTTGGAAAAGATAAAAAAGTCCCTGAAATTTCAGCAATAGCCATTGAAGTTGAAACAAGTGACTCGGGCAATGCCGAAGCATTTATTAAAAAGATAGAATTCCTACGATAAAGCTAAACGTAATTAGAAAAACTCCATAATGGCCAGGTATTTATTCTCCTTTTTGCTTGTTATTTTTGCAACTTTTCCTCCCGAAAAAATTGATGCAGGGGTGGCGCTGAAACACAATAATACATTATTTTTGTATATAAACAATAAAAATATAAAAAAAACACCTGCCTACCGTAATTTTTACAAGTACTTTTCTGAGAAAAAAAAATACATAACAAGTGTATCTGAAAAACTGCCGTACCAGATTGATCAATTAGTTTTTACAGTAAAAAAAAATAAAAACGGGGAAAGCTGTCCGAATATAGAAGATATATTGTTTTACATTGAGTTTAAAAAAAAATTAAGCTTTGAAAAATTGTTTAATATCGTCAAAAATAATTTTAACAGTGAAAAAATTAATATTAAAAAAAAACATATAATTTTAAATAAAACCAAATACAAAACAGTTGTTTTGACAGATAAATTAAATAATAAACAGATTAATTTACTTTTATTGGAAAAAGGGAGATATATTTCAGGGGGCTGTTTAGATTCTATAAAAAAATTAATATTTTCAGAAAGAATAAATTTCACCAGTGCCAATGGGAATAATGTGATTTTTAAATGTACTATGCCGGATTTCTTAAAACAGCGGATTAAAAAATACGCAGGGAAAATAAAAAATGACAAAAAGGCGCTGCCGCTTGATACTGCTTTTTTGGAAAATTTAAAATATTTTAAAACAGTTGTTAAGTTTGGGAAAAACATTAAACTTATAAACACACTGTCCTTTAAAACTAATAAAGCCTTTTGTTCCGGGAGGGCTTTTTTTAAACAGATGATACCTCTGTTGAAGTTTGAACTTCTGACACAATCTAATGGCAAACAACTTACAGTGGTGAATACATTGAATATAAAAAAAATTGCTGTTGAAAAAAAAATAAACATAGAATTTGTTATAACTGTAAAAGATTTAGTTAATATGAATATATAACTGGGCGGCTGTTAAAATATAAAAATATGAAAGGGCATCGTCTTGAATTTTGCCACGGATTACTTGACTCTCAATATTCTGCTCATTGTATTAAGTTTTTTCCTTTTAATAAAGGGCAGCGACCTTTTTGTTGATTCTGCTTATTTTATTGCAAGAATATTTAATATTTCAGAAATAGTTATAGGTCTGACTATTGTAAGTATAGGGACTTCTTTACCTGAACTTGGGACAAATCTTTACGCATCTTTTGTAGGAGAGGGAGCAATTTCACTCGGAAACGTTGTTGGCAGCAATATTGCAAATATTTGCCTTGTACTCGGAATAGGGGGTATTGTCGCCGGAAAAATTTCCGTAGATAAATCTGTTCTTAAAAGAGACGGAACCTTAATGCTGTCCATATTTTTTCTGCTATACTTTCTTATTTTTTTAAATTATGGATACCCGGCAGGTTACCTTGGCCGTGCCGACGGTTTAATTTTTATTTTAATTCTTGTATATTATATTTACATTCTTTTAAAATCAATTTACAGGAAGAGATATACTGAGATTGAGGAACAGCATTGTAAACAGTTCTCAAATATTTTTTCAGCAATAATATTCCTTATAATTGGTCTTATTTTAATATTCTGCGGTGCAAAGTTACTTGTTAATAATGTGGTCTGGGCTGCTGTCAAACTTGATATCCCCCGTGAAATAATAGCTTCAACTGTAGTTGCATTCGGTACTTCCGTCCCGGAACTCGCAGTAACATTGACCGGTGCAGTTAAAGGAAGGCATGATATTGCTGTAGGCAACGTTATCGGCAGCTGTATATTTAACATTGCACTTGTCCTCGGTTTATCTTTAATTATAAGACCTGTTCATGTCGAAAATAATATGATTTTCCCTATAATCCCTATGATGATTCTTTCCGGTATTGCAACACTCGCCCTTACCTGGAAAAGTAGGACTGTAACCAGGACGAAAGGCGGCATACTGTTTTTATTATATATTTCTTTTATAATATACAATGTCTGCCAAGTATTATAAACCTTTAGGAACTTAAACTGGAAATGTGCAAAAAAAAATATTCTTAAATTATTGATTTTATCTGTATAATCGGATAAAATTAAAAAAAATTACTTATTAATGTAAAACGAAAGGAAAATTTTAGAAATGATTACTTCAGTACCAGTTGCCTATGAAGAATTTATGAGTTATCTCGATAAAGTCTTCACTATTAACGAGAATGATATAAAAGTAATGATAAAAGAATTTCATTCTGAAATGCAGAAAGGTTTATCCGGTTATGAAAGTTCATTAAAAATGATTCCATCCTTTGTGGACAGACCGGAGGGTTCTGAAAGAGGTAAGTTTATTGCACTTGACCTTGGCGGGACAAACTTCAGAGTGCTTGCTGTTGAACTTGACGGAAATGGCGGTTCCTCTGTCCTGGCTGTGAGTAAGTTTGTTATTAAACACGAATGTATGACCGGAACAGGAAAACAGCTGTTTAATTTTATAGCAGATTCAATAGAAACCTTTCTATCAGATAATGAAATTGACAGGACAAAAATTTACGACCTTGCTTTTACTTTTTCATTTCCCGTTGAGCAGACAAATGTAGCTGCCGGAACTTTGATCCAGTGGACTAAAGGATTTACTGCGGAGGGCGTTGTAGGGGAGGATGTAATAGTTCTTCTGAATGAAGCATTACGCAGTAAAAATATTAACTGCATAAGGGTTGCTGCTTTGGCGAATGATACTGTAGGAACTCTCGTAGCAAAAGCTTATCAGGACAAAAACTGTGATGTCGGAGTAATACTCGGGACCGGATCAAATGCATGTTATCCCGAAAAATTAACGAATATCTCCAAATGGCGCGGTGTCAGAAAAAAAGGCAGCATGATTATTAATATGGAATGGGGAAACTTCTGTCATTTAAGAAGGAACTGTTATGACATAGATCTGGATGAAGAATCAAATAATCCCGGGTACCAGTATTTAGAAAAGATTGTTTCCGGAATGTATCTCGGAGAAATTACAAGAAGGATCGTTTATGATCTGGTTCATAGAGGATTGATGTTCTCCGGGCCTAATGCAAGAAGGATTTTTGCCCGAAAAGAGAGTATAGAAACTAAAGATATGTCCTTAATTCAGTCCGATACTACAACTAATTTAGGTGAAATAGAAGAATTCCTTACAGAACTCGGTATAACTAAAATAACACTTCTTGATAAAAAACTGCTCAAAAAAATCTGCAGTCTGGTTTCAACAAGGGCTGCGAGAGTTGCTGCCGCAGCTATTTCTGCTGTATTATCCTGGCTGGATCCTGAATTAAAGGATGAGCATACAGTCGGTATTGACGGCTCACTGTTTGAAAAATATCCAGATTTCAGTAATACAATGAGTGAAGTTTTTAAAATGCTGTTCAATGAAAAGGCAAAAAATATAAAAATGGAATTAGCAAAAGACGGCTCTGGCAAAGGTGCTGCTATTATAGCTGCTGTTGCTGCTTCTTCTGAATAATTTTTAACAAGGAGGTGTAATGTTTTTAGACGGTACCAGTGTTTATACAGGACTGCTGCTAGTCCTTATCGCAGGAGTAATAAACGGTTCTTTTGCTGCCCCGATAAAATTTATTGAGGACTGGGATGAAAACAATTCCTGGTTTGTATTCGGCATTTTTGCGTTTCTGCTCCTACCGACAGTAACAATTGTTCTTGTTGCACCGGATCTCTTCCCTGTATTTGCCCAATTATCAAAACTGCACATAAGTATTCTGATCTTTGGCGGAGTGATATTTGGTATTGGACAGATCTTTTTGACTTATGCTTTTAGATCTATCGGTATTGGAGTTGCCTTCTTTATAAATATAGGGCTTGGTGTTGCCGGAACGAGCTTCTTCAGTTTTTATTTTTATATACACCGGTTTAAAGAACTGCAGTCCCACTACAGAGTTATTGCTCTATTAATATTAGCGGCCAGTATCATTGCTGTATGTATATGCAAGAGGCTGTTAGCAGGATTAGATAAAGATGAGGGAGCAAAATACAGAACATTCACAGGGATTGTCTGTGCTGTAGTTGCCGGTATTTGTTCGATTGTACAGGGTCTTACGTTTATATATATTAACCCGATATTAATAAAAAAAGTCTACTTTCTGTTTGATGCAACAAAACTTAACGCGGATATACTTACCTGGTTTTTGATTTTACTTTTTGCCGGAATACCTTTTATTTTATATTTTCTATTCCGAATTATTCAGCAGTCAACTTTCTCTACTTTTAAAACAGTTAATACAAATAAAAATATTTTTCTAACTTTAAGTATGGCGTTGTGTTTCTGGATATCTTTATGTTTTTATGCCAGAGCAAACAGCTTTGCCGTTAACAGTTCAGAACTTTATCAGACATCGCTCTGGGCAATATTTATGATCTTTATAATAATTACTTCAACAATATGGAGTTGTATCCTTAATGAATGGAGTGAAGGTCCTGTACAAATAAAAACATTGATATGGCTTTCTGTATTCATATTTGCTATTGCAGTAATTAATATTGCCTTAGGAATTGAAGCCAATGTTATGTCATCATCAATATTTAAATAAGAGGATTTGATTTATGAATTTAAGTTTAGGTATAATTATCGCAGCTCTTTTTCTTACGTTTGTTGCAGGAGTTATAAACGGATCGTTCGCTACCCCTACTAAATATATGGTCGACTGGAAAGAGGAAAATGTCTGGTTCTTTTTTTCGTTCTGGGGAATGCTCATTTTTCCATGGCTTACACTTATGCTTTTGTCGCCAAATCAAATTGGATTTATTACCTATATACCTAAAGAAGCCCTTATAATAGCTGTAGTGGGTGGACTTTTATTCGGTATAGGACAGCTTTGTTTTTCAATAGCTATTGGTTTAATTGGGATTGGTCTTTCCTTTTTGATCAATATTTCAATGGGTACTGCCGGTACAGCCTTGGTGCCGTTGCTTTATCATAAAAAAATACTTTTTTCAAGCTACGGAATACTGCAAAGTGCAGGGATAGTCATCTTTATAGTAGCAGTTACAATCGGTGTTAAAGCAGGTACTGACAGAGAAAAAAACAAACGGAATATTTCTTCTGAAGCAGAACAAACGAAAAAAGAAGCTGGAACCGCAAAAAAAGAATTGTCTGCAGGGAAGGTTGTTTTGGGGATGGTACTGGTGATTATTGCAGGAGTGGGTTCTGCCTGCCAGGGTCTTTCCTATACATTCGCCAATCCCTCTGTTTCAAGTATTACATTGAAAAACGGTATGACTCCACTGGCTGCAAGCATATCAACATGGATTATTGTTTTTACAGCAGCCTGGGTACCTTACTGCATATATTTCTTTCTGCTGTCTCTGAAAAGAAAATCAATTTCAAATATTTTTAAATCAGCAAACACTAAAGTATATCTTTATATGTTTATAATTATGGCTCTGGGGTTCTGGGGTTCAGTAGTATTTTTCAGCAGGGCCTCATCGCTTATAGGTGGAAATCTTGCACCGACAATAGCCTGGCCGCTCTTTATGATATTTATTATTTTGACATCCAATTTCTGGGGCTGGGTTTCAGGAGAATGGAAAAACGCCGGCACTAAAGCTGTCTTTAAAATATGGTGCAGTATCGGATTATTTGTATCAGCCATAATTGTATTTTCATGCAGTGCATTTTTACACCCTTAAAAGTAAATAATTAAACAGGAGAAAGGAGGGAAAACAATATTTAGATTGTTAATATAAGTAAACGTTAAATTAAAACAAACTAAGGAGAAAATGTAAATGGAGGTAAATGTCAAAGCAAAAAGCAAAGTTTTCTGGATTTGCGTTTTTGCATCATTAGGCGGGTTGTTATTCGGCCTTGACCAGGGATTTATAAATGGATCGCTAAAGTTCATCCGCGATACATTTAACTGGACAACATCTCAGGGTGAGTCCTTTGCAAGTATTATCCTTCTCGGAGCTGTCACTGGTGCTTTTCTGAGCGGATTTATATCGAAAGCAATAGGTCGTAAGAATACATTAATTCTTGCTTCCGTGTTTTTCACTGTATTTACACTGTGGGGATCGGTTACTGACTCTGAAGTTATTCTTTATATTACAAGGGTCTGCCTTGGTCTCGCTGTTGGAAGTGCTTCTTTTGTAGTGCCTCTCTATATATCTGAGATAGCGCCGCCAAAGACCAGAGGTGGATACGTTTCACTTTATCAGTTCACAATTACAATAGGTATTTTTCTGATTTATGTCAGCAATACAGCTATTGCTCACTCTTCTGCTGCTAGTGATCCATGGAGAATTATGCTGGGAATAATTGCTATCCCTGCAGTAATTATGTTTATTTTAATACTGACCATCCCAAAAACTCCAAAATGGTTGATGCTTAAGGGGAGAAAAGATAAAGCCAAAGAAGTACTATCAAATATAAGAGAAACAGAAGAATCAGTTGACCTTGAAATTAAAGAAATGAATCAGACACTGCAATATGATAAAGGCGGGAAAAAAATCGGCGCAATGTCACTGCTGAGCAAGTCTTTTTTCTTAAAAATCCTGCTTCTCGGTGTTTTACTTCAGCTCCTGCAGCAGCTTTCCGGTATTAATTGTGTGATCTATTATTCGGGACAGATATTTGCTAAAGCAGGTTTTCACAGTCCGATGGTTTCTACGATCATTTGCGGGCTTGTCAATATGCTTACAACGTTAATAGCGATATTCTTCTGCGATAAATGGGGTAGAAAGCCTATTATCTATTTAGGTCTCGCTTTGATGTTTGTTACTTTAATAATTATTGGTCTTGAGTTTGTAAGAATAGAAAGCGGAATACACCTTAATACACTCGGTAAAACTGCAGTCTTAAGTTGCTGTTTGGTATATCTGCTTGCATTCGGTTTCTCATTAGGCCCACTTATTTGGGTGCTTTGTGCAGAAATCTTTCCACTTGAAGGACGTGATTTCGGTCTTACTGTAACAACCATGACAAACTGGATTGGAAACTTTATTGTGGTACGATTCTCATTAAGTGTTATGGAATCTTATGGTGGTTCCACGTTATTCTTTATTTTCGCAGCATTCTGTCTGTTAGGATTTATCCTGATTGGATTGTTTACTCCTGAAACAAAAGGAATTTCACTTGAAGAAATTGAGTTAAACCTGAAAAAAGGTATAAGGCTTAGAAATTTAGGAAATATTAAGTTCGACTGATAAAATATTATAAATAAAAATGCTCCTTTAATGAATTATTGGAGCATTTTTTTAATTCAAAAGAATTTAGAGCATTGTAAGTGACAGCTCTAATACAGCATAAATATCTTAATCAAAATTAGTAATAAATGAATTTACTCGAATTAACTTCTGACCAATATTTTATGAATATAGCTCTTGCTCAGGGCAGAATTGCATACAGGGAAGGGGAGATCCCGGTAGGCGCTGTTGCTGTTAAAGACGGTGAAATTATTGCAAAAGCCTATAACCAGGTAGAAAAATTAAAAGATGCAACGGCTCATGCGGAAATGATTTTACTGACAAAACTTCCTAATATTATAGGAGACTGGAGATTTAACGAAGTAACAATTTATGTAACAAAAGAACCATGCGCAATGTGTGCTGGTGCAATGGTAAATTCCAGGATAGGAAAATTGGTTTTCGGAATTTATGACAATAAATATGGAGCGGCTGGAAGTGCTATAAATGTTACAGAGCATAAAGGTAATTTACACAAAGTTCCTGCAATAGGCGGTGTTTTGGAGAAAGAATGTCTTAAGTTATTTAAGTCATTCTTTAAAATACTAAGAGCTAAATGAATAATACTTTAGTTTTAAAAAGTATCCAGTTTCACTTTTCACTGCATTTCTTTCTTTTGATAAAAGAATTACAGTCATCCATTGGATTAACTTCTTTGTTACTTAAACCGCATTTACTGAAAAAAGGATGCTTTATATAGTACTTACAGTCTCGGCAGAAAATTTTATTGTCTATTTCAATTTTTTTCTTTTGAATTTTTTCAGTACCTAAAATTGAAGCAAATTTTTCTAATTTATCATTACTGTCATCAGGTTTTCTACTGGCAGCAGTCTTATCATTTTTTATTTCTTCAATGATATTACCACAAGAAGCACATACAAGGATTTCACCAATTTTTTTCCAACCATCCATTTTTGTTTTTTTTACAAGAAATGAATGGTTGTTGCATTTCTGACAAAATATTTCCTGTCCGGCTTTCATAATATTAATTAATAAAATTTATTATTTTTAAAAAAGTCCATCGGACTTTTATCTTTTTTGTTATACCCAAAACGATTTAGTTTTTGAAAAATAAAACATAAAATTAAAATTATTTCAATTTCTTTTTGTTACAAATATTTTTTTATATAAAAACTCAAATTTTATCTATCTCTTTATTTAAGCCACTACCAAAATTTAAATAAATAAGTCTTTAAATAATAGGGGGCAGCTCCCCTTTTTTATTAATGTTTATAACGTCGCATAATGGTTATAGTTATGTTGGGTGACAGCTCGTTAAAATAACAAAAACGGGCTGTCACAGAAAATAACGGGCGTTATGCGATGTTCATAACTAATATAAAAAAGTCCTTCAGTTTTTCTTTATTGCTGTTTTCTGGGGGTGAGCTGTAGGGGGTATCCCCCTGAAGTTTCCTTTTGATTCCGTCTGTATTGTTTCGGGTTTATGAGGTTGACGGAGATAAGTCCTG
>JAIPJT010000052.1 GCA_021733985.1 Victivallales bacterium | reverse complement strand
CTGCAATTAAGCACGAACAAGCTGAAGCTTGAACTCCAACATTTTGATTTTTAATCGCACCAAAAAAATCTTCGTTTAAAAAATAACGATAAAAGTCTAATTATAAAGCCTATAGATGTTTTCGTTCAATCACTAAATAGTAAGTTTACACTGATATATTAATTCTTGTTTCAGGGGGAGATGTTGCACGAAAAGGGTTTATCTCTGCTGTAATCGGATAAGTCCGTAAGTTTTGCCTTTTCCGACTCAGCCTTTCAGGGCGGGCATTTTTTTTTGGACGTTTTCCGATTTTTCTGAAAATTCGATACTACAGCATCGAAATATAAATTATTTTAACTAAAAAAGTTCATTTATTGTTATAAAAATGCTTGAAATAGCAAATTAATGTTATCAAGTATAGTGTTTCAATTATAGCTGTTTAGCAGCTCGTTATAATCTTAAATTGTGTGTCATTCTTAAGATTCTAACGATTTATGAAAAATGACACGTTATTTAGGATGAAGAAGTATGAATATTTATGTAGGCAATATTGCCTTCTCAGCTTCCGATGAAGAGCTGAGGGAATTGTTCGAAAAACACGGTGACGTTACAACTGCGAAAATTATCAAAGATCGTGAAACAGGCCGTTCTAAAGGTTTTGGTTTTGTTGAGATGGATAATGGCGGAGAAGAAGCTATCGAAAATTTAAACGGTTTTGAAATGCTTGGAAGAAGGCTTAAAGTTAACAAGGCACGCCCAAAAGGAGACAGGCCCCAGAACAAAAGAAGATTTTAAAATAAATTTAAAAAAATAAAAATCATAAAGCACTGGTTATCCAGTGCTTTTTTTTGTATGCCCAGCAAAGCTGGCAAACCCGTCATGCCGGAAAAAGTATGAAACGTCCCGTTCTCATAGGGAAGCTAATCCGAATTGCAAAAACAGTTTCTGATACCGGGACGTCTTGAGGGAAAGAAGCAACAGGAAGTAAACAGTACATAATGAAAGTGAACCTTATTCGGCTTATTGAGAGCAGGCAAGCATGCAAAATATTGCTAAGACTAATAGATGCTTTCTGAGAAGTAAAATCAGCGAATTGAGTTCCCGGAATAGAAGGATAGTCCGTTAATGATTATTAATGAACATGATGCAGAAGTATCGATTCTTTCCAGATAAATGTATATAAAAAACTTTAAATAAAATCGGTGAATAATGGTAAAAAAAACATTAATATTGATATTTTGTATATTTTATGTAAATTGTTTTGGTGCGGGACAGCCGAAAGAAAGTCCTGCGGTGTCCGATATTATGCACAGGATAAAAGTAGCTGCTGACCCGGAAGGTTTCACTGAGAATCTGAAAAGTAAAATTCAGAAAGGCAAAGTTGTTATGCCTGACCAGAAATTTACCGCTGAATCTAAACTTATTTTCTCTTTTCCGGATAAGTGCAGGGTAGAAACTGAATTCAACAGCGGTCAGAAAAATGTTCAGATAGTCAACGGGGAAAAAGCATGGGAAATAAAAGACGGCAAAACCCGCGAATTGAAAGGTCAGGAGCTGAATTATTTAATTTTTAACATAAGATTGGACTCCTTCATGTCTGACTGGAAAAAGCTGTTCAGGAAGGTCAGTTTGGAGAAAGAAGAAGCTAAAGTAAACAATAAAAGTTGTTATGTATTGAAGTGTATTCCCGCCGATAAATATGATATCAGTACTGATGTTGTATTTTATATTGATAAACAATCTTATCTTGTAGTTAAAACAATAATGTCAGCTTACAGTAAAGCCGGTGTACTGAGAGAAACTGTTACTGTGGGTAAGTATCGTAAAAAATTTGGAGTGATGGTGCCTGTTGTTACTGAAACCAATATTCTCGGAGCGAGGATTATATATAAAATAACCGATATCAGATTTAACCCCCCTATTGATAAATACAGTTTTAACCCTTAAAGGATTCTTAGAATGCTAACTGAAAATGCTGAAATAATTTCAAATACAAAGCTTAAAGACGAGTATTATAAAGTAACTTTCCGCGCGTCTGATATTGTAAGCGAAAATATATTGGCCGGACACTTTGTACATGTCAAGATTTCAGGACTTGAAGAAAAAATTTTACGAAGGCCGTTTAGTGTGTTCAATGTAGTAAAAAGCGATGTGCTGGAGATTGTCTATAAAGTTGTCGGAGCCGGAACCAAACATTTTTCAAGTCTTGAACCCGGAGTTAAATGTAATATTCTGGGACCGCTCGGGAATCCATATACATATCCGGTGAACAGCGAAATTCCAGTTCTCGTTGCCGGTGGATACGGTTCTGCGGCCATGTACCTGATTGCAAAAAATTCCTGTAACCCCGGTATTCTGTTAATAGGTGCAAGGAACTCTAAGGAACTTATTCTAATAGAAGAATACAGACAGCTGGGTTTTAAAATAAAAATTGCTACAGATGATGGAAGTTCAGGACATAAAGGTCTTGTCACTGATTTGATGGAGAAGTACTGTAAAAACCAGTATAAAATTTACGGTTGCGGTCCTAACCCTATGATGTATACAATGGTACGGATGCTGAATTCCAGGAGTGTTGCAGGAGAATTAAGCCTGGATCATGCAATGTGCTGTGGAGTAGGAGGGTGTTACACCTGTGTAGTTAAAGTCAAGGACGGAAGAGGCGGATGGAAATATTCCAGGACATGTAAAGAAGGTCCGGTATTTAAATCTTCCGAAATCTATATTTAAACTTAAGAGAGAATTTATATTATGGCTGATTTTAAAACCGAATTAGGGAAAGTTACTTTAAAGAATCCGGTAATGACTGCTTCAGGGACATTCGGTTACGGCTATGAGTATGCGGAGCTGTATCCGCTTGACAAGCTGGGTGCCGTAGTTGTAAAAGGAATTTCATTGGACCCTGTTTCCGGAAATCCAATGCCGCGTCATGCAGAAATTACCAGTGGAGTTATTAATGCTGTAGGTTTGCAGAATCCGGGTGTCGAAGAATTTATAAATGGTGAAAAGTATTTGCCCTTCTTGAGAAAAAGTAATGCTGCTGCTGTTATTAATATCTGGGGTAAAACAATAAATGAATATGTCGAAGTAGCAGAGATACTTAATGAACAAAACGGAATAACGGCTTTGGAAATCAATATATCATGTCCGAATATTAAAGAAGGCGGAATTGCTTTCGGGACGGATTTGAAAATGGCAAACAAAGTTGTTTCTGAAATAAGAAAAGTGACAACTTTACCGCTTGTTACAAAGCTCAGCCCTAATGTTACGAGAATTGCGGACTTTGCAAAAACTGTTGTTGATGCCGGCAGCGATATGATTTCTCTTATTAATACATTAACCGGAATGGTTATAGATATTGAGACTCGTAAACCTGTACTTGCCAATAAAATAGGAGGTGTCAGCGGTCCGGCTGTTAAACCGGTAGCAGTAAAGTTAGTTCATGAGGTTTATAATGCCGTAGATGTGCCTATTATAGGTATGGGAGGAATTCAAAACGGCTCGGATGCAATAGAATTCATGCTTGCAGGCGCTGATGCCGTCGCTGTGGGAACTGCTGTTTTTTCTGATCCGTATGCGCCCTTAAAAGTAATAGAAGAAATAGGTCAGTACTTAGACAGGCATAATATAAAATCGGTTAAAGATATTGTAGGCAGACTGGAATCCGTTTGATCACTGCGAACAATTGAACGGTGGATTAAGAATCATGCCGTACAGCCTGCTATGTAATGTGGTTAACACAGAGGTATTGACTCCCACAAAATACAGAATTCGTGGTGAATGGAACCAGTCCTCCGGTTCCGTAGACGAATCAATATCAATAAATTTGTCTTAATTCAATGACATTGACCGGCAACTGGTGACAGAATACTGAGCCTGACAAAACGCAACTTTTGGAACAGGCTCTAATAAATCCGTCTGACACTAACCATTTATCCTGTCATATACAGACTTTTCATATTCATCAAGATCATCGATAGCTGTTTGTGCTACTCCTGATTTCATTGCCGCTTCAGCAACATATTTTGCTACTCTGGGAACGACTCTTGGATCAAACGGTTTCGGAATAACATATTCAGGCTTCAAAGGATTTTCTCCGGAGAATATATTATTTTTGTAATCTTCAGGATAAGCGTTGGCAAGAAGCTCGAGTACAGGTCCTGTAACTTTCTCGGTAGACAGTTCTTCCAGTGCTTTTGATGCACCGAGGAACATTTCTATATTGATATTTGTGGCTCTTGTATCAAGCGCCCCTCTGAAGATTCCCGGAAAACCCAGGACATTATTTACCTGGTTCGGAAAATCACTTCTGCCTGTCCCTGCAACTTTAGCACCGGCTTCTATTGCTTCATCAGGGTAAATTTCAGGAACGGGATTTGCCATTGCAAAAACTATCGGGTCTTTAGCCATCTGCTTTATCATATCTTTTGAAATACATTTACCCACAGAGACACCGAGTAGTATATCGGCACCTTTTAATGCATCGTATAAAGTTTTGGCATTTGTATTTACGGCGTCAGCGAATTTCTGTCTTTCAGGATTCAGCCCTTTTCTCTCTTTATCTATTACACCGTCAATATCACAGAGGATAAAATTTTCTATTTTTGCTCCGGCCTTTAAGTAAAGTTCAGCGCATGATATCCCGGCCGCTCCTGCGCCATTGATGACAAATTTGCAGTCTTCTATTTTTTTATCAACAAGCTTAAGAGCATTTTTAATGGCTGCTATTGATATTATGGCTGTTCCATGCTGATCATCATGAAATACAGGTATATCCATTTTCTCTTTAAGTGTTTTTTCAACAGTAAAACAGGCAGGGGCCGCAATGTCTTCGAGATTTATTCCACCAAAAACAGGGCCGAGTTTTTTTGTGACCTCAATGAATTTTTCACAGTCAGTATTACCGTTACTGTCGAATACGTCCTGGAGGCAGATTGGGAAACCATCAATATCAGCAAACTTTTTGAACAGAACAGCCTTACCTTCCATAACAGGCACTGCTGCATCCGGGCCTATATTTCCCAGGCCAAGTACTGCTGTCCCATCAGAAACAACCGCAACAAAATTGCCTTTTGAGGTATATTTCCAGGAATTCAGTTTATCTTTTTTAATCTCTAAGCAGGGGTCGGCAACTCCGGGCGAATATGCTTTTGAAAGTTCACTCTGGGTTTCACAGCTCTTTGTTGTATTTAATGAAATTTTCCCAGGAACAGGTTCTGAATGATAGCGTAAATTATCGGACTTATTACTCATTTTTGCCTCCTATTTGTCTATAAGTTTTAATTATTTTATCATAAAATATTTGCCTTTACATTGAGTGAATGAAAAAACATGGCAAAATATTTTTTGAAAACAAAAAAAAAGTATTTATAGAACATAACCGTGGATCCGTGAGCTGTCTGCAGCACTGCAGGCAGCTCCTTGCGGGAAAATTTATAAAAAATTCCTTTTTTACCAATCAGGTAAAAGTGTAATAATGAGTTAATCTGTTGAGTTTTAGTAATATAAATCTATTTTTTATTAATTTTTTCACGGATTCAGGATAAAGTTAAATTATATCATTGAACTAATTATGCATTTGGTTTATACTTTGTCTAATATATAATAAAACTTTGAAAGGAGGCAGGTATGGCTTACGAAGATGCTTACAAAGATTGTGAATGGATGGATTTTGAAACATTGGAAAGCTTTATGGTTGATGCGCTGAAAGGCGAAGGGGTGCCGGATGAAGATGCGAGAATTGCTGCGGAGGTTCTTATTACTTCTGATAAAAGAGGTATAGACTCTCACGGAATAGGAAGGCTTAAACCTATTTATATCGATAGAATGGTTGCCGGGACTCAGAACCCTATCACTAAGATTGATATTGTCAAGGAAACTGAAACTACTGCGGTACTTGACGGTAACAATGGGCTCGGGCATGTAATAGCAAAAAAAGCTAATCAGATGGCAATTGACAAAGCAAAGGAATACGGTCTCGGAATGACAGCTGTCCGTAATTCAACTCATTACGGAATTGCGGGATATTATGTCCTTGAAGCAGTTAAAGCAGGGTGTATTGGTATATCCGGTACAAATGCAAGGCCGTCTATTGCTCCAACTTTCGGTGTAGAGAATATGCTCGGCACAAACCCGCTTGTTTTCGGATGTCCAACAGATGAAGAATTCCCGTTTGTTTTAGACTGTGCAACTTCAGTATCGCAGAGGGGAAAAATTGAAGTTTACGGAAGAGCCGGAAAGGAACTGCCGCCGGGATGGGTTATCGGAGAGGATGGAAAAACAAGGACTGATACAAAACAGATACTTGTTGATTTGACTAAGGGAAAAGCTGCACTTGCCCCGCTCGGCGGGCTCGGCGAAGAAACTGCCGGTTTTAAAGGGTACGGTTATGCAACTGTAGTTGAAATTCTCAGTTCAGCCCTCCAGGACGGCAATATTCAGAAAATGCTGAACGGCTTTGATGAAAACGGAAACAAGATACCCATTATGCTCGGACATTTTTTCATTGCAATAGATATTGAACATTTTCTCGGTATCGATCTGTTCAAAAAAATCGCAGGTACAATCTGCCGTAATTTGAGAAATTCGAGACTTGCTCCTGGAGAAGAAAAAATTTACACTGCCGGAGAAAAAGAATATATTGCATGGCAGTATAGAAAAGAACACGGCTGTCCAATCCCGAAAGTACTTAGAGATCAGATGGTTGAATTAAGAGACAGATATAACTTAAATTATAAATTCAACTGGGATAAGTAAGTATAGATATTTTCGGAAAGTAATAAGCTACAAAGTGTCAGATCTTTTATGATTTGGCACTTTGTGTATTAACGGAAGCAATTTTGCTGTACAGCGGTTTTATCCTGCCGTTGTCATCAATAGATACAAATGTGACTGTTGTATTGAATATAAGTTTATCCTCTTCTGAATCAATTATATGTTTTGCGTAAACATTTACATCGAAATTGACATAGGCTTTTCCCTGTTCGCCTTTTGTTATTGTAAATTTCAGGATTACACCTTTTGATACACTTTTTTTGAACTGGACTTTAGTCATGCCTTTTGTTACAAAATTGTGTCCGGGAAATTCCAGGCTTGCTGCGATCCACGAATATTCATCCACCCACAGAAGAAGTTTACCGCCGAAAAGGTAGCCGTAATGATTTAAATCCTCCGGTTTTATTACAATGTGATTTATGAAATTCATAAAGATAAATCCTTTGTATATATAATAGTTGAATTAGCATAAGCATAATGTATTAATGTATATTAAGAAATATAAAAAATATATACACCGCGATTAATTTTTCGGGATTTTTACAAAATAACAGAAAACGTATTATGAACTTATACTCAGATTTAAAACATTTAGCTGTAAATCCTTTGATAAAGCATACTGGTTCAGATGTAGTTATAGCACATGGCCGCGGCCCTTATGAAAATACTGTATCAGCTTTAGAAAAGTTTGATTTAACTGTTTTAAAAAATAAACGTGTACTGTTAAAACCAAATGCCGGAAGACTTGCCACTTCTGATAAAGGTGTAACAACTCACCCTCTCGTTGTTGCTGCCGCGATTGATATATTCAGGTCATATGGTGCGGATGTGTCAGTAGGGGAAAGCCCTATCTCAGGTGTTAACACAATGGAGGCTTTTGAGGTTACGGGAATTAAGGAAGAAGCGGAAAAAAGAGACTGCCCTCTGCTTGATATGGACGAAAGAAAATATGTAAACGCCGAGATTCCTGATGGAATTGTGTTAAAAAGAATGAAAGTCTGTCCGGAAATATTTGAATTTGATATAATAGT
This sequence comes from Victivallales bacterium, assembly GCA_021733985.1. Classification (GTDB taxonomy): domain Bacteria; phylum Verrucomicrobiota; class Lentisphaeria; order Victivallales; family GWF2-38-69; genus JAIPJT01. Next base: position 5,992 of record JAIPJT010000052.1, on the reverse strand, counting down.
TTCTATACCGGTGATTAAAACTCATATGCATACAGGTGCTACACTGTCTATAAAAAACATGAAAGGCTGTCTGTGGAGAAGAAGCAAGGTTAAACTCCACATGCTTCCTGTTGTAGAAGGTCATAAGGATAAACCTATAGATATAGCTATTTCCGATATGGCATCTGTACTTAAACCGCATTTATCTGTTATAGACGGAACTGTGTGTATGCAGGGAATGGGGCCGAGTGCCGGTAAACCCTGTCCGATGGATCTTGTTGTCGTAGGAGCTGATCCTTTTGCTGCGGATGCAGTTACAGCCCGGCTGATGGGGTTCGAACCTGATGATATTCCTCATTTAAGGCTGTGCTCTGAAAGAAAGTTAGGCAGTACTGCTGTTGATAAGTTAAACATTTATCCTGAAAACTGGGGAAAACTTGCCGAGAATTTTGATGTCCCTCCCGCTAATCTCTCTATTTCGTACCCTAATATAATAATTCATGATAAAAACTCCTGCAGTGCCTGTCAGTCAACTTTATATTTGTTTTTAAAACGTTATGGAAATACAATGGGAGATTACTGCTCGAAAAATGATCCGCTGCATTTAGCAATAGGAAAAGGGAACTCCGATTTACCGCCGGGCACTGTGTGTATAGGGAACTGCACCCGGAGTTCAAGTGTTTCAGGAGAATACATTTCAGGCTGTCCTCCGGTTGCAAGCGAAATTCTGAGTACTATTACAGGCAGACATGTTTACGATACAAAAGACGGAAAACTTTAATTTGTTATTTGAATAAGGGTGCCGGTCAGCATTTGCGACTGCAGCGGCTGAAGAAAATCCGCAAAGTTCTGCTAAGGTACTGCTGTCAAGTCCGAAGACTCCAGACTTCAGACTCAAGACTCAAGACTCCAGACTCCAGACTCCAGACACCAGACACCAGACACCAGACTTCAGACGCCAGACTTCAGACACCAGACTTCAGACTTCAGACTTCAGACTTCAGACTTCAGACTTCAGACTTTAGACTTTAGACTTTAGACTTTAGACTTTAGACTTTAGACTTTAGACTTTAGACTTTAGACTTTAGACTTACAACTTTCAACCTTCAACCTTCAACTTTCAACCTTCAACTTTCAACTTTCAACTTTCAACTTTCAACTTTCAACTTTCAGACTCCCTAATCTCACAGGTTCCTTTAGTTGATTCTTTGATTATACCGGTTATTCTTTCTCTGTCTTTTTTGTTTACTTCAATTTCGAGAGATACATTCTCGAGGTATCCTGAGTTCACAACGGGTATTTCATCCTGGGAAAGGATGTTGAGTATTTTATTAATATACTGGTAAGTTGTTTTAACTTTTAATCTGATTTTTTCTATATGTTTTACACTTCCTGCTTTTTCCGCTGCAAGTTTTGCTGTTCCTGAATAAGCCCTGATAAGGCCTGAAGAACCGAGTTTGACTCCTCCGAAATATCGTGTAACTACAATGACTGCCATAGAGAGTTTATTCTGCTGAAGTATATTAAGGATAGGCGGTCCTGCAGTTCCTTTCGGTTCGCCGTCATCGCTGTAGCCGATAGCAGAAGGTGATGCAGGACTGCCAATTAAGTAAGCCCAGCAGTTGTGCCTGGCATCTTTGTGTTTTTGCCGCATTTCTGAAATAAATTCGAGTGCTTCGTCTTTAGTCTGAACCTTTTTAAGAAACGCGATAAATCTGCTTTTTTTTATAATCTGTTCTACTGCGCAGAAAGTTTTTTCGGGTATGTAAAATACATCTTCCATTTTTATTAGCCGCTATGCTGCTTTTTTCTGTTTTTTAGCTGTATTTATGAGGTAATTGACCGGAATTGCTTTAATTGTTTTTAACTGTTTTATTCCGGAAATAAGCATTTTTCTAAGTGTAGTATATGTATTATGTACATCTTTTGCTCCCGAAAAATCATACTGGTCACCGCCTTCAAGCATAAAATCTACAGTAGCTACTTTATAATATTTATCCATTTTTATAGGTGTTCCGTCAAGTAGAGTCATTGATTCTATTCTGCGCATATACGGAGCATGGCTGTTATAATAAACCTGGATGCCGTAAAACTGAGCATCTCCAGTATCCGGGTCGGGATTAAACAGTCCATGTTCAATTACTCGTTTTAAGTCGCGGCCTTTAAGTTTCAAGGTTACTACATAATTATCGAAAGGCATAAGTTTATATATCTCTGATATTGTAACTTTTCCTTTATTTAAGCCGGTTCTAAGCCCGCCGCCGTTTATTACAGCAATCTTTGAGTCAGTTTTATCTGTCAAGATTTTACAGACCAGCCTTCCAAGAGGCGAAACACCTTTATAGTGATTATCATGAATAATTTTGTTTTGAGCAACAGCAATATTTTTATCAAACTTTTTCAGTTCTGTGTCGTATTTCTTATATATCTTTTCTGCTTCAGGGTCGTTCTTCAGATTGCTGATTTTATCTGTAACAGAAACTAAATGCGGTATAATTTGTTCTAATCTGTTATTGTTATCAAGCTGTATTTTCAATATACCCAGTTCCCGGCCGTATTTATAAGCCTGAATTACAGGAATCCCGTTGAGATAACCTGAAACAGGTTTATGGCTGTGCGCGGTTATTACAGCATCTATGCCCTTAACTTTGCTACATATTTCCGTTATTGATCTACCTGTTATCTTTCCGTTTTTAGTATTCTGATAAGAGGCTATATGTGTAACTGCTATTATCGCATTCGGTTTACCTTCAGCTGCTTTGCCGGATCTAAGATAATCGACCCATTTCTGAAGAGAAGCAGCCGGATCAATGAATTTTAAATTTCTAACATTTTTTTTCGAAGTTTTAAATGCTGATTCGAGTGTTGTCAGGCCGATAAAGGCTATTCTGGCATTGTCTTTTTTTATTATCTTATACGGAGCAGCCCATTTTACCGGTCTGCCGGTATTTTTATTAACAATATTTGCCGCTAAAAATTCAAAGCCTCCGTTGCGGCTCCATTTTGGAATTTTGTCAATTCCCCAGTCAAATTCATGATTACCTACAGCGGATACGGCAACATGCAGCTCTTTCATCATTTTATTTACAGGAGCGCCGTACGTTAGTATTGAAAGTACCGTACCCTGATAATTATCTCCTCCGGAAACGACTATTGTAGAGTCAGGATATTCGGAAGACTGTTCTTTGACTGCCGTTGTAAATTTTGCCATTCCCGGATTGCTCCCTTTTTGAGTCATTGAGCCGTGAAAGTCATTAAAAGTTATTACCTGAACGGTTTTGCCGGACAAGCCATTCAATGAGAAAAAAAGAAATACCGAGGCTAAGAAAAAAGCTTTTACCTTCATGAAAAAAACTCCTGGAAGAATATTAATTACATTTACGACCACAAATGAATAATCATACTTTAGTGAATAAATCATAAAAAGTCTATAGCCTGAAGAAGTACTATATTGGAAAAATTTTTTATTTTTGATTTATCTGCAGGATGCCGGACAAACTATTACAATTTCCGGAAATTAAGTTTAATTTATTTTCTTGTAATTGCTGTTCTTAAGTGTATGTTATCTGTTTATTTTATACTTATATCACTGTCTTTAGACAGTGCCGGATATATAGTTATTAAACGTTGGACAAAAAGGTTTTCATTCTCTGGGATCTTTTATTTTGAGACGGGGATGAATCTGATAAAGTTTTTAAAATTTCGACTTAGTGGTATTTATATATGACTTTTCACAAACGTTTATGGCGTATAATTAAATATTTATATTATAAACTGCTTAGGTCTGAAGGAACACCTCACAGTATAGCATTAGCTGTTGCGATAGGAGTTTTTGTCGGATGTATTATACCCATAGGGATATGGGGGCAGACTGTTGTCTCTATTGTTGTTGCTATTAAATTTCGGACCAACCCGGGTATTGCTTATGCTGCTACATGGGTATCGAATCCTTACAGTGTAATTTTTATGTATCCTGCCTACTGTTATGTCGGTTCACATATTATTGGACACTCTATGACTTTTATACAGATCAAAGAAACGCTGATGGAGGTAATTCACAATTTTTCATGGCATACGTTTGGACAACTTGGCTATAGTCTGGCTCTTTCATATTTTGTGGGAGCAGTGATTTTCGGCTTAATTGGTTCGATAATTGGTTATTATGTTATATATTTTATAATGAATAAATATAAACAAAACCGTGCAAGAAGAAAAACTTTAAAGAAAATGAAAAGAAGAGGAATGATAAATGATTAAACTAACGGGATACGGAATTAGAGAATGGCTCGGCAGTGCAGTAGCGGCAATAATAATAATATTGCTTCTATTTCTCATCTTAAAAGCAGGATGGACAGGATTTACGGTAATAACAGTCGTTTTAATTATCAGCTGGATAGCAATAGCTGCTTTTTTCAGAGACCCTGACAGAGATATTCCGGATGAAGAAAATGTACTGGTCGCTCCGGCAGACGGCAAGATTAAAGACATCAGAATTTTTAATGAATCTGAGTATAAAGAGGTTTTCGGAGACAAATCCGTTACTCGAATAGGACTGTTCCTTTCAATTTTTAATGTCCATATTAACAGGATGCCCTGCGATTTGGAAGTTACAGGGACTGAATATAAGGAAGGGAAATTCCATGACGCCAGAAACGAGAAAGCAATTACAGAAAATGAATCAAATGCGGTTATAGGAAAAGGCAGGGTAGGGGATCATGAATTTCCTGTTATAGTCAAACAAATTTCAGGTGCTGTTGCGAGAAGGATCGTTTGCGGTGTCGAGAAAGGAGAAACCTATAAGAAGGGCAAAAAATTCGGTATGATAAAATTTGGTTCACGGACTGAAATTTATCTTCCTTCTGAAGAATGGATGAAACTCAAAGTAAGGGTTGGGGACAAAGTTCTTGCCGGCGAAACAGTTATAGCCAATATTAAAGAGCAAAGTTAAATACTTTGTTTTGGACAGCATATTATGAAAAAACAACTCAATTACTATATTAAAAGAAAGAAATGGCTGAAAGCTATCCCCAATATTTTGACTGTATGCAATTCTCTCTGTGGTTTTGCTGCAATTCTTCTTACTTTAAAAGCTTATAAATATGGAGCAAACCCTGAAATCATATTTGTTTTTGCTTCATGCCTCATTATCGGAGCAATGGTTTTTGATGCACTGGACGGTTTTGCTGCGAGGATGCTCAATGCAGCGAGTTTAAAAGGTATTCAGATGGACTCTCTTGCCGATATGGTGACTTTTGGTGTTGCGCCGGCGGTTCTTGTTGCTGTAATGGCCCATATTTATTCAGCCACCTGGTTCGGTTACTGGATAGCCTGGGCCCTGTCCGCTCTCTATCTTGCATGTTCTGCGCACCGTCTCGCAAAGTATAATGTGCAGACACTCGTTGAAAAAAAGAGCAGCAAAAACTTTTCCGGCCTTCCGTCTCCCGGTGGTGCCGCTGCTGTATGTTCTTTAGTTTTCTTGTTTTCAAAATACGACTCTTCTCACGAAATCGTCAGGTTCCTTCCGATATATGTAGGATTGCTCGGGGTACTGATGGTAAGCGGTATTAGATACAGGCATGTCGGTAAATGGCTGGTTAATACTAAAAGAAACAAAAGTAGATATATTTTTATTATTGCTATTTTTCTCTGTCTTGTATTTTATCCTGCTTTAACTGCGGCCGCTGTTATCAATATTTATGTGATCTGGGGCTTTGTCACCGGAATTTTCAGATATTTTAATTTTCCAAATTTTAAAGCCCAATAAAAAATCTATATTTTGAGGGAAATTTATTTGTTTTTTTAATTTTTTAATTATATTTTATTACCCGCTTACATATTAAAGGGCGTATAGCTCAGTTGGTTAGAGCGCTACGTTGACATCGTAGAGGTCGCAGATTCGAGTTCTGCTACGCCCACCATTCTTCGCATTAGTTACAGCTTGGCCCTCTTCTTATAATTGATGCAGTATCGATAGAAGAGTTTTCCGACAGGAACCATGTTGTATAACATGGCT
>JAIPJT010000051.1 GCA_021733985.1 Victivallales bacterium | reverse complement strand
GGAAGCGGAGACTCAGAGACTGAATTAGTGTAACGGTTTGAAAAAAGCAGAAGAAATTTTGTAGTAAATTTCTGCATTTTTCAAAAATTCAGTTCCTGACGTCGAGAACCGTATTTATTGAAGACCTAAAAAGAAAAAAAAATTGTCAATCAACCATTTTTATATTTCATAAAAATAATTTCTTACTCTTTAATACTTTTCATAAAACTTTTGACACTATCAATATAAAAGCCAAACAACGGAAAATGCTGGCTGAAAAAGAAAATTACAGAATTATTATGAATATAGGAGATCAGTACAGCGATTTACAGGAGGATATTCTGATAAATGATTCAAACTTCCAAACCCAATCTATATTGTGCAATAATATATAAAGGTAAAAAAAGTAAAATATCGAAAAAGATCAATAAAACAAAGGCAAAAAGTTTGTCTTTTATCGGTTTATTTTAATAATGTGCTTTATAATATTTTCAGTCTTACTGTGCTGACTTATAAACCCTAATTATGCATTGCACTGTATCTGCTCCCGCCGTCGCTCACCGAGGTGTTATGGCGGGCAGGTTGTTAACAGCAATTCAAGTACCGTCGCATGACTGGTATGCAGTAATTACTACAGCTGCATTTTGTTGCCTTGCAGCTACAGCACACTGCGTAATTGATAATCCGGGTTTAAACGAAAAATCTTTTTGTGTGGCTTCTGATTATTCAAAGATTCCTGTTTTTCTTTTCAAAAATTTTCCTCGCCCTTTTTGCCCTAAAAATTTATTGTTCTCAACAATTATTTCACCATTTGACATTGTAAGAACAGGGTAACCTTGAAGTTCAAAACCTTCGTAAGGTGTGTAGTCGACATTCTGGTGCAGCATACTATTGGAAAGTGTAACTTTTTTGTCAGGGTCAATAATGACAATATCAGCGTCAGAACCTTCCCTCAGCACTCCTTTTTTAGGATAAAGGCCTGTGACTTTTGCCGGATTTGTACAATTTATCTCTACAAACCTTTTCAGTGAGATTTTAAAATTCATCACGCCTTCTGAAAACATAAGCGGTATTCTGGTTTCCACACCGGGTAAGCCGTTCGGGCATCTTGAAAAATCATTATCAGCGGCTTGTTTTCTCAAGTTATAATTAAAAGGGCAGTGGTCGCTTGCGACAGTAGAAATATATTCTCTATTTATGCTGTTCCATAAAACTGTAAGGTTATGGTTTTTCCGCAGAGGCGGTGTTAAAATATATTTCATTCCGTCAACATTATAGTAAAGGCTTTCATCAAGTAGCAGGTACTGAGGACAGGTTTCTGCTATAACGCAGTGGCTCCCCATCTGCGCTAGTTTAATATAATCTATACTTGCCTTTGATGAAACATGTACAATATAAAGAGGGGCATTCCCGGCAATTTTCGAGAGACATATCATTCTGTTTACGGCTTCTGCCTCACAGATATCATTTCTGCTTTTGGCATGGTAAACCGGTTCTGTTTTACCCTCCGCCAAAAAACTGTTTTTATAAAACTTCGCCACTTTATTATTTTCGCAATGAACTGCCAGGAGGCCACCATGTTTTTTTAATTTTAGCATCAGTTTTAATATTTGTTCATCTCCAAGCGCATAGTCATAGACCATGTATGCCTTGAAACTTGTAATCCCGGCATCAATAACTTTGGGGATTTCATTAAGAATTTTTTCATTAACATGCTGAAATACTCCATGAAAGCTAAAATCAACTACTGAATTTCCATCTGCATATTCATGGTATTTCTCTATCGGCTGCATTAAGCCGCAACCTTCCGGCCCGAAACCTATATGGTCAACAATAGTTGTAGTACCGCCGCAAGCTGCGGCAACAGTCCCTGTATAAAAATTATCCTGGGCAATGTAGCAGCCGGCATGTAGGTTAAAATGAGTGTGAATATCAACTCCTCCGGGTATCACAACTTTACCTGAGGCATCTATTATTTTTGAAGCCTTTGTATTGATATTATCTTCGATTTTATGAATTTTTCCGTCAAGTACTAATATATCTTTAACTTTAACTTCGTTTTCAATAACAGCTTTCCCGTTTTTAATCAGGATTGAAAAAGTCATTACCTGCACCTTAATTATTAAATTTAAAATAGCGAAAAGCTTAAAACAACATAAAGAAAACTAAAAGTTGTCATCGGTTATTTTTTTAAAAATAACCATTTTTTCGTGCTTTTGAATAGGCCTGTATTTTTTTAAAATATCGTAAGTTTTAATTTGGCTTCTAGTAGATTTATCCCGTTTCCTGGGCCTTGGATAATTACCGAGTTTGTTGAGCCTTCTGCCTTTATAGTTGTCATTAAGCTGCAAGTGTAATATTTTATGTAGGAGATTTTTAGTGAAATCATCCTCAACCGGAAATGAAAGTTCAATCCTTTTATCCAGATTTCTGGGCATCCAGTCCGCGCTTGATAAATAGTATTCGGGATTTCCATTATTTTTAAAAAAAAATATCCTGCTGTGTTCAAGATAACGATCAATTATACTGATAATATTTATATTTTTCAGTTTTGGCTTTAAGCAGCATACTCCTCTTACAATCAAATCGACTTGTACACCGGCATAAGCTGCTTTATAAAGGTGCTCTATAATTTCTTTGTCTACAAGAGAATTCATTTTAGCAATAATTCTGCCTGGATTATGCGGAGCGGTATTTCTGATTTCTCTTTCGATAAGTTTAATGAAAGCTTCACGGTTGTTGAAAGGGGATGCAGATATTTTATTCCAGGCGGGGGGCTGTGAATAACCTGTCATTACATTAAACAGAGAAGCAACCTCAGAACAGATTTCGTGGTCATTGAGAAAAATACCGATGTCGGTGTAAAGTTTTGCTGTAGAATCATTATAGTTACCGGTTCCAAGATGAATATATCTCCTTATTATTCCATGCTCCTTCCTTATTATCAGAAGTGATTTACAGTGTATTTTTAGACCGGCCATCCCGTAAATAACATGTGCACCGGAATCCTCAAGTCTCTTTGCCCATATAATGTTTCTACTCTCATCGAATCTGGCCTTCAGTTCAACTATTACCGTAACCTGTTTCCCGTTTTCAGCCGCTTTCTGCAGAGACTGAACAATAGGCGAATCACCACTTACTCTGTATAAAGTTTGTTTTATTGCCATGACATTGGGGTCTTCAGCCGCTTCTTCGAGAAATCTAACGACATAATCAAAACTTTCAAAAGGATGGAACAGGGGTATTGCTTTATATTGTTTTATTGAATCAAAAATGGATTCGTTTTCGTCTAATATGGAAATTTCAAGTGGTTTTATCTTTTCATCAGTAAGCTCCGGTGTCTTATTTATAGAGATAAACTCGAAGAAACGTGATAAGTCTAACGGCCCGTTTATATTAAAAACAAAATCTTCCGAAATATTAAATTTTGTTTTAAGCCATTCAATTATATGATGTGGAGTTTCACTGGGCACTTCGAGCCTGATTATATCCCGTTTATTTGCAGTTTTGAGTTTTCGTTCCATATACGACATAAAATCTTTTGCTTCAGTCTCTTCAATAATAATATCCATATCTTTTGTTATCCTGAAAGGATATGCATGAATAATTTCGCAGCCGTCAAACAGCATTGATATATGTTCAGTAATCAGTTCTTCGATAAGTATATAACCTTTTCCCTCCTCCTGTTGTATCACGTCAATAAACCTCGGCAACACTGGAGGAACTTCGACAAAACCATATACAGTTTGTCCGCTCTTTGCTTCTTTGAGTTCCACAATTATTTCAACAACTTTATTATTTATTACCGGAAACGGATGTGTGGGGTCTACAGCTACCGGGGTTAAAGTAGGCAGTATATCTTTGCTGAAAACTCTTTTTAAACGCATTTTTTCGGACTGCGGAATATCGTTCAAAGACAAAAGCTGAATATTATTTTTTGAAAGCTCGGGAAGCAGTTTATCTTTAAGAAAATTATATTGCCGGCGGACCAGCATTTTTGTTTTTGCATTTATTTTTTCCAACTGTTCCTGCGGTGTTAACCCAGCCGGGTCTTTCTTTTTTATTCCAGCTTCATACTCCTGTCTGACTCCAGCTACTCTAACCATGAAAAATTCATCAAGGTTATTACTAAAAATAGCAATGAACTTAAGTCGTTCAAGTACAGGATTGTCATTATCAAAGGCCTGGTCCAGAACACGTGAATTGAAATCCAGCCAGCTGAGTTCACGGTTAATAAAATGATCTGTAGTTATATTGTTTTCCATTTATAGTCCCGTAATTTGTATTTTAAAACCAAAAACTTCTTTAAAAAGGTTGGCTTTTTTGCTCAAAGTCCAACTCTCAAGTATTATATCAACAACACCTTCGACTAAAATTTCTATAACCTGTGTTTTAAAGTTTAATATAATATCCTTAATTTTTAGATTATGCGCAAATTCAATTGAGTCTGCAACCCTTAATATTGCGGCAAGATCATTTACTAAAACTTTTTCTTTAGTCGTAAGCATACCATATTCCGGATGAGAATTCTTCGGAATAGCTTTTCGGTGATACCTTGCAATGCAGGCTATAATTTCTCTTTCACCGGCAGTCAGCCCTGGCATTTGACTGTTTTTAATAATATAATAGCTATGTTTATGGTGCCCTCTGGAATTAACAAACAAGCCGATATCGTGAAGATACGAAGCTATCTTTAAATAAGTTTTTTCCTTATTGCTGAAACCGTGAAGTGGTTTAGTCTTGTCGAAAATGAGCATAGCTTTTTCTGTAACAGTTTCAGCGTGCGGCAAGTCAAAGTGGTATCTCTCACCAAGTATTCTTACACATTCTATCAAATCATCGGAAAACGGGTCGGGAATTCCCCTTAATTCTCTAAGGTAATCTTTTATAATAGCTTCTCTAGTTGTTATTAGAGGTATAATAATTTTATTTGTTCGTGCAACCCTTAAAATATGAAATAATACACCGCAGCTGGGTTCTACGCTCTGTGCAAGAGGATCTGAAACATTAAATCTTTCGGCAATATCCGCAGGAGTAAGTTCTTCTATTTCAGAATATATTTCTTCAAATTCCTCACGGGTAATCAGAACATAATTTGAATTAACAATATTGCGATTTAAAAACTTTAGCAATACCCTTACCGAAGAACCTGCCGCAATAAGTGTCTCAGCATTTTTGAAACAGGCCTGTAAAAAAACACCTCTTGTTTTACTGCCGACAAAGGGCTTTATTGCATGTTTCAGCTGTTTTGCCGAGATAGGCCTTTCAAGTTCTTCCACAATTCTCAATGAACCGATCCTAATTGCTTCTGAGCTCTTAATAGTACCGTTCTGGATATGTGAAATCTGCGTAGATCCCGTTCCTATTGCACAAATTATACTGTTGGTCGAATTAAAAGAGCTTTCATCTTTAAGAATATCTTTTATTGCAAGGAACAGTATTCTGGCTTCTTCAGAGGTCTCTAATATTTTTATATCTATCCCTGTTATCCTTTTTACTCTGTCAATAAAAAGTTCACTGTTCGAAGCTTCTCTAACAGCTGAAGTAGCAACAGCTTTTATATGTTTGACTCCATATTCTTTTAGAGTTCTGGAAAAATCTTTCAGGATTTTACAGACAAGCAAAGTATTTGTTGTACTTATCTTTCCCTCAGTAAAAACATCCAGACCGAGGGGTACGACCTGGGAAAGCTGTTCCAGTGTTTCATACTTGTTTCCAGTTTTTACAGGCTGAGAAATCTCCAGCCTTACAAAATGTGCACCGATATCAATTACTGCAATAGGACCGATAGTTTTCATAAATAATATTATCTTCCAGTTAAATCAATAATAAAATCATTTAAATATAATTTAATACGATTTTTAAAAAACTTAAACTGCTTAATATAAAATATGAAATAAAACAGTAAAATTAAATTCCAGATTCGGTTGGTAATTTCCAGTTTATGTGTCGAAACAATTTTCTTTGCAACTAAAAACAATGGTTTTCAACAATCAAATATTCGCTCAAATATTATGAGAAAGCGAAATTACTGCTGAAAACACTTGTACGACAAAATATTTTGAAACAGCCTCGAGTATTAACGTTAAAGGAAGTGTAAAAATATGGTAAGGGCTGTATATTAACAGGTATAGAATATAAACTTAACCGGATTGGTATTTTAGAAAACAAGAGATTTAAAAGATGAAGCTGATAGATGAAATCGTTGAAGTATTAGAAGAAAAGAAAAAGGATTCAAAGTATTTTGATGTTTCCGAAAAAACTATCAATGAGTTCTTTGACTTTGAAGTTCAAAAGCAAAAATCAGATATAAATTCTACAGATATAAGCGTCAAAAGTGGCTATAGGCAGGCAGAATCCGTTTCAGGAAATATTAATGAAATGAATATGGATCATTTACGGCAGTTCGTGCTGTCCTGTAAGGAATGCAAACTTTGCAATACACGTACTCATGTTGTTTTCGGTGAGGGCACCCCCAGTGCTGACATTATGTTTATCGGTGAAGCTCCCGGTCAGGAGGAGGACAGACAGGGGAAACCCTTCGTCGGAAAATCCGGACAACTATTAACTAAAATGATACAGGCTATGGGATACAGCAGGGAAGACGTTTATATAGCTAACATTATAAAGTGCAGGCCGCCTTATAACAGAAATCCCAGTCCTGAAGAGGCAAAATGCTGTTTAATTTTTTTAAACAGGCAGATTGAACTGATAAAACCAAAAGTAATTGTACTTCTTGGAGCTGTTCCTCTGCACGTACTTCTTGGGCTTAATGGAATTACCCGTATCCATGGGCAATGGAAAGAGTACAACGGAATTAAAACAATGCCGACATTCCACCCGGCTTTTCTTTTAAGAGACCCTAACCGGAAAAGGCCTGCATGGGAAGATTTAAAAAAAATTATGAAATTTTTGGGAAAAAAATAAATCATATAGACTAACATTAAAACTAATGGAAATATATTATATTGAATTATACCTGAATCACGGAATCAGGTTATATAACTCGCAAATACTAATCAACGTAAAAATTAAAAATAAGAAATTTTAAAATGTTCGGTTTAATTGATTATGGCATGGGCAATTTGTCCAGTGTATACAAGGCCTTGAAGGCCGTGGGAGCAAAAGATGTAAGGATTATAAGCAGCCGTAGGGAAATAGATGAAACTTATGCGGTAATTTTACCGGGTGTAGGTAATTTTGGTGACGGGATGGAAAACTTAAATTCAAAAGAGCTTACGTATCCTCTGCAAAAAGCTATAGATTTTGGTAAACCTTTTTTAGGAATATGTCTTGGAATGCAACTTTTAATGGAAGAGAGCGAAGAGGCTCCAGGGTTCCACGGGCTTGGAATTTTTAAAGGGAAGGCAACTAAATTTAGTCCTGATTTAAACTTAAAAGTTCCTCACGTAGGATGGAATTCTGTTCATTTTAAAGAAAGGCATCCTTGTATAGACGGCATTAACAACGATGATTTTTTTTATTTTGTTCACAGTTATTACATTGAACCACTGAATCAGGAAATTGTTTTAGGTATTACGGATTATGGCTTTGATTTCTGTTCCTGCATTGGGTTCAACAATGTTTTTGCTACGCAGTTTCACCCCGAGAAAAGTCAGGATGCAGGCCTTAAGCTATTGAAAAATTTTGTAAATATTGTTCAGCAGTAATGAGAGGAGTATAAATGGTCATTATACCTGCAATAGATATTTTAAAAGGTAAATGTGTGAGGTTGTATCAGGGGGACTATTCAAAGGAAACGGTTTACAGCAATGATCCCGTTGAAGTAGCTGAAAAATGGGAAACTGAAGGTGCTGAAATAATTCATTTAGTAGATCTTGACGGTGCCAAAATAGGAAATCCGGCAAACCTTGATATTATAAGAAAAATATGTACGAATATAGACATCCCCTGTGAATTTGGCGGAGGCATAAGAAATATTGAGGATGCAGATGCTGTAATAAATACAGGTGTCACAAGAATAATCCTCGGGACTGCGGCTGTCGAAAATAAAACCCTGGTATCAGATTTACTTAAAAAGTATAACTCTGAAAAAATCATCATCGGAATTGATGCAAAAGACGGTTTTGTAGCAGTAAAAGGCTGGCTCGAAAAGTCAAAAATTAAAGCTGTTGAATTAGCGGAATATTTTGCACTAAAAGGAATAACAAGATTTATATATACAGATATTTCAAGAGACGGTGCATTGACCGGTCCTAATTATGACAGTATTAAACAGTTTTGTAAAGCTGTTCCTGAATGCAGTATTATTGCTTCAGGCGGAGTCGGTTCTAAACAGCATATTAAAGAGCTTCTCTACTTAAAAAAAGGATGCAGTAATCTCGAAGGAATAATTATAGGTAAAGCTTTATACAATAAAAACGTTTCACTGGATTCACTAAGTAAGATTTTATAAACTAAAACCGCAAAGGGCTTTTTGCAATACTATACCTGCTTGGAATTAAGTCACTTTAAGGCGTATTAGGCAATTACGCAGTGTGCTGTAGCTGCAAGGCGGCACCTCAAAAATATCAAGGAACCAGGTATAATTAAAATTATGATAGCGTTTAAACGATATCTTTCCGTGCAACATCTAATTTATTCTTTATCCCTTCTTATCACAGTAAGCTGAATAACAGAAATAAGCAGAAGAATTAAACATGCCTGTATAAAACATATCAGCCCTGTGAAAAAATCTCCCCATAATAATGGAATCACACTCAAGCCGATGATAACAGATAAAAGGTGTATCAGGAATACAGCATTTTTCCTTGTCATCCCCAGTTTGCAAAATCTGTGTGACAGATGGTTGTTATCTCCGATATAGACAGGTTCCTTTATAGTCATGCGAATAATTATCACAGAGAAGAAATCAAAAAGAGGAATAGAAAGTATAAAAACCGGTATTAAAATAGCAAGAGGCGATGCAGCAAGGGGACTTTTATAATATGTTGTCATTGCTCCTGAAATACCAAGAGTATAACCGAGGAAGTGACTTCCTGAATCACCCATAAAAATTGTTGCAGGCGAATGGTTATAAAACCAGAAACCAATAGCCGTGCCTAAACTTGCAGCATTTAAGCACGCTACAAAATAATTATTATGTATTATTCCGGTGATGGCAAAAAAAGCAAAAGCGATTGCGGCAACACCTACAGCCAGCCCGTCCATATTATCAAAAAAATTAATAGCGTTGATAATCATTAGCAGCCACATAACAGTTACTATAAAGCTTAACACCGGATTCAATATAAATATAGAAATTCTAAAGTTGCCATAATAAACAGCAAACATGGAAATAACCAGCTGACCGGCAAATTTAACTTTTGCAGAGAGGTTAGTTTTATCGTCAATCAGCCCTAAAGCTGTTATAAGTACGGCTCCTATTATTATAGCAATTAATCTTGGCCTTACTTCAAAAACTCCCGCCAGGTTGTTAACAATTTGAGGAGAAAAATCATGAAATGCCAAAAAATCAGGAGTGTATGAACCTATCATCAAAGTAATAAGCCATGTTGCACACATAGAAAGCCCACCAAAAAGAGGGGTAACATTTTTATGGGCTTTATGATCCTGTATTGCCGGTTTATCTACAACATCCAGCAGAAGAGCAAGCTTTCTAAAAATTGGAGTTAAAATTAAACCGAGCATAGCAGAAAATGCAATTGTAATAACGTAAATATTCCACCAGGTCATTTTATATAATCCTAATACCTTTTCTGTAAATCAATGCCGTTGAATTAAGGCAAAATTATTGATTTTGCCGCGTTCACGGAACCATGGGACTGGTTCCCTCCACCACGAATTCTGTATTCTGTGGAGGGAATCAATCCTTTGATTCCGAATGCATAATCCTTAATTCAATGACATTGTTCTGTAAATAACTAATAAAAAATCAATTGAATATATATTATATCCAGTGTAAGTTAAATCAAAGATTTGACTGAAAGAATAGAAAAAAAGAACTTGATTATTTCGATATTAAATATATCTAAATATTAAAATTTTAAAAGTATTTATTTGAATAAAGCTCAAAAACTCTCGAAAAATAAACGTAAAAAGTATACAATTGTATATAGTCGGAAATAAAGTGCAATATATAAATTCCAGGAAATTCGAAATGAATAAATTATTTTATTGTTTTGCTGCTTTTCTAATTATTACAGTTACATCAGCATCGAAATATAACTTTAAAAATGATTATAAATATAAGAAAATTCTAAACGAGTATAATATCCTCGCTAATAGGTGGACTGTTACAGAAAAGCAAAACCTGCCTGCAGAACTTTTAAAATTCAGAGTTACAGAAAAAAAATTATTTAAAAACGCTAAATCGGAATCATATTTAGTCCCCCTTGAAGTACTCGAATTTGACAAAGATCAAATGTTCTGCTTTTTCTGGTATAAAAACAAATTTGAAGCGGGAAGTATTATAGGAAGGTGGGAAATAGAAAACTCGATGCTGATACTCACTCTAACGGAGAATTATGTAAAACCCTATTTAAAAGACAGGCAGTTGAGATATGAAATAAAAGGAACAAATAAGGCGCATACAAAATTATATTTTAAAGGAAAAACGTACCCGAAGTTAACTGATATTATCAATACATCAAATCATCCCCTAAAAGATTTTGAAAAAATCATTATTGCTTTAGAGCAGAAAAGTGTCAGTCAGAAATATCCATCAATAATTAAAGAAAAAGAACTTCAGCTAAAGAAATCAATTGAAGGTGAATATAAAAGAAAATAATTTTTTCTTTTATATTTGAAACTTTTTTATTATAGGATATTTTATAGTCCTTTACATGGTGGTAGTAGCTCAGTTGGTGAGAGCGTCTGGTTGTGGCCCAGAAGGTCGCGGGTTCGATCCCCGTCTTCCACCCCATTTTTTTAGCTTCAATTTTACAGTTTTTGCTTTACTCTAATTTACCTATTTTACCCCCCTTTTATCTGCAAATAGTGACACAGTGTTTTCTTTCCTGTTTTCGTGACAGTGATTAGAGATTATTTATTTTTGCACTGTCTATGAAAAACACCCAGTTATAAGAAAATCAGATTAAATATAAAAATTGAATATACTTAATTTTGCCTGTATAAGCTTTGTAAGAAGATTCTTATATAGGGTGTATTTTTATAAAGTTCAGGTACGTTTTAGCCCTATATTGTTTTGTGAATGTATATGGTTTATGTCTTGCAGCACTTAACCGCTTAGGGTATAATGAAATGATATTGCAGGATTATTTATTATATTTTTAAATTGAAAAGGTTAAAATATTGAAATAAACACTATTGTGTTTAGTCTCACCATGCGGCAGAATAAAAACAATTAGGTTTACACAACTGTTTCCGTTATCGGCAATACTGTGCCAGGACAATGGTGGAAATATAAAAAAACGGGAAAACTTAAAATTATCGTCACATAAGTAGCCGGGTTTACATACCTGGCTGAAGATAAGGGAGGTATGAGTAAATGTTTGAGCAAACTTTTAAAAACATCGATGATACTCTTTGGAAAGATGCCGGCTGTTCCAGTGAGCTTGATTATGTGGAGCAGACCTC
Organism: Victivallales bacterium; assembly: GCA_021733985.1. Lineage (GTDB taxonomy): Bacteria > Verrucomicrobiota > Lentisphaeria > Victivallales > GWF2-38-69 > JAIPJT01. The sequence goes on along the minus strand of JAIPJT010000051.1, from coordinate 2,713 downwards.
CTGGGTTCTTTTTCTGAAATACCTCGATGATCTTGAAAAGGACAAGGAAGCTGCAGCCAGGCTTTCATCCAAATCATATTCATCTATTATTGCAGACGAATACAAGTGGAATGTATGGGCGGCACCTAAAACCAATGAAGGCAAGCTTGACCACCATAAAGCGCTGACCGGCGATGATCTGAGAGATTTTGTTGACCAAAAACTTTTCCCTTACTTAAAAAGCTTTAAAACACTGGCCGATAACCCCAACACCATTGAATATAAAATTGGAGAGATTTTCAGCGAACTCAAAAACAAGATCCAGAGCGGGTATAACCTGCGGGAAATTATCAATCTGGTTGACGAACTCCGCTTCAGGAGCCGGAAAGAAAAACATGAGATGAGTCACCTGTATGAGGGCAAGATTCAGAATATGGGTAACGCCGGTCGTAACGGCGGAGAATACTATACCCCCCGAACACTTATCAGAACCATTGTTAAAGTGGTCAAGCCGAAAATCGGAGAAACCATTTATGACGGAGCGGCGGGGTCTGCCGGCTTTCTCTGTGAGGCTTTTGAATATCTGAAGATAAGTAAAAATCTCTCCACCGGCGATATGAAAACCCTGCAGAAGAAAACCTTTTACGGTAAAGAGAAAAAGTCCCTGGCATATATCATCGGTACCATGAATATGATTCTCCACGGTATCGAGGCGCCGAATATTATCCACACCAATACACTCTCTGAGAATATCAGCGATATACAGGAAAAAGACCGGTTCAATATAATTCTGGCAAATCCGCCCTTCGGTGGCAAAGAGCGCAGAGAAGTTCAGCAGAACTTCCCCATAAAAACCGGTGAGACCGCTTTTCTATTTCTTCAGCACTTTATAAAGATACTCAAAGCCGGCGGCAGAGCCGGCGTGGTTATTAAAAACACCTTCCTTTCCAACACTGACAATGCCTCCATATCTCTCCGGAAAACCCTTCTGGAAAGCTGTAACCTGCATACTGTTCTTGATCTCCCCGGCGGCGTCTTTCAGGGAGCCGGGGTAAAAACCGTAGTGCTGTTTTTTGAAAAGGGTGAACCGACAAAAAAGATATGGTACTACCAGCTCAATCCCGGACGGAATCTCGGAAAAACCAATCCGCTAAACGAGCAGGACCTCGCGGAATTTTTAGAGCTTCAAAAGAAAGCTGCTGATTCAGAAAACTCCTGGAACATTGATGTAGGAAATTTAAATGAAGAGACCTTTGACCTTTCGGTGAAAAATCCCAACAAAAAGGAGGACACAGCGTTACGGGAACCGAAAGAAATTCTTACTGAGATTGCCGCACTGGATAAAGAGAGTGCTGAAGTTTTGAAGAAAGTTCGGGAGCTGGTATGAAGGGGAAAGAAATATTGTCACCGAAAAATATAGAATCAAGGATTTATACTGTAAAAGGCATGCAGGTGATGCTTGATGAGGACTTGGCTTTGCTGTATGGAGTAGAAACCAAAAGAATTAATGAACAAGTAAAAAGGAATATAGAAAGATTTCCGGATAATTTCTGTTTTCGATTATCTTCTGAGGAGATATCTAACTTGAAGTCGCAAAATGCGACCTCAAGTTGGGGAGGGAGAAGAACTTTACCCAATGCTTTCACTGAACAAGGCGTTGCTATGCTTTCGACAGTTATCAAAAGTGATACGGCCGTGAAAGTAAGCATTCAAATAATGAATGCGTTTGTCGCTATGCGCCGATTTCTCTCAACAAATGCTCAGGTGTTCCAACGTTTGGATTCGCTTGAAATCAAACAGGTTGAAACTGATAAAAAATTAAACCAGGTTCTTGATGTAATTGAAAGCAGAGATATTCAGCCGAAACAGGGAATCTTTTTTGACGGTCAGGTTTTTGATGCCTATGTTTTTGTGAACGATCTTATTAAAACCGCAAAGAAGTCGATTGTCCTAATTGATAATTATGTTGATGAAAGCGTGCTGGTTTTGTTTTCTGTTAGGGAAAAAGATATTCCCTTGAATATATTGACAAAAAATGTAAACAAAAAACTTGAACTGGATGTTAAGAAACATAATGATCAGTATCCTCCGGTAACTGTTAAAAAATTCAATAAAGCCCACGACCGTTTTTTGATTATAGCCGGGAAGACTGTGTATCACTTCGGCGCATCCCTGAAAGATCTGGGGAAAAAGTGGTTTGCCTTTAGTAAGATGGATATATCCGCTGCGGATATGATTAAAGAGGCAGGAGGGCTGGTATGAAGGGGAAGAATGTATTAACCACAGATGAACACGGATTAACACAGATGAAGAAGGATGGGAAGAAACTGCCGGAGGGGTGGGAATGGAAGAAGCTGGGGGAGGTATATAATTTTAAAAATGGAATTAATTTTACAAAACATCAAAAAACAGGAAAAGGGATTTTAACAGTTGATGTTTTTAACATGTATGGCAATGATTTAAGATTAAACTGTGATAATTTATATCGTGTTGATAAAAAAATAACTAAAGATTATGAATTGAAAACTGGTGACTTACTAATAGTACGATCATCTGTAAAAGAAGAAGGAGTTGCTTGGGCAAAATACTACGAACGTAAGCGTCAATTTCGCCCCATCTTTTAATTAACATACCCGGAATTATATTCTGGTATCCGTTAAGTAATGAAAATAAATAAACGAGGAGACCAGGATGTTGAATATCCGAAAAACAACTTATGAGAAATGGCTTCGGC
>JAIPJT010000050.1 GCA_021733985.1 Victivallales bacterium | reverse complement strand
TTCAGCTTGTTCGTGCTTAATTGCAGACCTGCACGATAAATCGTGTACTCCAACAATTAATTACAATCTTCGTTAGATAAAAGCCATATATCTCTTTGATATTACTAAATATAAGGAGTTTTCGTTCAGGCACTATTTATTAATAACAAAGAGGCAGTTTATGGCAAGAGTAAAACTTCAATTACCTGAAAAATTTATTTTTTCAACAGAAATTCCTGTCAGAATAACTGATTTAAATTACGGTAACCATCTCGCTAATGACAAACTGCTCGGAATTATTCATGAAACACGTGTAAGATTTCTGGAAAGCATCGGCTGTACGGAAATGGATGTTTACGGTGCCGGAATTATCCTTTCCGATTCAGTTGTTATATATAAAGGACAGGGATTTTATAATGATCTTCTCAAGGTCGAAATAGCTGTTTCTGATATCCATAAATTTGGATGTGACATTTTTTACAAATTAACAAATACAAACAGCGGAGTTGAGCTTGCAAGGGCAAAAACTGGAATTCTGTTTTTTAATTATGAAAAACAGAAGTTGATGTCTACCCCTGACAAGTTTTACAGTATCCTGATTTCGTGAACTTTTTGCAGCAGTACTGCCGGGGCGAAGAACTTCGAAGCCCGGTAGATGCGCAGGCATTCAACCGCGTAGTGTAGTCACTGCTCAAGTGGTTTAATGTCAAGCGTATATGGTGCTGCAGAAAGCCCCTTGCGGGTTAATTTATAAAAAATATTCCTTTACTCAAAAGGTGAAGTATCAAATATTATATAATTAGCTTATTATAAATAATAATAAACCTATTTTTTATAAATTATCTCACGGATTCAGTAGTATTTCAGGATAGAAAAAAGTTCTTAATATTTCTGTTTTTAAATTCGTTAAATATTTAACAAAAAATTACATTAACCACTTGTAATATTTTAATATTCATCTACATTTTAGACCTTTGATAAAAAATAGTTATTTTAAATAAAAATTTAAAAGCAATTAGAGGAGTTAAAATTGCTGAAAACAGGAAAAAAATTAGAAATAATTAATTCCTGATTCCCTCTATCGCCAATTATACGCAAAAGGTTTTGGTTTATTTATCCGTATCGAATGATATGGTTGAAAATAAAATGTTTGTCCTCAGTCACGAAGGACAAAAAACAAAAAACCGCAAACAGTTGTGTATACTTCAAAATGGCCACTGTCGGAATCAGTTAATTTAATTATTATTTACAAACCGACCGGAGCCGCTATAAATGACCCCGATCAATCATCAGTATTAAATTATATGTACCTTTTTTATTCATCATCAAAAAAATAAGGAGAATTTATTATGAAAAAGGCAAAAAACTTCTGGAAAAAAGTCGTTAAAGTATATAACGAAATCAATGCAATCTATGCCAGAATGTATCAGGTAGAAAATAGACACAATTAATTCCTGAGTCACGGAACCATGGGGACTGGTTCTCCTCCACACATACTGTATTTGTGGAGGAAATCAATCCCTTGATTCCGAAAGCAGAACCCTTCTCAATGCAGTAGATGCTACAGCTGAATTCTGCAGCCTTGAAGTTACTGCATAATCCGGGTTTAATACTATTCCTTTGAAAACCGGGCTTTTCAGCCCGGTTTTTTTGTTAATTTATTTTATTAAATTTTTACTAATCAAGCATTCTTACAACCATTCCTGATCTTAGTTTCGGCTCGAACCAGGTAGATTTCGGAGGCATTACTTCTCCCGCATCCGCTATATCCATAAGCTGATCCATACCTGTCGGATAAAGTGCAAAACCAACTTTACAGTCAAGATTACATCTTCTTTCGAGTTCTTTTAAGCCTCTTATACCGCCGATAAAATCTATTCTATTGTTTGTTCTGGGATCATCTATTCCAAGAACCGGGCCTAAAATTTTATCCTGTAAAATAGCAACATCAAGAGACTTCACCGGATCATTTTCAGGGACAAGGCCATCTTTAACATTTAATCTGTACCATTTATTGTTGAAGAACATTGCAAACTCAGTACGTTTAGTAGGCTTAGCTTCCTGTGCGTCCGGGACGGAAAGTTCCTTAACATCAAAAACAGATTTTATTTTGTCCATAAACTCATCAGAACTTAAACCGTTCAGGTCTTTCAATACTCTGTTATAATCCATTACATAAAGCTGATTGTCGGGAAATATTACAGAGAGGAAATAGTTATATGACTCATATCCGGTATGATTTGAATTTCCGGATTTTCTCATAGCATGAACTCTTGAGGCGGCAGCTGATCTATGGTGACCGTCCGCCACGTACAGGGCAGGAATTTCAGAAAATAATTTTTGTATTTTGCCGCAAATATTATCATCTTCCACTATCCATAAAGTATGCTTAATGTCGTCATCTGCCGTAAAATCAACATAAGGATCACCTGAAGTAATTTCTTTGACAACTGCATCGATATCATCTCTATGGTGGTATGTAAGGAAAACAGGCCCGGTATTGGCATTTAGAGTGTTTACATGCCTTACTCTGTCATCCTCTTTTTCTTTTCTGGTAAATTCATGTTTTTTAATAATATTATTGTCATACTCTTCAACTGAAGCACCGGCAACAAGGCCTGTTTGAACAATATGTCCCATTTGCTGTCTGTAAATATAAAAACACTCTTTTTTACATCTGATAAGATCCTCGTTAACTATCAGTTTTTCGAGGTTTTCAGCTCCCTTTAGATAAACTTTTTCACTGTGAACATCAGTTTCTTCCGGTAAGTCTATTTCAGGTTTAACAACATGCAGAAAAGAGTGCGGATTTTTTTCGGCTATAGTTCTTGCTTCAGCAGATGATAAAACATCATAAGGAAGTGAAGCGACTTGTTCTGCGTAATCAGGGTTCGGCACGTACCCTTTAAAAGGTTGAATATCAGACATTTTTCTACCTTCAGTTTAATTGTTTATACATTGGATTACTTATTATTTTTTTGAATGAATCATATACACGTTTATGCTTTCAATATAAATTCCATCTTCAGATTATTTATCTTCATGAATACCGATGTAGTCATATTTCAGCATTATTCCTCCTTGTATGAGTTCATATGGAATTATTTAAATATAAGTCCTGAGGCATGCGGCAGAATTATTTATGCCGGATTTTCAGCTTTAAATTTTTCCATAAACGCCTTTAAGGCCTCTACTCCTTCAAGCGGCATTGCATTATAACAGCTGGCCCTGCAGCCGCCAACGCTCCTATGTCCTTTGAGTCCAATTAATTCATTCTCTTTTGCTTCTGCAATAAACTTAGCTTCAAGTTCTTCTGAAGGAAGTCTGTATACAATATTCATCAGTGATCTGTATTCTTTATCCATAGGGTTTCTGTAATAACCGCCGCTGTTGTCAATATAATTATACAGCAGTTCCGCTTTTTCTTCGGCTTTTTTCTGAATTGCTTCCAGCCCGCCGAGAGATTTCATCCATTTCATCACTTTACCCATAATATAAATAGCAAACACAGGCGGTGTATTATACATGGAATCTTTAGCGGCATGTATATCGTATCTCAGATAAACCCCGATATCCCTGTTTGTTTCTTCAAGAAGTTTCTTTCTTATAAAAACAACAGTCAGGCCTGCAGGTCCCAGGTTCTTCTGTGCACCGCCGTAAACCAGATCAAATTTTTCCCATGGTATCGGCCTTGACATGAAGTCTGAAGACATATCTCCGACCAGCGGTACACCAACATCAGGCCATTCAATCATTCTTATTCCGCCTATAGTTTCATTGCTTGTAACATGTAGATAACGAGTGTTTTCCTGTATTTTAATCTCTTCAGTTTTAGGCATCCTTGTTAAGTTAACTTCATTCCCATCCCAGGCACTATAGGCATCACCATAGATTTTTGCATCGGCAAGTGCTTTTTTAGCCCAGGCTCCTGAATTTACATACCCGGCCTTTTCCCCTTTTTTAAGAATATTCATCGGTATCATTGAAAACTGGAGGGTGGCTCCGCCCTGGAGAAACATTACCTCAAACTCATCCGGGACACCAAATACTTCTTTTGTTAACGCCATAGCTTCCATGTGAGTTTTATCATACTCTTTACCGCGATGGCTCATTTCAATAACGGACATTCCGCTGTCCATATAGTTGGTGAATTCCTTTTGAGCTTCTTCCAAAGCTTCCAAAGGTAAAGTACAGGGCCCGGCACTGAAGTTAAATACGCGTTTACTCATTTTTTCTCCTTTGTAATTTGTTATTATACGAACTTATAAATTTTTTGTTCTGCTTTAATTACGCTGTTCTGGTTTTTTATTTCATCGAGAACTTCTTCTGAAAGTACTTTATCAAGATTCATTGTCAAATACTGTGCTTTTTCTCCTATAAAGGGCATCGTCTCGAGTTTTTCAACATTAATTCCATTCTTTTTAATTATGCCGAGCACAGCTTCAAGGGCACCTACTTCATCAAACATTCTCGCAGTAAATTTATATCTTGATTTAGCTTTCATTTCAATATTTACAGGGTTCAGGATGATCCCTTTTTCGAAATTTTCAAGAATTTTTATAACTTCTTCCGCAATAGCATTCTGAGCCTGAACAGTAGAAGCTCCGATATGGTGGGTGCCAATCACATTTGGATGCTTTGAAAGTTCAGTTTCAAATTCACCTGAAGCTGTAGCGCACTCATTGTTGTATACATCAAGCCCAGCCTTGATATTTTTTTTATTCATGGCATCAATCAGTTCTTCATCAACAACTATATCCCCTCTTGAGGTATTAATAAGAAAAGCTCCTTTTTTCATACATTCAAGAAAATCTCTGTTAACCATTTTCTGAGTATGAGGATTTGAAGGAACATGTATAGTCACAATATCAGATGTTTTCAGCATTTCCTCCCGTGTCTGCGTAAAGGAAATCAGTCCTTTTTCAACGGCTTCTCTGACTTGAGGTTTCATGTTTTGATAAGCTATCGGATCATATACAATGACCTGAAGTCCGAATGCCCTTGCCCTTCCGGCAACCTCCAGCCCTATTTCTCCAAGGCCTATTATACCGATTTTTTTCCCGTACAGCCCGTCCGCTTTAGTATATTTTTTCTTATTCCACCTGCCGTTTCTCAAATCGATAACATTGGCGGGTATATTTCTGTCTAATGAAAGTATCAGCCCCATTGTCAGCTCAGCAACAGCAATTGAATTTTTTCCGGGAGTATTTGTTACAAAAATCCCCTTCTCAGCCGCTGTTTCCACATCGATAGTATTCACTCCGGCTCCCGCCCTGATGATCAGATTAAGTGAATCGGATGCTTCTATAACTTCTTTGGTAACTTTCGTACTCCTTACGATCAGTACATCATATCCATTGATTCGGCCTGGAAGGTCAGTTACTGTGAGACCGGGTTCAAGCGTTACATCATGTCCCAGGCTGTTAAGTCCGTCCAGGTAAGCTTCCTGAAATTTGTCTGCAATGAGAATTTTCATATAACCTCCAATTATTTACAATGACTTATTCAGTATCGGCAATACAAAGGCGTGTGTCGAAATTATATTTAACAGTGTAAATTTTTGCCTGACTTACATACTGTAATTTTAATATAATCTTTCAGTATAAAAACGCAAACTCGTTGCAGTTTTATGAATTTTATACTTAAAATCATTGGTTTTAATTATAACGGCAATATATTATAATATTATTACCCAGTTGAATTTCTATAAAGCTTAGTATAATGTAAAATAATCTGATAATCATACACTTGTGTATATTATATAACATAATTCCTAAAAAGAAACACTAAAGATTGGAGAATTATTTATGAATTGGGAAGAACTGTTGATGAATCATTTTTTATGGGGACTTGCAATAGGTTTACTACTCTGGTTAATCACTATTCTCAAGCATTCTGCCGTCAAACGCAGACTTATAAAACAGAACAATATCAAAACTGTAGGTCTTAAAAATGAAATGACTAAATTAAAAGAGCATTTACAGACCCAGCTTGAAATAGAAGCTGAAAAAAAAGAAATGGAAAGGGATAAAATCGAAGATCTCAAAACTAAGAACGAAAATCTGAGAACTACAATACAGACTTTAAAACAGAAACCTAAAAGAGAAGAAATTATTCTTCTCCAGGTATATGACAGAGCCGTTCATATCATGCTTGAACGTGCTCCCGGTTTCGGACCGACCTGGGAAAATACCCTCAAGGATGCAAAAGAAGAAATAGACAAGGCAAATAAAGGTATCGTTCCTTTTATAAAAAGGGTCATACATCCTTCTGCTCACCCTGTCCTGACCTCAAAAAACATTAAACAGGCAAAACAGCTGATGTCAAATGACTCCGAATGGAGCAACTCCTGAAAGAACAGACAGTATTTTAAATTAGAAGCTACACGAAAAGAAATTTCGTTTAAACGCTTCTCCCCCTGAAACAAAAATTACTATACAGTAAAATATTGCAGAAAAAGAATATTTGGAGTATAAACGTGACGAAAAATCTTATCTTTCTGATTTATTCGGGACGTATACTAACGATTGATTTTCCTAAAACTCTGAAAATCAATCGTCGCATATTTCAAGCATTTTAACTGTATAGCTTTTCTATAAAATAATTCATCTGTTTATACCACCACGGCCAGTCGTGGTTAACATCTTCTCCCCAGAAATCAATCCAGGCAGACACCCCTATTTTTTCAAACGATTTTTTCAGTTCGACTGTATCTGCTACAGCTTCCTCCTCCCATGCTCCTCTGCCGCAACAGACTATTATATCGCTGTTTCTATACAGGTTTATTGTTTCAGCATCATTGACATTAGGCAAATAGTGGATTGGCGAATTATAATATACATATTTTATATCGTCACCTGAAATCTTAAACTCATCCCTGTCCAGCCTGTATAAACCGCTCAGTGCAATCGTGCCTCCGCACAAATCAGGATGCTTCAAAAAGTAATTAACAGCATGGAAAGCACCCATACTTGCCCCTGTGGCCATTGGCCTTTCACCCTGAGAGCCGCAGTGATTTCTTATAAAAGGTGTCACCTCTTCCGCAACATATCTATCATATGCTTCGTGCCTTTCGTTTCGTTCACCCGGCAGGGCTGAGAAATTATACCATGATTCGCTGTCAATACTGTCTATAGCATACAATTTAACTAACCCGGAATCGATATGATGTTTAATTTTATCGACCATTCCCATCCCTTCATAGTCAAAAAATCTGCCCCTGGAACACGGGAAAACTATAAAGGGTTTTCCATAATGTCCGTATACCTTCAACTCCATATCTTTACCTAATTTCTCACTGAACCATCTATAATATTCTGTGTGCATTGAGATTGTACTCCTTTCTATATTCTAAATTTATTCTGCATTTTAATGTTTTTTTTTAAATTTTCATCATTTTTTTATATTTTTCTTCCAAACCTTTTTTCAAGTTCCTTCATTGAAATATTAATCACAGTCGGGCGTCCGTGAGGACATGAATAGGGAATATCACAATCAGACAAATCACTTATCAGCTTTTCAGCCTCGACCTTTGACAGTCTGTCATTTGCTTTAACCGCAAACTTACAGGCAGATAAGGCTATTTTTTCCTCATTCACGTTTTTATCTCTACTCTTATTTTCGACGGTGATATCTTCAACTATGTTTGAGAGCATCCCGGAAATATTATCCATTGGAAACGACACCGGCACAGCAGTAATTATAACTGTATTATTTCCGAAATCCTCAATATCAAAACCTAAACTGTTGAAGTACTTTTCATTTTTTATTATAAAATAATATTCCTGTATACTCAACTCCACCGTAATAGGGAGAAGAAGTTTTTGTGAAATAACACTTTCATTTGTCTCATTCAGCAGTTTTTCAAAAAGGATTCTTTCATGTGCTGCATGCTGGTCAATCACTATCAGTCCTTCCTGTGAGCTGCATAGAATAAATGTATTTTCGATAATTCCTAAAAAAGAAATATTACCGCAGCCCGGCAGCCGCAGAGTCCGGTTATTATCATAACCTTCAGGATAAGCCTTCTTTTCCTGAAACACTTTCTCTTCAACTGAAGATGGAGTTTTCTTTTGTTCTATATTATCATTCTGTGTAGATTTTTGTTTACTTCCTGAATGATGTTGTACTTTTACTTCTGCTGCCTCTTTTGAATGGTCATCAATGTTTCGGGAGGAACTGAAAAGGTCCACTTCATCATAACTTTTTTTATTCACTTTTGCAGAATAATTTATTTCAGCACTATTTAAAATTGAAGAGAAAGGTACATCCGAGTTTTTCACAGACTCAACCGGTCTTTCTGCCTGTCTCAGCATTCTGCCGACAGCATCACGGATAATACTCTTTATTTCATTCGGATTCCGGAAACGGGCTTCATGTTTTGCCGGATGAACATTTATATCAACCTTATCGTAAGGAATTTCAATATACAGAACTGTTACCGGGAAAGAGCCTTTCATTACCATCGTACTGTAGGCTTCAGATATCGCGGAATAGGCAACAGGAGTTTTTATAGGCCTTCTGTTAATAAAAAACCTCTGTTCTTTTCTCGTATTTTTAACAAAGTTCGGTTTTGAAACATAACCGAATACACTTATATCCTGATGCTTTTCACTGACCTTAATCAGTTTATCAGAGCAGCTCCGCCCTAAAAAATCGCAAATTCTCGGAAGTATTTCCCTTCCGGCCGGGGAAGTTAAAATATTTCTACCGTCAACCTTCAACTCGAACGCAACATTATAATTAGCCAGGGCGAGCAAACATACAGTTTCGTAAATATGCTTTTCCTCGGTAGAATCAGTCTTAAGGAATTTCTTTCTCGCGGGAACATTAAAAAAAAGGTCTGCAACAATAATTTCTGTACCGGGAGCACAGCCAACGGGATTTTCTTTCAGATACCGTCCCCCCCTCAATATAACCTCAGTACCTTCGGCATCATTTTTTCGCCTTGTTCTCAGTTTCAGTTTTGAAACAGAAGCTATACTCGGCAGGGCTTCACCCCTAAAACCCATCGTGGAAATACACCTTATATCATTTTCATTTTTAATCTTGCTTGTTGCATGGGGCTCAAGGCTCAGGACCGCATCATCGGCCCCCATACCGCAGCCGTTATCTGAAACAGAAATAAGCTTCCTGCCCGCTTTTTCTATATTAATTATAATTTTTGAAGCACCGGAATCGATAGAATTTTCCACGAGTTCTTTTACAACTGAAGCGGGTCTTTCAATTACTTCTCCAGCAGCAATTTTATTGCTCACATTGTCCGGCAATATCCTGATACTACTCATAAACCAGAAGCTGCTTTCTCTCTGCTTAAATTTTGTTTCTTTTTTCCTTTTCTGATTTTCATCATAATTTCAGCAACAACCGGTTCATACCTGATCTCATCAAAAGCAGATGTAAAAGTAAAAGGATATATTCCTTTACCTAACAGCTCATGAGCCTTTACAAAATTATCTACAGCTTTACCCTTTTTACCCATCAAGCAGTACACCCTTGATATATGCAGATACAGCAGAGGTGAATCAGGTTCTATCAGACTGGCTTTAAGTAAACACGATACAGCCCGACTGTAATGTCCCTGTTTTTCCTGAATAATTCCGTAATTCTCCAATGCGGTGGCATTATAAGAATCATACTTCAGGAGCCGTCTTAACATATCATTTGCCAATTTTATTTCTCCCGCCATACAGTAAATACCGGCAAGCAGAGAGGTGGCCTCAGCGTTTTTAGGATAAAAAACAAGTATTGTCCTCAGCTCATTTTCAGCACCGGACAGTTTACCCCTGACCAGCATTTTTTTTGCCCTGACAAGCGAATCATATAAATCCGGTTCTGTTATTTTATAGGATCCTGTCCTGTTATGGATTAGTGGTCTTTCATTATATGATAGAAAAATATCACTCTTCAGCAAAAAACCGTCCTGTGGTTCAATATCACTAAAAGTAGTAACCGGCTGCTGTACTAAAACTTTCTGATAATGTGCTACAATAGCAGTTGCAGCAATAATCACTAAAAGCAATACACTCAGCGGTATTAAAGCGGTTCTATTCATCTACAGTATTCCGGTTAAAACAAGAGAAAAAAATTATTTTTCAGAATCTTCCTGCAGTTTTTTAACTGTTTTCTCAAGTTCCTTGATTTTCTTCTTCAATCGTTCAATACTCTTAGGAGCAAACAATAATGCCCCAAAATCTCTTGGCGGCTGTGCCGGAACACCAATGAGTTCCTCGCCGGGTTTCATATTATCTTTTATCGCAGAACAGGGTGCCACTCTGGCGCCGTCACCAATTGTAATATGTCCATTTATAGCAGCTCTTGCCGCTACAATTACACCCTGTCCAATATCTGTACTTCCGGCTACTCCTGACTGTCCGGCAAAAACAGTAAATTCACCCACGGTACAGTTATGAGCTATATCGACCAGGTTATCAATTTTTACGCCGGTCTTTATCCAGGTCTTTCCGAATCTCGATCTGTCTATTGTAGTATTTGCACCAACTTCAACGTCATCTTCAATTTTAACAATTCCGCGCTGAGGAATCTTAACCCACCCCATAGGTGTAGGATTATAACCGAAACCATCTGCTCCTATGGTTGTATTCGGGTGGATAATTACGTTATTACCGAGTTCACAGTAATCTCTAATTACAACACCATGATAGATCAGGCAGTTTTCTCCAATTTCAACATTTTCACAGATAACTGCACCGGCACATATATTAGTATTATTTCCTATCCTGGCATTTTCGCCGATCACGGCATTGGCACCTATATGGCAGTTTTTTCCTATTTCTGCACTCTCCGCTACTACTGCAGCAGGATGAACGGTTTTAGGGTATTCTATAATCGGCGGAGCAAAAAGTTCAATTACTTTAGAAAAAGCCATGGTAGGATTCTCACACTTTATCCATGATTTATCATCGGCAAGGCTTATTCCAATATCATGAGGTATAATCACAACTCCTGCTTTAGACTTAGCTAATTTTTTATAATAATTTTTCTCATTCAGGAATGAGAGTTCATTTCCGGTTGCATTTTCCAGGCCGGAAACTCCCGATATTTCTGTATGTTCATTACCAATAAGTTCTCCATTCAGCAATTCGGCAAGTTCTTTTGCTGTATATTTTTTACTCATAGCAGAAATTCTCCTTTCGTTTTAATCTATTAAATATTATTTTTTTTCGTGTCCCATATTTAACCGCTTAATTACTTCAGGCGTTATATCTATATATTTATTAAAATAAACAACACTGGGAATACTGTTTAAACTGTTTCCGGAACTATCGAGGATCAATGTGTATTTTTCTCTGATTCCTATACTTTTTATAACTTTATCAATCTCATTCAGTATTTCAGTTTTTACTTTTTTAAATTCCGCCATAAGTTTTTCACGCTTTTCCTCGTTATACTGTTTAATTTCAACATCCTTTGCCTGCAGCTGTCTGTACTTATTCTGAGCAGCAATTCTATTTTTTTCCCTTTCTCCGTCACTGTATGCGATATTCTGTGAAGCATCACGCAATCTCATAAATTCCTGATAAAGTTTTTCCCTTGCTTTGTTCAGTTTTATTAAGTAATCCTTGTATACCTGAGACTGTTTCTGAATCCTCGTATTTTCTATTTTTGTCTTGTAGTAACTGTTAAAAACTTTATCCATATTTATGACCGCAATTTTTTGTGCTGCAAATGAGCTGAAAGATACAAGGAGTATTAAAGCGGAAATAAATAACTGCAAGTTTGTTTTTTTCATATTAGGACTCTCACATTAGTAATATTTTATTTTTTGATATTGCACGAAACAGTGGTTATTATACTGAGCGACGCAGCACGATATAAATCCCGCAACGGCTTACTCAGGTCAATATTCCTGAACATAAAATATCTCAATTAAATAATTATTAAAGCTGTTTTTTGCAATTATAACTAATTCCGTGAGATAATTTAAATCTGGGTTAGAAAATAGTTTTATTAAATTCTCTGTTTAGCTGCGATTACCGCCTGCCCAAGTGATATTCCGCCGTCATTAGGCGGAACTTTACTGTGGATATTAACATTGTAATTTAGTCTTCCAAGCTCTTCTTCGACTAAAGCGGTTAATATTCTGTTCATAAACACCCCTCCCGAAAGAACTACGTCTTTAACTTCCTGAAACTCCTCTCCGGCATGTTTAACCATTTTCAAGGCAGCATGAGAAACGGTTTTATGAAAAGACAAAGCTGTTTTTTCTTTAGCCTCTACAGTTAAATCCCAGATTCTTCTATTATAAAATTCTCTAAAAAGGTTGTCCCATTTAACACAGAAAAGTTTACCCTTCAGGTATGTGTCGTAACGGAAAACTTCCGGGATATATTTTTTGTCTGCAGCTCTTCGCGCATAAGTTTCAAGCCTGATTGCGCTTTGCCCCTCGTAGGTAATTTTATCAGGAGCTATGTTTAAAAGGGATGAGAAAGAGTCAAAAAGTCTTCCGGCGGCAGAAGTCAGAGGAGAATTAATCCCCTTTTTAATCTGGAGTTTCCATATCTCATACTCAGAAGCTGTAATATTAAAAAAGTCAAAAAAGTTTTTATCAGGTTCTATTCCGGCCGAAATCAACCGGGCGGCAAGCTGCCTGACCGGATGAAAAACGGCGGCATCCCCCCCCGGCAGAGATGTATAATCGAATGAAGCGAGTCTTTTATAATTTTTTATATCTGTATATAACAGTTCACCGCCCCATATATTACCGTCATCTCCCAGACCGGTCCCGTCAAAAACAATTGCCAAAGCTTTATTCAGACCATTTTCAGCCATGCATGATACAGCATGCGCATGATGGTGCTGTATATTAGTCAAAGGTAAATTTTCGTTCCGGGCAATACCCTTTCCTATTTTTACAGAATGCATATCCGGGTGTTTGTCCACAGCGATCACTTCCGGTTTCCTGTTTAGAAATTCGGGGAAACATCTGGCCACCTGTTTCAGACCGTCTACAGCTTCAGGTGTTTCAAGGTCTCCGATATGCGGAGAAAGTACGACTTCATTTTCTGATAAAAGAGATATTGTATTTTTAAGCTCCGCTCCCATTGCAAGTATATTTTCACAGGAATTAAAATTAAGTTTCAGTGAATTTGGTGCCAGTCCTCTTGCACGCCTCCATACCTGGATATTATTTTCCTGCACAACAGACAATGAATCATCATTCCTTAAGTTAATTTCTCTGTTATGGCAGAGAAAAAAGTCGGCAATTCCTTTTAATCTTTTGAATGCCTCTTCATTTTTAATGCATATAGGCTCACCGCCCCGGTTTCCGCTGGTCATCACTAAAAATTCAAATTCCGAATTTTCAAAAATCAGTTTATGCAGCGGTGTATACGGAAGCATAACTCCAAGTGTATCTGTATCCGGGGACAGATATTTCAAAGTAGTTATCAGGTTTTTCTTTACATCAAGTATCACAATCGGCGCCACCTGAGAAACCATCATATTTTTTGCCTTTCCGGTAATATAACAGTACTTTTCAACAACGTCGATATTTTTCGCCATAACAGCAAAAGGCTTATCCGGCCGTTCTTTTCTTTTCCTCAGCAATTTTAGAGCTTCAGGGTTAAATGCGTCAACAGCAAGGAGATAACCTCCTATCCCCCTGATAGCGGCGACCCTGCCTTCAGATAATTTTTCAACAGTATAAAGAACAGGGGATTCTGTTTTTATTTCGTTAGAGTCAGGGCCGGAAATCCAGAGTTCAGGGCCGCATACCGGACACGCGGTACTTTCCGCATGAAATCTTCTGTTTCCCGGGTCAGTATACTCCTTTTCACATTCGGGACATAGTGGAAACTTGTTCAGTGTAGTACGGCATCTATCATAGGGCATCGAATTTACGACAGTATACCTCGGCCCGCAGTTAACACATGTAGTGAAAGCATATCCATAACGTCTATCGTCAGGGTCAAGTATTTCTCTCTCACAATCCCTGCACATTCCTAAATCGGCAGGAATAGATATTTTTACAGCGGAATCCGCTTCACTCCGGCAAATCCTGAAGTTACTTTTTACACTTACCGGCTCTTTTGAAAAAAACTTAATCCTTTCCACTTCTGCATGTTCCGGAAAGTGTTTATCCAAATTTTCAATAAACAGCTCAAGTTCTTCTTCAGTTCCTTCTACGGCAAGTTCAACTTTATCACTGCAGTTCCTTATCCATCCGCCTATGCCTGAATCTACTGCATAACAGTAAATCGAAGGCCTGAAGCCAACCCCCTGTATTATTCCTTCAATATAATATATTATTCTGTA
>JAIPJT010000016.1 GCA_021733985.1 Victivallales bacterium | reverse complement strand
CCGAAGCCATTTCTCATAAGTTGTTTTTCGGATATTCAACATCCTGGTCTCCTCGTTTATTTATTTTCATTACTTAACGGATACCAGAATATAATTCCGGGTATGTTAATTAAAAGATGGGGCGAAATTGACGCTTACAGATGTTTGTATATTAATTCAGGTTGTGTTATTTTTTGTTGCTAAGCTTAGAAGAGGCATATGAATTATTATTTTTAGGGATATTGGACTTAGTATTTTCCTTAGCTAAATATGTGCTCCATTTAAATGCGTTATCGTATTGGAATTTGAAGTCTTCTTTACTTCTGTTTATTATAATTCCATTCTTCTGCTTACCATTTCTCCCAGTAGTACAATCATCTACCAAGCCATTGTTAGTGTGTTCATCTAAGTTAAACTGCTTACTCCATAGCTGTTCAGCTTTTTTTATATGATTGTGGATATTCCTTGTTTTACTACCGTCAAGTAGTAGGAACGAGTGATAGTGCTGGTGCTTCTCTCTAGACTGTTCTCTGCACCATAAATATTTAGGGTCAAGTTTATTCCTGTCTAAATGTTTGACAAAGCTGTTCATGAAGTTCTTAATTGCATTATTGTCATTGGAAGTTATTGCATCTGAAGGCAATCTTAAGTCCATCCTCATAAAAAACACTTTACAGTGCTTATTAATTGCTTCCTCAAATAGCTGCTCTGTTTTATTAAGTATATCGATATTGCAGCCAAGTTTTCTTTTCTTATCTGTGAGGATAGGTTTATCTTTAAAAGTTGGTTCAAAAGTTACTTTAGCCATGCTTAGTTCCTTTCTTTGGTTATGGAATTGTTGGTCTATGAGATGACCGCAGAGTGGGGCGTATTGTGATATGTGCAAGCTGGATTAAGAGAGATTGAATGCTTTGTTGTTGAATGTGATTTGTTTATCTAAGCTTAGATATAAAGATATATAAAGATATTACCTAAATCCCACTTTGTGTCCCAGGGTAAAATAAGCTACATCCTAAACTATTCTTAGAAGTCAGCAGTTTTATTTTGCTCTTTTGTTGTCTGATTTATTCCTCATAATATGGATAAAGTAATTCATGCAGATATTAATAAGTCATACAATATGAAGCTTTTATTTAAAATAAAAGTCATTCAGACATCCTATGCAACCAGTAAGCATAGGAGAATAAATTATGAATGATTGCTTAACGATAAAGCCTCATACTATTAAACTAATATCCAGATACCTTAATATAATGACAGATGAAGGTATAGTTTCAGTGCCCGAAGCGAAAGAAATTATTTCACAGCTAAGGAACATATGCGAAAAAGGAGAACTCAGACCGGTAGTTGTACCAAAACTCATTAACCAGAAAGAGGCAGCGGAGATGCTGGGACTGGGGCTCAGTAACTTTAAAAAGCTTGAAAAGGAAGGAGCTTTACCGTTCAAAAGAAGAATGGTAGGCTCAAGTGTAAGATATAGAAATACTGATGTTGTTGATTATATAATGAGTAAGTAATAACAATGTCCAGTTCAGAATAGTTCTACCTTTTATTACCTACCCGTTTATCCATTTCATCTTTCCTTTTCTTAACCCGATTCATAGTAGTGTTTAGCCTCTTTGCTATTTTCTGGTCGTCCCAGCCATAAGACAGATATTTATCAATAACTTTATTTCTGTAGTTATTTATGGTTCTTCGATTTTTGATGCCAGTAGCAAGCATAGTTTCATCAATATTTTTGTTTGAACGCCAGCATTGTTCGACGATATTAATTTTGTCAGCTTTAGAAAATTCGTAATCAATAACATGCCAGCCTTCGGGCTTAACACCTAATTTAAGTTCTATTACCTGTTTAGGTTGAGAAACACCTAGAGTCTCAGCATCAAGAATCAGTTTGTTCTGTTCACCTGGTATCTCAGATAAGCTGATTGTATTATGAAATAAAGCTTTAAATTTATCGTGATGTTCAGTCTCAACAGCTTTTGATTTTAAATTTGAGATAATAATTGTACAGCCTAAGTCCTGTAATTGTTGAAAATAGTCTTTTACTTTTAACTCATAACTTAAATCGAACTCCTGGAAATCAATAATATTATCAAGGAAAAGTACAGATGCCTGTTGATTTTTATTTGAAATTATTTTTATCAAGTTATTGTCTTTAAGAAAATCATAAAGATTGTTCTTTTCAGGGGTATAAATGAAGTTAAAGTTAGAAAATGGTTCTCTCTCACTCGTGGGATAAAAATTTAATAATCTGGATAATATTTTCTTGTTATTTGATTCAGCTATTTTACATGAGATAAAATTTACACACACGCTTTCTTTAGTAACCCATATATTTTTGTTCTTAAAAAGATTCAGCCCCTCAGATATAGAGAAGGCAAGCGAATGCATAAACCAGCTGAGGTTTAAGGGGTTGGCTGATTCAATTAAGGTTAGGCTCATCTCATCGATTACATCTTGAATTATAGCTTTGGATAATACTTCTTCCGAAAGTCTTTTATTATCTATTTCTTCAAGGAGGATATCCCTCATTACTCGAATGGACGGGCCTTTTTGATAGGTTGTTAAATACTCATTGCTACTCAAAATTTGGTAATCATCTATTTTTTTTGCTATGTGCGGTTCACAATTTAATTCTTCCTTAAATCTTTTGATGAGTATATCTACAGATTTTTTAAACCGAGGAGACCAATTTGCATATAATGAATAAAAATATATCTCTCTATTACGGAGAGGGGCTATGTCCAGTATCTCCGCAGTTTCATCCAGACCAAACCATGAAGTCCATATGAAAACATTATTAGACAAATATAAACTGGTATCATTTTCATATTGATATCTCCAATTTTGAGCAGATGTTGTCGAATCAGCTATAATAACAGGATTTTTCCTAAAGTCATTTTCAATCAAATCTAAATTTACTAGCGATATACTCTCCGTTGGTACTGGCAAGCTATAAATATAGGCTGAATCAAAACCAGCATAATAAGTTACTGGAAGTTCAGTAAAATAATTATTAAATAGGAAACTTTGTATGGGTCTGTTGAGCTTATCAAATATTGTATGAATATAACCTATGTGATTTGGATTGAATTGTTTTTGAATATTATTAATACAATTTACATACACTGCCTCATAATCTTTATAGGGTTCATCTATAGCAATTGCTGGTTGCATATTCATATTTATAAAGTTTAAATTTGAAACATTAGACTGCTTCTTAAGCCATGAATTTTTCGGTAAGGTTATATCTAATTTAAAACTGCTTGAGATATTGAAGTGCTCTACTAACTGTTTTAATGCCAAGTTTTCAGCAATTCCTTTAATGATAGCATACAGTACGATCAATGGGCTGTAAAAACACTGCAGGTTTAAGTTGTAATCCTGGTTAAGGTTTTGCCTATACAATACAGCACCCGGAAACAGTTTGAATATTTTTTGATTATTAAAATTATCGCTGACTAAAACAGTAGTCTCCTTAATAACAATTTTGAAATTGTCATTAAGATGATAGTAATGCCCTTCTTTTTTCCCTACTCCAAAACAAAATGCCATTTCTTTTTCATCTCTTAATATTGACAGCAATTTTAATGTTACTTTGCCCGCAAGAATTATATCTCTTAAAGGCTGAATTTTGTCATTTGGAATGAGTGTCTGTTTCATGAAAGTGGAATTCAAGTAATTCAGAACACTTTCCTTTTTATAAAAGTTTCCTTCATTCATCATGTAATATAACCTTATATTTAAGTATTAATTAAGCCTATTTGGAGCTCATATAAAAAATATAATAAAAAATAATATATATTTAATGTTATATAAAACGCATATATAACGAAAAATAATAGAAATAAAAATAAAAAAATATATATAATATGAGTAAATAAATAATATAAATATATAAAATAACGCAATATCCATAAATAGAATCCATAGCAATTATAAGACTTTTAACCTTTTAAAATCTTTTCAATATCCTGAATTTGACAGTTTTTTGAAGGTAGTCTTTCAATGTAGGTAAGTGCTTTCCGAATCTTATCCCCATCGGTTATTTTGTCTTCTGTTGAGTCTTCAAAGTGGTCAGATATTGCAGCTATTGCTTTTTCCTGAGCTTCATCGCCTATATGAGTGTAATGCTTATCAATAATTTCAGAATTAGCACCTATAATTGAAAGAACAACAGCTTTAGGTAGTCCGGTTTCTGCACAATGCGAAACAAAGCTATGCCGTAATGAATGAAAACCATAAACTGTAACTTTCTTTTTTCTGCCCGGAACTTCCACAGAAGGCTCAAGGCCAATCCATTTGATAACTCTTAAGGCATCGATATTAACAAGGTTGTTCCCTACATTCTTTCCATTCTTATCTACTTTGTTATATCTCATAGCAACATTAGGGCAGACGTACTGGTCTGTCTTCCATTCTTGAGCGTCTTTTAACACCGTTAAAAGTTTGGGAGCTATAGGTATTGAAACTTCTTTACCGGTTTTAAATTGCATTACCCAGATTCTTTTTTTATTTATATCTACATTAGACCATTTGAGTAATACGCAGTCTTTAAATCTTTGCCCGGTAAACATTCCAATATGGTAAATAACCCGGATTTCAGGCTTATACATAACTTTGTATTTATCGTCCTCAAGAACCTGCAGTAGATGTTGCTCTTGCTCATGTGTAAAGCTTAAACGTCTGACTTTATTTGCCTGTTCTTCTCTAGTCTTTCGCCTAACAGACTTTACGGCAAAAGGATTTTTACCATCACGATACCCTTCAAGGACTTCAAAGATTTTACGGATCCTTCCAATTTTTCTATTATGAGTATCTACAGAAATATTAAGACTACGAAGGTGTTCTGAATATTCCCAAGCTATTCCCTCCGTTATTTCATGAATCATTTTATCATTATCATCAATATAATTGACAAACTCTTTATACGATGCCTGATAACCTAAAACTTCAGCAACGGTGGAAGGAGTTGATTTTTCTGGGTGTTTAGAATAAATGTCCCAGGCATCAACAAGTCTTAATTTTTTATGCTTGCCAATGAGGTCTCTTGCATGTTTTACATGAGCAGATATTACTTCTGTAGTTGTTGCTTTTAATATAGGGATCATATCTTTAGCTTTAACAACGGCATCTTTTTTAATGGAAGTTTTAAGACTTATACATTTTCGCTGACCATTTATCTGGTATCGGAAATAATAATTCCCTTTAGTCTGCTTTTTAAAAACACTGCCGATTTCAAGTTGAACTGGTTTCTCGCTCATAATAATCCCTTCAAATATTTAAAACTTAAAAATATCTGATATGACTTATTATAGCGTATTTTTGAAGATTTGAAAAGTGCAATGGCAAAAAATGGCACAAAATGAAGGAATTTGAGGTAAAATTGGTGCCGATGGTGGGACTCGAACCCACACTCCTTTGCAGGAACTGCGCCCTGAACGCAGCGCGTCTGCCAATTCCGCCACATCGGCTATAAGATTTTTTGAATAGGTTATGAATATAAACTACAGTATTATTTTTGCAATCTGAAAATAATAAAAATCATTTTTTTTTATTTGTAAGAACGAATTTTTTATTTAAGGCACTAAATTAAATTCAAAATTTGAATATTAATAATAATAAGGCAAAAAAAAGGTGGAAACACAATGGCTTAAAAAACAATATTCTGGATCGGATTTAAGTGAACTTATAAAGTATCATG
Organism: Victivallales bacterium; assembly: GCA_021733985.1. Taxonomy (GTDB): domain Bacteria; phylum Verrucomicrobiota; class Lentisphaeria; order Victivallales; family GWF2-38-69; genus JAIPJT01. Next base: position 47,087 of record JAIPJT010000016.1, on the reverse strand, counting down.
GATTTTCAAGACCTATTGCGGTAGCTTTAGCCGCAAGAGGAATTAATAAAGAAAATGTAAATACATATTTTAATGCATCTTTGAAAAAATTAAGCTCACCGTTCAGAATACCTGGGATGAAAAAAGCAGCAAAAAGGTTATGGGAAGCTCTTAAGAGAGACGAAAATATATTAATTCATGGAGATTTTGATGTTGACGGCATAACTGCTTCTGTTCTGCTTGCTACGATTTTATCCGAAAACGGAGCTAAGGTTTCGGTTTTTATTCCCCAGCGCTTTGATACCGGTTACGGCTTTTCGCCGGAATCGTTGGAAAGAACCCTTGAAGACTATGAATACAGCCTCCTTGTTACCGTAGACTGCGGAATTACAAGTGTAGAGGCAGTAAAAAAAGCAAACAGCTTGGGTGTGGATGTAATTATCACCGATCACCACGAGCAGGGAGTTCTCCTGCCGGAGGCACATGCTATTGTTAACCCTAAAGTACATAAAGGCATAAGTGATTTAAGCTGTCTGGCAGGTGTCGGAGTTGCATTTAAAACAGCTCATGCTTTTATAAAATACGGCCTTGATAACGGTTTAATTTTCAACAGGCCTGATTTGAGAGAAGTCCTGGACCTGGTTGCACTGGGAACTATTGCTGATATAGTCCCTCTTACCGGAGAGAGCAGGATACTCGCAAAAAACGGAATAAAGCGTTTAAGGAAACAGATCAGGCCGGGTGTACGTGCCTTATGCGAAAACTCCCATATAAATAAAATTAATTCCAATAAAATATCCTACAAACTGTCCCCGCACATCAATGCAGCAGGCCGTTTGGGAGACCCCAAGATTGCTTATGATTTACTTATGACCAACAGCATAGTCGACGCGATTAAACTTGCCAATACCCTGAAAGACTACAATTTACAGAGAAGAGCCAAAGAAAATTCCATTTTCCGGGAAGTTGAATCCCAAATTGAGGAAAAAATTAAGATTTACGAAAACAGTTCTATATTAGTATATGGTGAGAACTGGCATCAGGGTATTATTGGGAATGTAGCGTCCAGAATCTCAAGAGAATACAACAGGCCTTCGATAGTACTGACCATTATTGACGGGATTGCTTATGGATCGGGTAGATCTGCAGCAAATATTAACCTGGTAGAAATCCTTTCCAAAAGTTCTGACATACTTATCAGGTATGGAGGTCACCCCATGGCGGTCGGGCTATCTCTTGATGTGTCAAATATAAAAGAACTTTGTAAACGTTTCGAAAAAGCTGTAAAAGAGAAACTGCCTCCGGAAAGTATTCTGCCAACGATAATGTTTGACGGAGATATTTTTATATCCGAAATTAACAGCGACTTTTTTGAGGAAATGGCCAATATGGAACCATTCGGGTATATGAATGAAGAACCTGTTTACAGGCTGACGAACCTAAATGTTCCTTATTATACAACTGCAGGAAAATTCCACTCAAGAGGCTATCTAAAAGATATTAACAGACATAGCATACCGTTTATAATGTTTAACATTACACCGGATCTTTTACCGCCCTCCCCGTGGGATGTTTTAGCAACCCCGCAGATTAATGAGTATAATTCAGGCAGGACTCCGCAGTTAAGGCTGATTGATGTAAAAATGTCTACTGTAGACTAATACTTATAACTAAAATTATCATAGATAAAGTAGCAAAAATATGAAGATCATTTCCGGAACAGCAAAAAATTTAGAGTTGAATATACCGAAAGGGACAGCGGTTCGGCCGACGGCGGTAATTGCCCGGAAGTCAATTTTTGAGTCAGTTGGGGACTGGGATGGGCTTACTGTCCTTGATCTTTTTTCCGGTTCCGGGGTATTGGGGCTGGAAGCAGCCAGCAGAGGCGCAGTAAAAATATATTTTTCAGAAAAATCATCAATCAATTGTAGCTGTATAAGAGAAAACATATTAAAATTAACAAATGCAGGTGTTAAGTGCACTGCTAAGGTGATTGAAGGTGATTCTAAGAAATTTCACTTGAATTTTCCTGAACTCCACAACAAAATAGATATTATTTTTGCTGATCCGCCTTATGAACTAACAACAAATATTATAGATACTTTGTTTTTAAGTGAAAAATTCGTTTCCTGGGCAGGCAGTACATTATTGATTCTGGAAACTTCAGATAAGTATCCGCCTGGTTTAAACCCGAACTTTTTAAAAATGTGGCGGATTAATTCTATAAAAAAACACGGCAAATCAAGGTTTTATTTTTTGAAACCTGAAAATAACTTATAAGAAATAAATCATATAACTGGAAAATTATTTTTTTTCAGTTATATTTTTATCTTTTTCGATTATTACTGAATAATATTACAGGAACTGAAATGAAGATTGGACTATTTCCAGGAAGTTTCGACCCGATAACTAATGGACATTTGGATGTTATTAAAAGAGCAGCCGGGTTATTTAATAAATTGATAATTTCAGTAGCAGTAAATGAAAGTAAAAATGCTTTGTTTACTACTGATGAGAAAAAATTCCTAATTTCAAAAGCCTGTGAATATGTAAACTGCGGGAATATAAAAGTTGTCTCGTTTCAGGGTCTGCTGGTTGATGCTGTGAGAGAATTCAATGCAGGATTTGTTATTAGAGGATTAAGGGCTGTTGCTGATTTTGAATATGAATTTCAAATGGCGCTCATGAACAGAGAACTGGATCATAAATGTGAAACAATTTTCATGATGCCAAGCCCTGAATATTCGTTTGTAAGTTCCAGTATGATTAAAGAAATAGCACGAATGGGAGGTGATATTTCACCCTTTGTTCATTCTGCTGTAATAGAAGCGCTGAAAAAGAAAAATTTTATTAAAAAGTAAACAATGATTAAAGTTGGAATTTTAAACTTAACCCCGGAAGGGAAAATTTTTGAAGGGACAGAAAATTCTGATATTTTAGAAATTAAAAATACAGAATTTATTAAATGCCCCAATGAAATTGATTTCTTTTTGAAAGTATATTCTGTAAATAATGGAGTTTTAGTAGAAGGAAAAGCAGAAACAATTCTGGTCTGTAAATGCGGTAAATGTCTGTCAGAATATAACTATAAACTCAAAAATGAAGAAATTTGCCACTTTTATGAAAATCCTGCGAGCAGTGAACTTGACTTAACGGATGATATTCGCGAAGATATTTTAATAAAATTTCCGATGAAACTGCGCTGCAGTGAAAACTGCAGAGGAATCTGCCCGGAATGCGGTCAGAATCTTAATGTCTCGAACTGCTCATGCAGTGGTAAAAATAATGATGACGATATATGGAAGGAACTTGATAAAATAAAATTTTAATTAAAACTGAAAAATTGGAGAAATAGGATATATTTTATAATATATTGTTGATTAGAAATATTATATTAATTATAAGGAGTTAAAAAATGGCTGTACCAAGATGTAAAAAGTCAAAGTCTAAAAAAAGGCATCGCAAGGCCGCAGGCCGTTATGAAGGTATTGAAAGCGGAGTTTGCCCGGTTTGCAATGAACCGGTTTTGCCCCATAGAGTTTGCAAATCATGCGGGAATTACAAAGATAAACAAGTCATAACAGTAGAAGAATAATGAAAATAGTAGTTGATGCAATGGGGGGCGATTATGCTCCCAAATCAGTTTTAGAAGGTGTAGCAGAAGCTTTAGAAAACTTTAAAGGCTTCGAAATAGTTCTTGTTGGAAAAACCAAAAGCCTTGCCCCTCTTATGCGTCGACATTCTCTGGATAAAAATCCCAGAGTGGAGCTGGTCCATGCTGAAGAGACAGTTAAAATGGACGATTCATCTACGGTATCATTGAGGAATAAAAAAAACTCATCAATAACTGTAGGTGCTGACATTGTAGGCAAAGGTGAAGCTGATGCTATCGTTACTATCGGCCATACCGGTGCCGCAGTCGCCGCCACAAAAGTAAAAATGAGGACTTTGCCCGGGGTTGAAAGACCGGCTATTGCTGTTATTATGCCCGCCAAAGAGGGTAAAGTTATACTGCTTGATGCAGGTGCCAATGTGGACTGTAAACCTATTAATCTTGCACAGTTTGCAATTATGGGTGAGCTTTACAGTAAATCAATATTGGGAATTTCCAGACCCAAAGTCGGTTTACTGAGCGTAGGCGATGAAGATGTTAAAGGAAATGAGCTAACAAAAGAAGCATTTAAGCTGATTAAAGACACTCCTGTAAATTTTGTAGGGAACGTTGAAGGAACAGATATTTTTGAACGAAAAGCGGATATTGTCGTCTGTGACGGTTTTGTAGGTAATGCTATACTTAAATCATGCGAAGGCCTTTCCAAGCTGGCTATGCATATGATAAAAAAAGCATTTACAAAAAATCCTTTCCGAATGACTACGGCGCTTTTGGCACAGAAACCGCTTTTGGAACTAAAACAGATGGGAGACAGTGAAGAGTATGGCGGAGCACCGCTTTTAGGAGTAAACGGAATTTGTATAATTGGTCATGGGTCTTCTTCACCCAAGGGCGTTAAAAATGCCATAAAAGTTGCTTACGAACTTGTCAAAAAGGATTTAAACGGCGCTATTGTTAGAAAACTTGAAGAATCTAACATTACATTTTAAAGGCATACCTTTAACTGAAATATGAAATTTATGTCAAAATATCTACCGTTTTTGCTAATGTTTACGATTTTTGTAACCGCCTGCAGCAAAAGCAACAATATTCCACCTCCTCCAAAAGCTGAAACTGATCTGATTTATTCACTGTTTAATTCATTAAAAAACGATAAATATCAGATTGCCGTCCAAAAAGTGAAACGACTAAGACTGCTAAGTCCATCAGATTACTACCTGGCTAATATTGAATATAAAATTGAAATAGACTCTGAATTCGCAGAAGTACAAAATTCATTAGATGATGGAAAAATTAACAAAGCAAAAGAAATTATTGATAATGCTGTTCAGAAGTACGGGGCAAGGCCGCAACTTCTTAACGCCCGCAAAAAGCTTAACTCACTAGTTAAAGCTAACAAACTGACAGAAAAAATAGTAAATGCAAAAACTTCATCTGAGATCGCAATACCTACCGGAGAGTTGAACCGTCTTATCCAAACTAACAAATTTATTAAGCCCTTAAAAACCTTTACAGACTACAGTCTTGACAGGGCAAGAATTTTAATGTCGAGAGAAGAAATCATGGCAGTAAATGACTTAAAGGCTGATATAGACGTCATCCGGATAACTGACAGCAGCATATTAAGTACTGCCATAGCCCAACTATCAATAGAAAAGGCAAAGGATCGTGCAGTACAAAATTATGAAAAATTAATGTCGAGTAACTGGAAGGATTTAAATACTGACAATAGTATTATAAAAAGTGATAACGATATATTATTATTCAGGCAGGCTCTTAATTCAAAAGCAGATGTTCGAAACAATATATATAAGAGGCTTTTGAATATTCCTCCGGACAGCTTCAGCTCAATGCTGATCAGAGCATTTATTTTGATAAAAACAGGATATTCTGAAGAAGGAAATGCACTTTCCAGTGTAATAAGAAACAGTTTTCAGCTTGATAAGAATGAAACAGCGGGTTGGTACAAGACAAAACCAGACAAGTTTACTGATTTTTATTCTATAAATCCATTTGTATTGTACCCTTTTTTCGTGTATTGTGAATAATCCTTTAAATAAATTAATTATTCTATTATTAAAAAAATCAAAAGGAGTAGAGAAATGAAGAAAAAGATGAGTCTTTTAACTGTGGTATTATGTACAATTAGCTTCGTATGTATTGCCGCTGACAAACCATCAGCAGCAAAGCAGTCCAGAGGAAAAGCTGTTCAGAGATCTGTCCCGGCTATGCCGAAAATGCCAAAACTGGATCCTAAAACCTGGGATTTTATCCCTGAAGTAGTAGCTACGGTCGGTGATAAAAAGATCACTAAGGAAGAGCTTGTTAAGACTTTAACACCTCAGGTACGTATGCTGAAAGCTACAGGCAGAAAAATAGGTGAAGAGCAGTATAAACAGATGGCTGTGGCTATGACAAATGATCTCATTAAAGCTAAAGTACTCGAAGAACTTGCCGCCAATGCCGGATTTAAGGTAACCCCAGAAATAGAAAAACAGACTTATAAAAAGTTTTGTGAAAAATTCAAAAAACAGCTTCCAAAAGGAGAGAATATAACTTTTGAAGATATTGTTAAAAAACAGGGACTTAATATAAAAGATGTAAAAAAACAGCTGGCACAGGCTGAAGTTGTCCAGAAATGGATGAAAGAAAAAATTGAACCCTCTGTAAAAATTACAAAGGAAGATGCCAAGGAATTCTATGAAGAAAATAAAGAAACTTTTTTCAAGAAACCGGAAACTGTAACTGCTTCACATATTTTGATAAAACCTGTTTTTGAAAAGGATGGAAAGAAAATTGACAAGAAAAAAGCGTGGGCTGAAGCTAAAGCAAAAGCCGACAAGATATATAAAGAAGTTAAAGCAGGAAAAGACTTTGCTAAGCTTGCTAAAAAAAACAGTGATGGACCAAGTTCTAAAAACGGTGGTAAACTCGGAAGCTTCCAAAAAGGCCAAATGGTACCTGCATTTGAAACAGAATGCTGGGAACTGGCTCTTGAACACGCAGGTGTGAAAGGCGGTTTTAATGAATACGGTGAAGTTAAAACTAAATTTGGATGGCATATAATTGATGTTACAGGATATGACCCCGGCGGTTATGTTAAACTTAATGATAAACTTATTAACCAAATCGAAGAACAGCTGAAACAGGAAAAAACTGCTGAAAAGATCAAAAAAATGGTCAATGACAAAATTGAAGAGTTAAAACCGGTTGTTAACTTAAAAGTTTCTGAGAAAAGTGAAAAAGCTGAATAACTTCAGTATTTAGAATTATGAGTCAAAGAGTCGATTGTTATTGATTAATAATCGGCTCTTTTTTTTAAAACTTTTTATAAATTAACAAAGTATGTTGAAGTATATTTTTACATTAGGGCCTTCTTCTGAAACTGATACAGTTATTTCAAAATTATTAAAAACTGCAGATGCATTCAGACTCAATTCTTCTCATCTGACAGGAAATCAGCTGAATCGATGGCTTGAGAAATTAGATAGGATTTTTAAAAAAAACAGAAGAGCGATTCCTGTAGTGATAGATTTACAGGGAAACAAAATGAGGATGGGGTTTTATCCTGAAACTAACAAACTGCCTAAAAAAATTAAATTAGAGCTTGCTGACCGTTCAGTCAAACCGGAGTTTGTCCCGGTGCCTCACCATGAATTTTTTGAAACAGTTAAAGCCGATTACATTATAACCCTGAATGATGCAAGAGTAAAAATTAAAATTGATAATGTTAACAAAAATACTGCTACAGCTACTGTATTAAAAAATGGAAGGCTGAGTACAGGCAAAGGAATAAATATTGATAAACATCCAATAAAACTTACAAACATATCGTATCAGGATGAGAAAATTATAAATTGTTCAATGAAGTTTTCTTTTACATGTTTTGCATATTCTTTCCTACTTGATGGCAGTGAAGCTGATTTTTTGAAAACTTTAACCGGAAAAAGAAAACTTACAGCTAAAGTTGAAAGGCCTGAAACTTTTGAACATTTAAGAAATATCGATGATAAGTTTGATGAAATTTGGTTATGCAGAGGAGACCTCGGAGCACAGGCCGGCCTGTATAATCTCGGAAAGCTTCAGAAACAATTTGCTGATAATATTCCGAAACTGAAATGTGACTGCACTTTGGCCGGACAGGTTTTGGAACACATGACTGAATTTTCTTTTCCAACAAGATCCGAAATTGTTCATTTATTTAACATTGAACAAAATGGTTTCAAAGGTATTGTTATGTCGGATGAAACAGCTATAGGAAACAATCCGCTCGCTGTATCTGATTTTTTAGATAACTTAAGAATAGCTAATAGTTAGGAATACTCAATAATATACCCAATACTATTTGGTTTATTTATCCATCACACCATACGGTATGACCTGTAACAAATGATAAGGTCGGGAAAAAAGTGTATTTCCAAGTTCATTTACGATAGGCAAAAGCCATTCCGTTTTCGTTTTCGCTATTGCGGAACTACGCCGGATTAAAAAAAATCGCATACACTTGTGCATAAAAAAAATAAAAATGTGTGTTTTTAGAGCTGTTTTAAAAATATTTCTGATTATTATATGGTGTCTGTTGACAGGAGTGGCAGGTATAATTCTACACCCCGGAGGCTGGAACGCTATCAGTCGTTTGGCGGCAGCGACAAAACTTTGGTCAAAAGTTAACTCTGCAATAATTGGCTTAAAGAAGTATACTTATGGAAATAAACCTGAAGTCAGTGGAATAATTGTTTCAAACCACCTTAGCTATTTGGATATACTGACAACTTCATCATTGTTCAGCATAAGATTTTCCCCTAACACTGATATCGCTAAATGGCCGTTAGCAGGAAAGTATCTGGGGCTATCTCGTCCGATCTGGGTGGATAGAAGCTCACGGCAGGGTTCAAAAAAGACATTGAATGAATTTATCGAAACACTTCAACACGGAATTGATTTAATTGTATTCCCTGAAGGAAAAATTTCAGATTGTCGACAAGGCCTCCAAAAATTCAAATCCACTGTTTTCGAATCAGCAATTAAGGGAAAGTTCCCTGTTATCCCGATACTTATTCATTACCATGACTACGATGTTTGCTGGACAGAATTAACTTTGCCACAACATATATGGCGTGTCCTCAAAATGAAAAAAGTCAAGGTTGATGTTCATTATTTAGATTCTATATATCCGGAAAAAGGGGAAAATAGAAAGTCGTTTGCTGAAAGAATACACAAAATAATGAATAAAAAATATTTTGAACTTTATTTGTCAAATTGAATTCTTTAAACTTATAATTCAGTGGAGAACAGAAGTAGTATTTCTTTTTTTTATATGGTTGCCCGATTAGGATTCGAACCCAAACAAACTGGACCAGAACCAGTTGTGCTACCGTTACACCATCGGGCATTTAGAAAAGCCTAACTGAAATCATTCAGTAAGGTTACTGAATATAATCAACCGGCAGTATATTTCAAGATATTTTAAAAAATTTCCGTAATTTTATTTATAGTTTTTAACTATTTTATCATACATATCTTTTATATTCTTTAAAAAACAGCAGAATATTACTTTCCGTGGAAATTCTCCTTCCCATTTACTCACTGCATCCACTGCTATATTGGCAGCCTTTTCTAAAGGGAATCTGTAAACGCCTGTGCTTATTGCAGGAAATGCGATTGAATCGAGCTTTTTTTCTTCTGCTATTTTCAAAGAGTTTTTATAACAGTTTTTTAATAACAGAGATTCATTTGAATTACCGCCTTTCCAGACAGGTCCCGGTGTATGAATCACATAAGAAGCGGGCAGTTTATAACCTTTTGTAATTACAGCCTCACCTGTATTACAACCGTTAAAGGTTTTACATTCTTCTAAAAGTCCGGAGCCGGCTTTACTGTGAATAGCACCGTCTACTCCGCCGCCGCCTAACAATGAACAATTTGCAGCATTAACGATCGCGTCAACATTAAGTTCTGTTATATCACCGTATACTATCGAAATTTCCATAATAGTCTCCATTCTTACATGCGTAATTTATTGATTGCCAAGCTATACAGCACAAGTCATATCCAATGATGTGATGGATAAATAAAAATGAATCGTAGTGTGTATATCAATGCCCTTTTATATAATAACAATTTTAAATTAAGTGTTGACTTATGTTTTACATGATTTACTTTAACATTAAATCAGAGTGTATAAAGGATGAAAGAAAAAAAATATATATTTGCAACATTATCCGTTATAATTTGCCTTTTATTAATATCAATAATGGTCACAGGTTTAATAAGAGATTATAATTTTACCCGGATATACAAAGATAAAACTTCGAAATTTAATGAAGACGATGTAAGAAAATGGTTACAGGCTGTAATCAGGGAAAAACCTATTCAGGCTATTCAGGCTGCCAGAAAAATATCGCCCAAACAGTTTCCTTACATTCCAAAACCGGAACTTCTTGATATTGCAAAAACTGCTAAAATTAAATCTACTTTTTTCAATCCCCCATACAGTCTATTTGATTACTTTTACTGGCGAGATATGTATCTGCTAAAAAGCTTAGTAAACAAATTTAAAAAGTCTCAACCGCAAAAACCTGTCATTGAAAATATTTTTAATAAAGTTAACAAGAGAATTAAATTAACTGAATATAAAAAAAACATTAACAGCAGGCCGGCATTTTTTCATCAGGTATGGAAGAACAAAAAAGGTGATATTATAGATAAACATCTACTCTTTGCCGCCTTAGCCGAACAGGCAGGCTATGTGACTCATACAGCATTGGTGTTTGACCAAATCCAAAAAACACCCCTGTATATTTTTGCTTTATCTCAGAAAAATAATCAAGTTTATACTTTTGACTTTACAAGTGGTTGCTATTGGCAGAAAACTCTAAAAGAGATATTAAACCAACCGCCCGTTAATCTAAGTAAAATCTTCAACAACGGGCTGAGACAAAAACCTTTGACTGTAATTTATAAACTTGAACTGCCGGCACCGGGGTATCGAAAATCAAACATTATCCTGAACAATTACTTAAAAAAATCTAAAATCAAAGGAATCCCCAAAATCAGCTTTGATTTAAATAAAATTCAAAAAGAATTTCATGATAAAATACTTAAATCAAAAAATTCACTTTGCCTGATAGGTATTGAAACTTTTATTATGATTAAAAATTCTAAAAAATTTCCTAAATATTGGAAAGAATAATTTTTTGCAAAAAACTATGCTGAAAAAAATTAAAAAAAAGTCTCATATATATGGTAGCTGTTGTTTTATAGGGTATAATAAGATTTGTATATTTTCATAATATCTTAATTCAAATAGTCGGAGTAGCGCCTTCTTAAACCAACTATAGTTTAATGAAGACGGAAGGCAGAAATACCCTTTTTTTTGCATAACTGCTGCGTCTTTTCCATGACACAAGCAAGTACTCCGATAGAAAAGTTGTTTTTATGTTTTATCCTTAATCCAAAGATGTTGTTTCAGTTGTAATTACTAAAATCTCAGGAGTAGAAAAAATGGTAAAAAAAATTTCCTCGTTACTTATTATTTTATGCGCACTTTTGATGTTTAGCTCATGCTCAACAACAAAAGTAGATGAAAAGATCAAAAAGCCCCAAAAAGCAAACACCGTTTCAGCTACTAAAGGAGTCTCCGAATGTAAAACTTCTATCGAGGCAGGGAAACTGATGATAACAAGCATTATAGAAGGACTATCTGAAAATAACTACGCTCTCTACAGCCGTGATTTTACAAAACAGAACAAAAAATATTTTAATAAAAAAGTTTTTACAGAAGCAGCTGATGCAGTCAAAAATGAACTTGGGAACTTCAAAGGCAAAGAATATGTAGGCTTCTGGAAAAAAGGAAACTATAAAATAATGCTTTGGAAAGCCCGTTACTCTAAAACAAAAGATGATATTCTGATAGAAATCTATATTACAAAAAGAAAAGACAACACATACAAAATTGCTGCTGTAAAATTAATTTAATTCAATATTGTTTTTGTTTACCTACATATACACACTACTATATCTGCAGGTTCCGGGCAAAACCTTCTTTGAAATTCAAATGATTGCTTTGATTCAGCACTGATCTGAATTTAATATTCCAATGTACGGAAGGTTCCTGTAATACTCGTTGAAATCCAGGCCGTATCCAACGACAAATGAATTAGGTATCTCAAACCCTGCATAATCCGCAAATATGTTCTCCGTTCTTCTTGACGGCTTATCAAGCAGTACACAGAATTTAATGGATTCAGGCTGATGTTTTTCATGAATCCGTGTTGAAATTATGCTCAGTGTTTTCCCGGTATCGAGTATATCATCTATTAAAAGAACATGCCTGCCTTTTAAATTGAGTAGCGGTTCTGAATGAATGTTCACCTTCCCGGAACTTTTAGTATTAATATACGAAGAAGCATGAATCACATCAACTTTAAAAGGTATAGGGATATTCCTTATTAAATCTGCTACAAACGGGATGCAGCCTTTAAGAATACAGATAATTGTAAGTTTTTTTCCCTGATATTCATTCGTGATCTTTTCCCCTAATACTTTCACTCTTTCTCTAATTTTTTCTTCATTAACAAGAACTCTCGGATTAACCACTGTTTCCATAATAATTTCCCAATTTAAAATTGTTTTTTTAAATCCTGATAAAATAAAGAAGCTGTTTCCCTGGAAGCCTCTGTCATAGCCTGTGCAAAATCTGAAGCAGTCAGCTTTTTCATCCTCTTTTGCACAGTATATATCTTATCTATTAGGATTTTCCCATTATTATTTTCAAGCTGGAGCTTTATCATCAGTTTTGCTTTTTTTGTTTTCATATTAGCGTCAAAACTCAATATCTTTCCGGAAAGTGAATAATAAACTTTTATAACTTTTCCTTCTGGCGCCATTCTTGAACCAAGGTATATTGAAAAATAGTTTGTTAACATTACTGCGGGCTTCTGGGCCCAACAGTTACAACTGTCAAAAAACACTCCGTTAGGCGGGGCAGTAAAATACATTTTTCTGCCGTAAACACCGTCTGCTGTAATACGGCATACTTTTATTCTTGCCTTCACAGCCGCTTTCTCCTTTTTATTTATTAAAGGCTGTGGCATACTTATTGTAAAATAGTGTATTGTATCGCTGCCTTTAAATGGAGTACAGCTGGAAACAGATAAAACAATTATAAAACAGATAAAACAATTATAAACATATTTCATGTCTAAAACCTACAGGAATTTTAATTACTAATTCTCAACCTTATCATTCGATACAGATCAATACCGCATGGTGTGATGGGTAAATAAATTAAATCGACTTTTGTATAATATCATATTTCACAAGTTAAATTTTGATTAATTCACCCTTCAAGTTAAATCAGACAACCGTGAAACCTTTTTGTTTCAAAAAATAATCTGACTTATCTGCAAGTATATCCTATATAATATTAAAAATAAAATATTTAGCAATATTAAATTTTGTTTTATTTCTAATAAAGATAATTTCAGAATTATTACTCACCTATTATTTTTACAAGTACCCGCTTACGTCTTCTACCGTCAAATTCACCATAAAAGATTTGCTCCCAGGGGCCAAAATCCAATTGTCCGGAAGTAATGGCGACAACAACTTCCCTTCCCATAACCTGCCTTTTTAGGTGTGCATCACCGTTATCTTCACCGGTAGAATTATGTTCATATCGTGATAATGGTTGATGTGGGGCCAGTCCTTCAAGCCATTTTTCATAGTCATGGTGAAGCCCGCTTTCATTATCATTAATGAAAACTGACGCAGTTATATGCATTGCATTTACAAGTACCAGACCTTCCTGAACCTTAGATTCTTTCAAACATTTTTCAACTTGCCGGGTGATGTTAACAAAACCTCTTCTACCCGGGACATTAAACCACAATTCTTTTTTGTAACTTTTCATTTTGAAACTCCTGTATTAAATTATTAATATTAAACATATACACAAGTGTATGTGTATGCGTATGCAGTTTTTTTTAATCCGGCATAGTTCCGCAATAGCGAAAACGAAGGCGGAATGGTTTTTGTCCTTCGTAACTGCACTTGGACATACATTTTATTTTTCAACCATATCATTCGATACGGATAAATAAACCAAAACGTTATGGGTATAAATTTAACTCTTATTATTACAACTGTAAAATAATAAATTTTTTATAATTTAAAATTTTTATATTCCGTACAACAATTTTAACCCAAATTATGATTATGCATTTGAACTTTACAAAGGTTTTAAATAACTTATTTATATATATTTTCAACTGTAATGTTTTGAAAGTGATATTTATATTAATTTGTAAAGTTCAAACCGCTGCGGGTTTACGCATTGCGCTGCACCTGCATCGTTAACAGCAATTAGCGGTAGTTACTAGAGCTGCATTTTGTTGCCTTGTGTGATTTAAACCGGGTTAAACTACTAAGAAGGAGCCCAAAAATGTCCATTGTAACAGTTAATCCATTCACTGAGGAAATTTTAGAAAGATACCCGTTTCACACAGAAAAAGAAATTTCAACAATTCTTAATCAGTCTGCCAAAGCTTTTATTTACTGGAAAAATATATCATTTGAAAAAAGGGCAGCCCTGTTTCAAAGATTAATTCATATTCTTTTAAGAAATAAAGAAATATATGCTGCAATAATGATGCGGGAAATGGGCCGGCCGATAACCACAGCAGTCCCGGAAATAGAGAAGTGCACAATGGTTTGCAGATATTATGCTGAAAATGCTGAAAAGTTTCTTGCTGATGAAATAATTAAAACAGAAGCTTCCGAGAGTTATATTACTCACACGCCGATCGGTACTGTTTTAGGTGTTATGCCCTGGAATTTCCCGTTTTGGCAGGTTCTGAGATTTGCAGTGCCTACGATGATGGCCGGTAACACTGTTCTTTTGAAACATTCTCCGAATACTACAGGATGCGCACTGGCCATAGAAAAAGCTTTTGAAGAAGCCGGTTTCCCTAAAGACACTTTCAAAACACTGATTGTCGGTATTCCGCAAATAACAGATATTATAAAAAATCCGACAGTTAAAGCTGTTTCTTTAACAGGCAGTGTCCAAGCCGGCAAAAGTGTTGCAAAAACAGCCGGGGAAGCCGTAAAAAAAACAGTACTGGAACTGGGGGGCAGTGACCCATATATTATTTTAGAAGACGCTGATATAGAAAAAGCAGTAAAGCTGTGTGTTACAAGCAGGCTTATTAATTCAGGACAGACATGCATATCCGCTAAACGTTTTTTTGTAATGGAGCATCAGCAAAAAGTTATTGAAGATTTGTTTGTCGAAGAAATGAAAAAATTTAAAATAGATAAGCCGGAAAATAAAAATACGCTTTACGGCCCGCTGGCAAGAAAAGATATTAGAGACTCATTACATACTCAGGTTGTTAAAAGTATTAACGAAGGTGCCGAATGTATTTTGGGGGGGAATATTCCTGACAGGAAAGGATTTCTTTATGAAGCCACAGTACTTACTAATGTTAAAAAAGGAATGACTGCATTTGATGAAGAAACTTTCGGTCCTGTTGCAGCGATTATTCCCGTTAAAAATGAAAAAGAAGCCGTTGAACTGGCGAATGCTACTGAGTACGGCCTTGGAGGCGCGGTCTTTACAAAAGATATTGAAAGGGGTCGCAGAATCGGGAACGAACTTGAAGTCGGCTTATGCGCAATTAACGATTTTGTAAAATCAGATCCAAGACTGCCATTCGGCGGTATAAAAAACAGCGGCTATGGAAGAGAAATTTCTCATCATGGAATAAAGGAATTTGTTAACATTAAATCCGTTTATATGAAATAGTTTTAAGAAAAAAATTGTTCAAAAATTTTAGTTTAACAATAATATATCCAGAACGATTTGGTTTATTTATCCATCACACCATACGGCATTGACCCGTATCGAATGATAAGGTCGAAAAATAACGTGTATTCCAAGTTCATTTACTAAGTATAAAACCATTCCGTCTTCGTTTTCGCTATTGGGAAGTACGCCGGATTAAAAAAATCGCATACACTTGTGTATAATTTATGCAGAATTTAAGGAAAAATTGGGTAAAGTTTATTTATAATATTCTTTTTTTATCAGGAATATTTGTTATACTTCCTGTAATCTTACGCATTATTACAGTCGTTAGAACAGGCATTACCGACAATACTCCGCAGTTGTTTTTTATAGTTAATTTTATTGTAGGTTTCATGCAGGATATCAGCATAGCCTTTTTAGCAATAATTATAGTTTTATCGATGCACAAACTCCTAGGGAAATATGCGGCAGCCGCTCTGTTATTACTATTTTTTAGTATAATCAATCTGTTCTATTTATTTGATTTTCTGCTTTATTTGAATAGCGGGATTAGGATGAACTATTCATTTTTATCTTTCTTTTTGAGCCCTATGCCTTTTTATGATTCCGCAAAGGAAATGGGTTTGTACTGGCTTATAACAGGAGGAGTATTGATTTGCTGTTCTGCTTTATTGGTTTTTATTTTTTACGTTAGATGCTTTAAAGCTAAAACAGTTGATTTTCTGAAATTAATGTTTTTCATTCCAGTTATTATTTTAGCTGTGATTTATACTAATGGGCTTAAGCCAAAGACAGGTTACCTAATCAATAATTTTTTATTCAAAGGTATTTTAGAATCCTTTTCTGATGATAAAAAAAGTAAAGTTGATGCTGAAAAGCTTATCTCCAAATATTTAACACCAAAAAATGAACGATACAGGAAGTTAGATAAAAGTTATCCCTTATTAAAATATACTTATGGATTCAAAGGTAAAAAATTATTTAACATAAAATGTGACAAAGATGAGACACCTCATATTATCATACTTTTTTTAGAATCCTTCAGAGCTGCAGATATAGGTGTATTAGGAGCAGAGTCTACTCCTTCTCCGAGCCCTGATTTTGACAGCCTTTCAAAAGAAGGAATACTCTTCACCAATTTCTATGCAAACGGAATACAAACGACCAGGGCGGTAATTGCTACTCTGTTCGGGATATATCCAAGATTTACTAAAAGAGCCATACAATCTCAGGAATATGATATCCCTTTAATTGGACTACCTCAGATTTTTAGATCAAAAGGCTATATTACCGGTTATTTTCATAACGGATCGCTTTTCTTTGAGCGAAAAGATCTTTTTTTTCCCAGGCATGGCTTTGATGAAGTACATGGGAAAGATTACTTTTTAAAAAGGCATCCCCATGCAGAAAAAACTAGCTGGGGACTTCATGATAAATATTTAATGGAGGATATGGTTAAATGGTTGAAAAATCAGGACATTAAAGGACGTAAGGCATTTATTACAGCGTTTACTATAACAAACCATCATCCCTGGAAAAAACCTGTGAACTTTAAAGTTCCGGATTTTGGGGTGGATGAAAATGATGAATATTATAGTTTTCTTCAGACTTTTCATTACACTGATTATGCTCTCGGCTATTTTATGGATCTCCTTAGAAAAAATAATCTGTCAAAAAAGACTATTGTTTTTATATTATCAGATACCCCTAATCCGATGGGAGAACATAAAAATAATTATATGCTTATACGTTATCTTTATGAGGAAAATTGCAGGATTCCTTTTTTAATACTGGCGGACGGGAGAATTGAAGAGCCGAAAAAGATTGAAGCTGTAGGAAGTCAGGTAGATATATTGCCTACAATTTTGGATATTTGCAATATTTCTTCAGTTAATCATTCTATAGGAACTGCTTTGACAAGAAAGGCTGAGCGAAGATTTGCAATCATGAATTCCCCTTTCTATTTAAAACATCTTGCAATAAGACAAAAACAGTATAAATATATTTATTCCTGTCTTACCGGTAAATCTAAAATCTTCAATCTTGAAAGTGATCCTAACGAACGCCATCCTCTTAAGCTGCCTTTCATATCCGGAAGATTGAAAAATAGATTATTCAATACACAGGCGATAATGGATTATATTTACAGAAATAACGCTTTTACGCCTGAACCAAAGAAATAAATACACTCGTAAACAATTGAATTTTATTTATCCACTTTGTATGACAAGGGAAGCGAGATTGTCCAATTCCGGACCGGACATTGGTGCATGATCCTAAAAAATGCAGCAGAGAAATTTAAAAAAGGTTAAATGTTTAAAAACAAGAAGTTACTTCTATTTTATCATTTGCACAATGGATGAAAAATATTTTTTTTAAATTTCTCTGTTATTATGATTGATTTTGTGATTATTGTCGCAGGTTATATTCGGGAACAGGTAAATTACTGCTGCAGGAATAAGGATAAATCCAATTGGAAGCATTTGTCTGGCTTCTGCAATAATACCTGTAATAAAATGCGGAATAATAAATAGTGGTACTGTTAATAATGCCCGGCGAAGAAAGAAAGGTTTCTCCCTGAACTTCAGATAAGCAAATACCCAGAAACAACCATATAGAAAAATAAAGAAAAAATAGAACGCTTTCCAGTAATCTAAAGGTGAAAGCTGTAAACATAAGCTCAAACCATGTAAGTTATCAGGTATTTTTAAAATATTTCCAAGGTGTTTGCAGCCTCTTGTCAAATAGCGAATATAGCCGAAGGTTAAATAGGCGGGCAGTGCCCAAAAGACTGTATCAGCTGCAGAGTTTAAGAATTTCTTAAGTGAAAATCCTTTAAAGTTATAAAAGAAAAATATAGCCGGCATAAAAAGTATTGTTTCATTGTTAATAGTACCGAATATTAAAATAAGGCAATATAATATTTTATGGTCCTCTCGTATTGCCCATAAACACAGAAGAAAAGTTAACGAAAGCAGCGGCGCACTTTCCTGGAGATGGTTATAAAAAGTTAAAGGGGTCACTGCCGTAAGAAAAATCACACAGATAAAACATCCTTCTTCTTTAAACCATTTTTTTAAAAACCAGTGAAAAAAGTAAAGTGCAAGAAAAACGAAAAGCCATCTTTGCAGAAGATAAGAGTGAAAAATTGAAAGTCCGAAAAGACGATGAAAAAATTCCGGTATATAAAATTGCAGTAAACGGGACTGTTCATTATTTGTATATTGAAAGTTCAGTAGAAGATTATGACAGAATTCAAGCTTCCCGTTAAACCAGTTAGGGGCTATTGCCAACTTTACTCTTATATGGATAAATGACAGGATAAAATAAATAAGAGCGAATTTATATGATGGTGCTTCTTTTAATCTCATTATTAACAGTCCTTTTTTTACTAAAACACTGCTTCAGCATAATTATAGTGAACCATATTATTAAAATATTTCTGGTTAGTAAAATAACAGTTTCTATATAGTTTATTTCAAATGGCAACATTTTTCTAATGCTGAACACGAAAGTTAAAATTTCTATAAAAACAAAAAATATTACATTTTTTATGGAATTTTCATCGGAGTAGGCAAACTCAAAAGCAAGCAGTGGTGCTATCCAGTAAATATATTGTGGTGATAATATTTTTGAAAATACAAAGAAAACGAGAAAAACGGTATAGATAATCCTGACTAAGAGCAATCTGTTTATTAAATTGTAAATAGAGATTTTGTTGTCGCTTAAAACACAACTTTGATATACCGTATATGTTTTTCCCGCAACAAAACAGTAAAAAACGATTAAAGCTAAAACAACAAGTATACTTAAAATATCAGCACCGTATCCGAAAATGTCTTCTATATTATATGAACCGAAATTGAAATATCTATAATTGGTTTTTCCTATAATTTTATAAAAAGTTTGTAGAAAACCGGCATAAACTGATCCTTCCTGGATTCCTCTTTGTGTATGATATTTTATAAAATTAAGACTAACGGAGCCGTACTTAATAATAAAAGGGACGGTTAAACATGATATAAGTAAAATAAATGAAAATGTTTTCAATCCCGTATCTTTAATGATAGTTTTCAGTTTAAAGAAACTGCCTGGTTTTAATGTGTAAATTATCAATACAGGTATAAGGATTACAGGGATTATTTTTAAACTAACTGCAACAGCTAATGCTAAATACGACCATATATAATGTTTGGAACAAAACAGTAAAAGTACGGATGTAAGTAGCAAATAGGCAATTAAAAGATCAATTCTTTCGTAAAGCTTTAGAGGCATTAACAAATTTATAAATGCAAGACATAATGATGAACTAAACTTTGCAAGTTGAGTGATATTGCTCCTGAAAATAAATATTAAAAAAAATATAAAAATTAACGATTCAAATACCAGACACTGGAGCCTGTAAAGCATACAATAATATTTGGAATATTTTATGATCGGTCTAGAAGTTTTTGAGAAATCGATAAATTCAGTTAGAATTCTTCCTGGAAGTACAATCCATTGAAGAGCTAAAGGGGGATATTCAAAATAGCCGAAACTGTCTGTGTTTTTCTTAAACCCTTTCTGCCTGTTTAAAATTTTCAAACGTTTTTGCTGTTCCCTGAAACTGTATTTGTAAAAATTCTGTCCGGATAATGCTGCGGCTGTATAATCAAGGGAATAAGTGGCATACAGCATTATATCTTCCCTGTTTATTTTGTTTACTGTCCTATAGTAAATAATACTGATTCTGGGTAAAATAAATAAAATAAATAATATAATTATTAGATTATTTTGTTTTTTTAACATAAAATTATATAAAGATTTATGCATTTCCAAAGATAACCCGAATTGTAAGCTGAAAGAGATTTATTAGCAATGTCCTTAGTACAACACCTAAACGGCGCTTTTCCTCGTTCTGCGAAAAAGCAACAATCCTTATCAAATATCGGCATGGATAAATAAACTTCAATCGATTAAGTATTTTAACTTCAGTGTGTTCTTATAAAGAAAATTCTATGAAAAAATGAAGAGATTTAAATAGTAAATAAAAAAAAATATATATATTAGACCTAATGAAAATTTGTGCCCTGAAGCACAGAAAGGAATTGTCTTGAAATACCGGGCGAATAGTACGAATTTAATAATAAATTCATATCAGTTTAAAGATTTTCTAATTATTTTTGTTATTTCTTTAACATTAGCTTTTCTGTATATAAGGCAGGCTGCTGACTGGTATGGAATTTTTATTAACTTCCAACCGTCACTGGATATGAAAGCCTATCTTGAGAACGCACAGGGCATAATCAATGGAAACTGGCCTGGGACAGAGCCTTTTTTCAGGGCTCCTCTTTACAGCTATATTTTAGCTTTTATGATTTTAATAGGGAGAAATCTCTTCGGTATAGCTACAATTCAGGCTTTATTTTATTCTTCTACAGTTGGTATAATTTATTTAATTGCAGATAGGCTATTTAATAGAAAGACAGGGTGGTTAGCAGCATTTTTAACTCTTTTTTATGGTGGAGCATTTTACTGGATAATTATACTTCACAGTACAGTTTTCGAATTTTTTTTAGCATCGTTAACCCTGTTTTTTACTGTAAAACTATCATGTTTACTAAGAAGCGAAAAAAACTGCAATAAAAAATTTATACTCTATTTTACGGCTACCGGATTTGCATTTGGCCTACTGTGTTTAATAAGAACAAATTTCTTAGTAATAATTCCTTTTTTTGCTGCAGGTTATTTCGTTGAAGCTTATAGAAATAAGAATATTACAAAGCTTTTGCAGGGTTTTATTGTCATTGCTTTAATTTGTGCAAGTTTGTGGACACCGGTATTGTTACATAATAAAAATTATTCAGGTTTATATTTGACAACAAATGCTGCGCCAACTTGGAATTACGCAAATACAGAAGGTTCTGATGTATATAATGCCATGGTTCCCTACGGGAAAAAACTAAATATTGATTCAATAGCGTTTTGGGAGCATCAGTTTAAAAAACTAATTGCCTACTGGAGCTCTTTTGAATATCCCCAGAATGTGAATTTTTATCTCTTTAAAGAGAACTTATGGATATTAAAACTGTTTTTTATTCCATTTGGATTAATTGCAGCGCTCTTCATTGTAGGCCTGGCTCTAACATACAAGAACATTTATAACCTGTGGTCTTGTTGGGCTTTTTTCTTTCCATATTATATCAGCATTTCTCTTTTCTTTATTATTGGACGTTTCAGAATACCCGGGATTCCACCAATGATAATTATTGCATCAGCAGCAATTTATATTATTTTTGAAAACATTAACAAAAGAAAAATGATAAAAACTTTAATTTATTTAATATGCATAATTTTAGTATTTGTAATTACAGATCCATTCAAAAAAGCCCCAATACCTTCTTATTCATACAGGGGAATAGCTGTTACGGCTATGTATAAAGGAAGATATGGTCGAGCAGTAGTGAATCTGGAGAAAATAAAAAAAATGAATCTAAATTCTGCAGAGTTACTTGCTGCAGCATTTTATTTAAATGGAAATATTAAAAAAGCGCTTTTAATTTTGAAGAAAATAGAAAGTACGACAGGCAGTAATTATTCTATAGAGGCTGCTTATGTTAGAAATAAAGGCTCAGTAAATTTAAAAGATATTAATATAACCAATCACCCCATTTTGTTTTACATTCTTACTTCAGAAAGGAGAAGAAAGAAGAACGCAGATATTAAAATTTACACTAAACTCTATTAGAAAAACAACAAAGTTATTGAAATAGGCAGAGATTCTATCATTGCTACTGGCTCATCTGCCACCTCACACTACTTCTATCAGTCTTGCATTTCTGCTTGTACATCAATATCTGTCAAAAAAAACAGAATAGTATAAGGCTTCCCCAGTTAATACACTGGTCCCTGTAAACAATCTCATCCTCAATCACACTGTTGATATGTTCAGGTATCAGGCTTTGCGATATTTTGCACGCTTACCTACCAACAGCGCCGAAACAGGTTCACTTTCATTATGTACTGTTTACTTCCTATTGCTTCCTTCAGACAATACCGTTACCAATACTGCCCTTGCAATTCGGATTAACTTCCCCCTGAACAGGGTGTTTCATGCTTCTTACAGCATGACGGGTTTGCCAGCTTTGCTGGGCAAACAAAAAGCCGGCTTAACTTTAAGCCGGCTTTAAAATTCAAAAAAATCTTTTTTTATCTTTCTACTTTTGTTTTAGGCAAACCTAAAACTTTGTCGCCTTCTTCCCAGCGACCTTCTTTTTGAAGCTTGTCAATTCTTTCAAAACGTTTAAGTACATTTCTTGTTTTGATTATTTTAGTGCTTCCTTTTAGACTTGGATGGCGTGACATAACAGAATCTCCTTTTTAAAGCAAAAAATAACAATGCTGTATAATATTTATAATCATTAATGAATTTATAGACTAAGACCTTATAATATGATTATATAACATAAATATTCAAATTAAAAACCAAAAAAAGTTGACTATTTGAATATAATTGAATCATGTTTTGCCCTAACCTTTATCATTAACTTTTATCTGATTTAAATTATCATATGTTGCAGACAAATAAAAAATTTAAATTAAGAATTCTTTTTTCCTTTGTCCTGATTGCTGCCGGGATTTACCTTTTTAAATCTACTGATACACGGGAAAGGCAGGTTACTGTAATTCAGACTTCAGACATTCATTCTGTAGTTATCGGAAAAAAAGGGGGAATGCTTAAACTTGCCGCAGCAGTTAAAAAATGTATAAAAGAAAACGGGGGTTACGATAAATGTCTGCTGGTTGACTGCGGTGATCTGTTTCAGGGAACTTTTGAAGGAGCTGAAACAAAAGGCCAAATAACAGTCCCGATATTTAATAAAATCCAATTTGATGCATTCATCCCCGGAAATCACGATTTTGATTTCGGCAGAAAAAGTTTTATAAAATTAACAGAACAACTGAATTGTGATATAATCGCGGCAAATTTAAAAGTAAAAAACATTTGCTCGAAAATAATCCCATGGAAAATATATAAAAAGAATGGAAAAAAAATTGCCGTTATAGGGATGACGAACCCCAATATAGATTACTGGCTCTGGGGCAAAAGATATAAAGGTATAAAAGTGGTTCCGATAGAAAAAGTATTAAGAAAAACACTAACTGAAGTATTAGATAGAAAACCTGATTTTATAATATTGGCAGCACATCAGGGACTTTATCAGTCCAAAAGATACCCCAAAGGCAGTAATCTAATAAATATAGCCTGGAAATTTCCTCAGATAGACCTGATATTAGGTGCTCATTCCCATAAAACTATACCGGGGAAGCTTCTGGCCGGCCGAACAGTATTTGTAGAGCCCGGTGCATATGCTGAATACTTCTCAAAAATAAAGATTAACTTCAAAAACACAAAAAAAAGGATTTCTACCAGAATTGTTTCTACAGCCGCCTATAAACCAATTAAAATGAACAATAAAATAAACGTACTCGAAAAATTAAAAAACAGCAAACTGGAAAATATTTCTAACAAAGATAGGCCCGTCTGCAATCTGATCCCTTTCGCGATGAAGAGATATGCTAAAACCCAGGCAGCCATCTGCAGTATTTCAAAAAACCGTAACAAATTAAGAATAAAGAACTACGGAGATCTCTTTAAATTAATACCTTACGAAGATAAAGTAATTGTAATATATTTAACAGGCCAAGAATTAAAACTTTTAACAAAAAAGTATTTAGAATACATAAAAAATTGTAAATATAAAACTCTACTTATAGCCGGGCTTCAAATAGACTATAAAAACTTAAAAAAAACTGATAGTATAAAATTGTTATCTAAAAATAGAAAAATATTTATCCGTAATGATAAAGTGTATAGTGTTGCTGTAAACTCATTTGACATGGCCGGAGCCGGAAACAGGCTCGAACTGTTGCGAAAATTTGGAAAAGATAATTCTGTAAAAAAAATAGAAACCAATATTTTTATCAGAAAGGCACTTTTGAAATTTATAAATATACACAAGTGTATGCGGTTTTAGAGATTTTTTTTAACAATGCCCAGCCCAAAATCGGACTGCATTTCTCGCCACGGTTATTCAACGTGGTTAAATAAAAATAAATCGTATAGAGTATATACAAGTTGATTTATAATAATTTTACGTAGAAATTATTGTTAGTTTATGTTTTTTGTATTAAATTTTAAACAATCGATTTTTTAAAATTAAAAAAGAGGTGGAAAATGAAATGTCCCAGAGATGGTACTGAATTAAAAAAACATCAAATTGATGGAGTCAATGTAGAATCCTGTAAAACCTGTTCGGGTATTTTTCTGAAAAAGGGAGAACTGAATAAAATAGCACACCCTCTGGCAGGAGATTTAGAGTATTCTACTCTTGAAAATATGGATCCGACAAGACAGTCAGAACTGAAATGTCCAGCATGCGAGAATATAAATATGATTGATGTGAATTTTCTTTCATTTTCTGATATTATAATGAAGTACTGCAGTGAATGTGAAGGAATGTGGCTTGACGGAGGAGAACTGAAAGCGATAAATAGAGAAATAGATAAATTAAATGATGATACAGATAACTGGCAACACTCGCTACGAGCTTTTACTGCCAGGCTGCCTTTTTAAATTTTAAGCTCTAGTTTATCTTGAATTTTATATTTTAATATGTAAATTAAATGCTCTTGACAGAAGTAAAGTTTAACTTATACTTAATTAAGTAAATTATTTATAGTACAGTAGCTTAATGTTTACTGGATTCTAATTCTAATTTACCTTGAATAAAAACTAAAAAACAAATGATGGAGGTACAAAATGCCAGCTGTTGTTGATAATGAAAAATGCACAGGCTGCGGAAGCTGTGAAAGTTCTTGTCCTGTAGAAGCTATTACTATGAAAGATGATGCAGCGGTTGTTTCTGATGAATGCATCGATTGTGGTGCTTGTGTTGATGAATGCCCGCTTGAAGCTATTTCTATGGAATAAGGTAGCTCACTTTGCATTAAATAGATGTTGATATATCCAATATGAATAAATTTTCGTATTGGATATATTTTTATACAGTTCCACTGAACTTCGTAAATGAAGTTTAATTCTTTCTGAGACAAAAAAGGAGAGCGCAAACCTTTTCTCCCGCAATACAGCAAAAATGGGATGAATTAAATGCTATATTTAAAAACTGGTGTTTAAGGATAAGTTTTAAATATGATTTTTTGAATAAGGTGCAAATAATTAATGAAATGGCGTCATAGAAAAGGGCTAATTAAACAAAACAAAAGCAGAATTCTCCTCTCCAATTTAGATTACGGAATAAAAGCTTATGTTTCTGAATTATGTAAAGACAGATATTATAGAAATAGAATAATAAGCTTAGGAATCCGGGTTGGAGCGCCTGTTGAACTTATTAAAAAAGCATATTCTGAAAATGGATGTATGATCATAAGAGTGTCCGGAAGTAGACTGATTATAAACCATAATTTTGCATCGAAAGTCAAAGTTACCTATACAGAGCAGAACCAGGAATAAAGATGGATGGAGGCGTGGACCGGATTCGAACCGGTGAATAATGGTTTTGCAGACCACTCCCTTAGACCACTTGGGCACCACGCCGTTTTATAAAAGGGATTACTAATCTAAGTCCTTTTTAGGAATTTACTAACTAAAAATAGAAAATTAATGTTTTTTTTTGTATATTTGTAAAATTCGCTATTTATTTTTTATAAATTATCTTACAAATTCAGGTTTTCTTTAAAAAACCAAAGAGCCAATAACTGAATTGATGTTAAATGAAAAGTTTTTCAATTATAAAAGCAAAGCATTTGAAATTTGGCCGTAAAGGCGAAAATATAGCCTTAAAATTTCTTAAAATTAAAAAATATGACATTTTTTTGAAAAACTACAGAGTTAAAAGCGGGGAAATAGATATCATAGCAAGGGATGGTAGCGAAATCTGCTTTATAGAAGTAAAAACAAGAAAATACTCTCCTGAAAAAATTAAAAATATAGGAATATTACTTGGAAGAGAACAGGCTAAGCGAATTAAAAACGCATCAAAAGATTATCTTAATAAAATCGGCATGCCTGATGTAATATACAGATATGAACTAATTGAAATTTTTCTTACTACTTTCAGAATTCATACTGTTTATCACTGGCAGGAAAATTTTGGGAAATGAGTTTTTACAGCATTTTCTTCCACACTGCACTCGACTAATAAATAGGTTTAGTTTTTTTATTTATAAGAAACTTTCTTTAATATGTTTAACTTAAATACAGAATATCCTCCTGCGGGAGACCAGCCTGAAGCAATACAGAAGCTTACAGAGGGCATAATGAAAGGCTACACAAGCCAGGTACTGCTCGGTGTAACCGGCTCCGGTAAAACCTATACTATGGCTAATATTATCCAAAATGCACAGAAACCGGTACTTTTGATTTCACATAACAAAACTTTGGCAGCACAGCTTTACAGCGAATTCAAGTCCTTTTTCCCTCAAAATGCCGTAGAATATTTCATAAGCTACTACGATTACTATCTACCCGAATCATATATTCCCCAAACAGATACATATATAGCTAAAGATTCGAGTATTAATGACGAAATCGAAAGGCTTAGGCTGTCGGCCACTACATCTTTAATGACTAGAAGGGATGTAATAATCATAGCAAGCGTCTCCTGTATCTACGGCTTAGGTTCACCCGACGACTATAAAAATATGAGCATATACTTAAAAGTCGGAAATATACTTGACAGACAGGAACTTATTAAGAGGCTTGTCAATATCCAGTATGACCGCAATGATATAACTCCTGCCGAAGGAAAATTCAGAGTGAGAGGCGATATTGTAGATATCTTTTTCGGCCATAAAAAAGAATTTTTAAGAATCTCCTTCTTTGATGATGAAATTGATGAATTAAGCCTTCATGATTCTCTTACAGGAAAACTGAAATCTAAAGTTAATGAATGTATAGTCCCTCCTGTAAAGCATTTTGTTATTCCGCATGATAGAATTCTGGCTGCAGAGAAAACAATTTATGAAGAGTTAAATGAACGTGTAAAGTTTTTTGAACAAAATAATATGCTGGTCGAAGCTCAAAGAATTTACCAGCGGACAATGTATGACCTTGAAATGTTAAAGGAAATTGGATACTGCAGCGGCATTGAAAATTATTCCAGACATTTAGCCGGACGTCCCCCGGGGAGCCGTCCGTTTTGTCTGATAGACTTTTTCCCGAAAGATTATATCCTTTTTATAGATGAATCACATGTTACGGTCCCCCAACTAAGGGCTATGTATAATGCTGATAGAAGCCGTAAACAGACTTTGGTCAATTACGGTTTCAGGCTGCCTTCCGCCTTGGACAACAGGCCGCAGTCTTTTGAAGAATTTAATAAACTTTTAAATAAGACAATTTATGTTTCCGCAACTCCGACAGAATATGAAATTGAAATAAGTAGCCAGGTAGTTGAACAGGTTGTAAGGCCGACCGGCCTTCTTGACCCTGAAATTGAATTACGTAAACTTGAAAACCAGGTAGATGATATTATTGGAGAGATAAAGAACAGGGCAGAAAAAAAAGAACGCGTTCTTGTTACTACATTAACCAAAAAAAGTTCAGAAAGATTATCTGACTATCTCAGTGACCTGGGAGTAAGGACAAAATATATACATTCAGAAATAGATGCACTGCAGCGAGTTGAAATACTTACTGCATTAAGAAAGTCTGATTTTGACTGTTTGATCGGAGTAAACCTACTGAGAGAAGGCCTCGATTTACCTGAAGTTTCTCTTGTTGCGATTTTAGATGCGGATAAAGAGGGATTCCTTCGATCAGAAAGATCGCTTGTACAGACTGCAGGCAGAGCAGCACGTAACGCGGGGGGTAAAGTTATCCTATACGCTGACAAAATAACTCCGGCAATAAAAAGGCTGCTTAAACTGACAGAGCATAGAAGAGAAAGACAGAAAAGATTCAATAAAAAATTTAATATAACACCTCAGACTGTAATAAAAGAGGTCAGAGATGACTTTGCCCCGTATCAGAAAACAGTTTCTAAAGAAACAGAACTTAACATTAAAACTGACAAAGAATTTAAAGACTTAATACTTTCACTTAAAAAGGAAATGCTTGAAGCTTCTGAGAACCTCGAATTTGAAAGAGCTGCACTGATAAGGGACAAAATAAAAGAACTAAATAAAGGGGAGCTTCTTGACGAATATTTTAATATTTAAATGTAACACGAAAAAGGGGTTCATAACTTTGACGCCTTTATACAAAAGCCGATTTAATTTGCGTTAAAGAATTTTTCCTGAATCCGTGAAATGATTTTTAAAAAATAGATTTATTTTATTTATAGTAAATAATTTATATAAAATTTAATATTTTACCTTGGGGGTAAAAAAGAATATTTTATAAACTAACCCGCAAGGGGCTTTTTTCAGCACTTTATCTACTTGGCATTAAAAGGCTTAATTAGTCACTACATTGCGTGCTTGAATGCCTGCGCTTCTACAGCGCTGCAAAAAGCTCACTGAATCAGGTTTTTAATAATTATGCAAGGCTAAACCAGTGAACAGTTTCTTTTTTTTCAAAACCAAGATTAGTAGCCAGCCTGATAGTTTCATTTCTACTGTCTTCAATATACATATACGGCTGCCGCCCACACTTCCTGATCTTTTTTGTCAGAGCCAGTATAACAGAATTGGCAAGCCCCTGCCTTCTATACTCCTTCATTACATACAGAAAGTTTAAAGCTCCGTCATCCTGTGTTAATATCCAGGCTATAGGCCTGTTATCTTTCATTATTCCGGCACTGTACCCCTTAAGAATCCTGTCCCTGAAATAATTTACATCAACAAACTCATTAAAAATAGAATGTTTATGAATGTAATCAGCATCCTTTGCACTTAGAGGATGTACTTCATTAGTAGTTTTCGGTAATTCAACATGGTCAGGCAAAACATACATAGCTGTTTTTAAGTCCCAAACAAGTTTTCTGCCTACAGAGATATAAGGAAGCATCCATTCTTTTATAGCGGCAAAAAACTTATCTTCTTTATTTATTTTTTTTACCAGTTTTTTGAATTCTGGTCTGCTGTTACTACTTATATATATCCATGCCTGATCGCTCAATCCTCTTACCAAAACCGAATGACCTGTTATCTCAACGCTGAAAATCGGATTATCCTCAATAAAATTAATTATACTTTGGTTCTCTGACTCATTCTCCTTAACTATATTAAGCGCTTCATCTAATTTATCCATAATACTATACCCAAAACGTTTTAGTTTATTTATCCGTATCGAATGATATGGTCGAAAAATAAAATGTATGTCCAGGTTCAGTTACGAAGGGCAAAAGCCATAAAACCGCATACACTTGTGTATACCTTTAAATAACTGGGCTTTTAACAGTAAACATACCCCGGTTTATTCACAAAAATTACAATGAATTAAATTGATATAAATTTAATTTTGTAAGTATAGAATATAATAACTCCCTAAATTAAAATCAAAACGTAATTAATTCAAATTAAAAATATTATTAATACCCGATAATGTTATATATATTATAAATTACCACCACCATACAGGCTGTCCGGTACAGGTAAGAACACTAGTCCATAACCTGGAATCCCTTCTTACACGTTTTATTCGCTTCTTTACTGCATTCAAAGGAACATGGGTAAATTCTCCATGCCAATGGCCTATCATTAAGTCTGTTTTCCCTGACATGGCGGCATCAACTGCATATCTGGCTAGGTCTGCACAGAAAATACTGTCCTGGCTGTTTGCAGGTACACTTCTTATAGTATAACTCGGGCTAAAATATTTAACATTAAGATCCATATCCCATTTTTCTTTAAAATATTTTTTTGAATCAAACCTTATAAATCTGCCGATATCATTATATTTTTTATTTCCTGAGGCATCAGTATTCCCACTGCTCCCTATCAAATGCTGTCCGGCACCTTCTGCCACTGCAACTACGGCGTGTTCACGACTTAAAATACGCTCTCTTAATTTTTCATAGAACCAGCCTTTCCCCTCTGTATGAAGCTTCATTTCCGGAATTAAACAGAAATTCACATTCCCGTTTGCCCTGGTAGCATAGGAACTGATAAAACCTGCATCCCGTCCCATTAACTTAACCAGGCCTACACCGTTTTTTGCCCCTTTGGCTTCAACATGGGCACAGTCTAAAATCTTACTCGCCATTTCTACGGCAGTCTGAAAACCAAAGCTTTTATATACAAAAGGAATGTCATTATCTATCGTTTTCGGTATCCCCACAACTGATATATTTAAATTCTTATTCTGGACTTCCTCCGCTATTGCATGAGCTCCTCTCAGAGTTCCGTCGCCCCCAATACAGAAAAGAATATTCACATCCATCCTTGCCAAGGTCTGTACTATTTCTTTAGTTGGAGGTCCTCCTCTGCTGCTGCCCAGTACTGTCCCCCCTTTCTGATTAATATCAGTAACAAAAGACGGAGTTAATGGAACAGGAGGATATTCCGGATTTTCAGCCAGGCCGGAATAACCGTATCTTATTCCCCAAATATCCTTAACTTCGTACCAGTAGACAAGTTCCATGACCAATGCTCTTATAACATCGTTCAGACCGGGACACAAACCTCCGCATGTCACTACAGCAACAGTCGTTTCAGAAGGTGCAAAATGAAGTTTTTTTCTGGGACCGGCTATTTCAAATGTTAAGTCTTCGGGCTTGACCCCGGAATGCACATCATACTTCAACCTGTCTTTCTTATCATCAATAAAAAATGACTGTTCAAGTTTAAGGTCTTTTATTTTATCAAGAGGAGAAGAAACTTTATTATTATTCAGTTCCTTAATCTCAAAATTGAGGCCGTCTTTGCTTTTGTCATTGATCATAATACACCTCTTTAATTCATAGTTTTATTATATATTTAAATATTTATTAAATATTATATATAATTTTATATATATTAAAACACCCTCTCCCCTGAAACAGAAATTATTATATCAGGTTACATTTACTGTTTAAACGGAAAATATAATATATCCAATTCTCACAATTTTATGATTCGTACAGTATAATCAATCAATCTTCGTTTGTATATTTCTGTAATTTTTTAAGATAAATCCTGAGGATAGTTAATTCAGCAGGTGTAACACCGTCTATTCTCGAAGCCTGTGCTATAGTAGTAGGTCTTATTTTTATTAGCTTATCCCTCGATTCATTTCTTAAACCTTTTACTTCGGCATAATCAAAATCTTCCGGAAGTTTCATATTTTCCATATTTCCAAGCCTTTGAATTTCTATTTTTTCACGTTCAAGATATCCTTTATAATGAGCCTGAATCGCCAGCTGCCTAAAAACTCTTCTGTCAATATTATTATCCGGATCCAAATTAAGCTTTTCAGGGGGAAACAAATATGGAGCATTTATCTTGCCTTTATATTTCTTTAGAATCGATTCCAAAGTTATGCCCTCATACTTTTCTTGACTCCATATTTTCTTTGCTCCGTTGAGCTTGTCTTCGTACTGTTTAAACTGTCGGAATTTACTTTCAGGCAAAAGTCCCAGATCGTATGCAAATCTGCAAAGCCTCAAATCGGCACAGTCCTGCCTTAAATGCAGCCTATATTCTGCACGGCTTGTAAATAACCTGTAGGGCTCTATAATATCTTTGGTTACAAGGTCATCGATCATTACCCCTATATATGCAGTATCTCTTCCTAACTCCACTTTGCTCTTTCCTGCAGAATATCTTGCGGCATTGAGCCCGGCAATCAGCCCCTGCCCTCCCGCTTCTTCATAACCGCTAGTACCGTTTATCTGTCCTGCAAGAAATAAGTTTTCAAATTTTTTCAAAGAGAGTGATCTGTCCAGCTGATTTGGGAAAACACAATCATACTCAATAGCATATGCATATCGGGAAATTTCAGCTTTTTCCAGTCCGGGAATAGATCTCAGCATTTCCCACTGTACTTTGACAGGAAGGCTCGTAGAAAAACCGTTTATATAATATTCTTTTGTAAATTCCCCTTCCGGTTCAAGATGAAGTGTATGGGTTTCATGATGAGGGAAACGTACAATCTTATCTTCAAAAGAAGGGCAGTAGCGGGTTCCGGTGGCCTTTATCTTACCCTGGTATATCGGAGATTTATCAAGATTTTCGTTAACAATTTCAGCCGTTTTCTTGGAAGTTTTAACTAAAAAACAGTTCAAGTCTTTTCTTCCGGTATGCGGATAAGTTTTTTCATTAAAGAAACAAAAGTTTTCTTCAATCTCTTCAGAATACTGTCTTACCATCTGAGTAAAATCGATTGAATCAGCCATAATTCTCTGTGGAGTACCGGTTTTTAACCTTCCCAATTTTAATCCCAGCTGTTTCTGCAGTGCATTCGCAAGTTTATTCGAAGCAAAATCTCCGGCTCTGCCACCGGGATAACTTTTATCTCCATAATGCAAAATTCCATGAAGAAAAGTACCCGGCGTTAAAACTATTGACTTCGAGTAAAATTCATCCCCGAACTGAGTTGTCAAACCGACAAACTTATTATTCCTCAGTATAAATGATTCAACCTCTGCCTGATGAATCAACAAATTTTCACTATTTTCAAGTTCATATTTAACTGCCTGCTGAAAAGTCAACTTGTCACACTGTGCCCTCGGTGACCATACAGCCGGTCCTTTACCTCGGTTTAATATTCTGAACTGTAAAGTGGCAGCCTCTGTTACTTTTGCCATAATTCCGCCGAGAGCATCTATTTCACGGACAACATGACCTTTTGCGATTCCACCTATAGCCGGATTACAGCTCATCTGGCTTATATGGTCCAGATTCATTGTGATCAGCAGAGTTTTTGCGCCAAGTCTTGCCGAAGCATGGGCCGCTTCCGCCCCGGCATGCCCTCCTCCGGCAACTATAACATCATAATTATAATTATATCTGTTCATAAGAATATTCCATTTTAGTTAAACTTTCAGGGATAATATAACGTGTTAAGAAAATTTTACTATATGAATGTTGAATGAAGAAGAAGGCTTCAGCCTGGAAGCTTAAAGCAGTTCCTCCCATTATGAAACTTCGAAACAATTTATATTAAAGCATGCACTTTTTTATTTGGAGAGGCTGTTGAGAAAACGATATAAAGTAGCTCTGCCCACTCCAAGTATTTTTGCAGCAGCCACTTTATTCCCCTTCGCTTTCACAAGCGCTTCCCTGACAGTTTGTTCTGACAATTTTTTTCTTTTTGCCGCACCAGCTGAAACATTCTTCCTGCTCTTTGAGTTTTCGTTTCCGGGTATAAAGTTCGGAAAATGTTCCGGACGTATGGCGCCGCCTCTGCTAACTTTAATAAGGGCATACTGCAGCCAGTTCTGCAGCTCTCTTATATTTCCGGGCCAGTCATAATCGATCAGAATGCTTAGGGCCTCCTGTGAAAAAGTAACTTTATCATCTCTTCCCTCGTTTTCGAGAACTCTTTTCAGTAACACTTTTGCAATCAGAGGAATATCGCCTTTTCTTTCACAGAGAGGCGGCAAGTAAACAGGCACAACACTCAATCTATAATATAAATCTTCTCTGAATCGACCTTTCTCAATTTCCTGTTTTAAGTTTTTATTTGTTGCACTTATAACCCTGACATTAACTTTTACAGTCTCTTCACCGCCCACTTTCTCAAAAGTTCCCTCCTGAATAACTCTTAAAAGCTTAACCTGCATAGCCTGGGAAATATCCCCAATTTCATCAAGAAAAATTGTACCACCGTCTGCAAGTTCAAATCTTCCTTTTTTGTCGCGGACAGCTCCTGTAAAAGCCCCTTTTTTGTGACCGAACAGCTCACTTTCAAGCAGATTTTCCGGAATCGCTCCACAATTAACGGTAACAAAACGGTTCCTATTTCTGGAACTTTCATTATGTACAGCAGAGGCAACAAGTTCTTTACCTGTTCCGCTGGCCCCGTAAATCAATACCGGTGCTTTGGAATCGGCAACACTCCTTATAAGCTCGAAAACCTCAAGCATTTTAGGATCTTTGCCTATTATTCCGGCAAAGCTGTGATTCTTCTTCAGCCTGTGTTCAAGGTCTACCTCCCGCGTCCTGTCTCTGAAGGAGGCAAGTACTCCAATAAGCTCTTTACGGTTACCCTTTATTCCTACTACAGACATTTCGATACTTTTTTTTATCCCATGTTTTGTATATGTATCCGTTACATAGTTAACCGAATCAAAAACCGGAGCTCCATCACAGAATGCGCATTTCAAACCGCAGAACCTCCCCGGGAATACATCATGGCAGTCCCGTCCAATAACTTCCTTCCGTGAATATCCGGTGAACTCCTCTGCAGCTTTATTGAAATAGGTAATTTTTCTGTCCATATCGTGTGCAATAATGCCTTCCGCCAAACTGTCTAGAATAAAACGGGTTGTCTCCGTTGCATCCTTCAAAGCATTTAAATAATACTGTTTACAAAAACCTTCTATAAGTTTTTCAATCTCATCCCTAAGCAGCCTGTATACTGTTAAATCATTGCTGTTTTTAATATCCTTGATCAGAGTTTCACTGACCTGTAAGGTTAACCTTGTTGGATACCCCGGAAGAAAAAGGCTTTTTTCCTCTATACCGTACGAAGCTATGCTTATTAATATATCTATTGACTTAAAGGGCAGCTCAGAGAAACTTTTAGGTTTTTTCAGTTTTATCCCTATTTCATTCATAACTTTCACAATGCTGCTGTCTACTTTTTTCACATTGCCGGTGTTAACAGAAAATATCTTATATCCCCTGCCCTTCAACTTTTCTTCAGAAAAAACAGCGCATATCTGTTCCAGACATAAATCTGAAGACGATGCAAATAATAAATTTACCATTTCCTGCCCCGATACTCCTTTTCATAATTTTAAACTGACATACTCAAATTTTTGATAATTGTCTCAATTTACAATTGAAACAACTGTATCATTGAATAAATTTGAGACAACAATTGATTAATTTCAAATCATTTGAAATTGATTTGAGACTTTTTGCTGAAAAATTTATACTAAACAAAAAATATAAATAAAATATATTTCCCTTTTGGCATGATTATAGCTGAACAAAAATATATTACTAAATATTGAGTTTATTATTATGAAAAAAGAAACAAGAAACAATTTGATCAACACGCTCAAAATTACAGAGGCTTTAAAAGACTCTGCAGACGAAGGCTTATCTGGATGCAGTAATGACAACTGTATTTTACTATATGGTATAATAAAGGATTCCTGTTATAAGATTAAAAATGAAATTGCAAAAGAACTAAATAGAAACAGCATGTTAAAGACAGGAAAAGATGTTACATTAAAATGATACAAGTGTTAATTTATTGTTTCAAATTAAGTTTTTTTTTAAACGAAACCAGAATTAGAAAGGAATTAATTATGGACGCAAAAATGGAAAAAGCATTAAATGACCAAATCAATTTTGAACTTTACTCTTCCTACATTTATATGGCGATGTCATCATATTTAAAATCACTTAACCTCAATGGCTTTGCTAACTGGATGGAAATTCAGGTACAGGAAGAAGTTTTTCATGCCACTAAACTTTATAACTTTTTGCACGAAAGAGGCGGGAATGTTGAATTTCAGGAAATACCGAAACCCAGAGCTGACTGGAATTCACCGAAAGAGGTCTTTCAGCATGCATACGAACATGAACAGACAGTTACGGACAGAATTAATAATTTAGTAAATCTGGCTCATGACCTGAAAGACCATGCTACTAATGCTCATCTCCAGTGGTTTGTAAATGAACAGGTAGAAGAGGAATCCAGTGTACTCGGAGTTCTTCAGCAGATAAAACTCTCCGGTAACTCCACTGACGGACTGTTCATGCTTGACCGTGAACTTGGCCAGAGAGTCTATACACCACCCCAGGATACTAAAAATAATTAAATTTTTAAATAGTCAAAACGAAAGGAAATTGTAAAAATGAAAAAATTTGTATGTACTGTGTGCGGATACGTTCATGAAGGTGATGAACCCCCAAAAAAATGCCCACAATGCGGTGCCCCTCAAGAGAAATTCGTAGAACAGAAGTCCTCCGCAGGTGAAATCGAGTGGGCAGATGAACACAAAATAGGTACTGCAAAAGATGTTGACGAGGAAGTCATAGAAGGTTTAAGAGCAAATTTTACCGGAGAATGCACAGAAGTCGGAATGTATCTTGCAATGAGCAGGCAGGCCGCCCGGGAAGGTTATTCGGAAATTGCTGAAGCTTACAAAAGAATAGCATTTGAAGAAGCTGATCACGCATCAAGATTTGCTGAACTCCTGGGTGAAGTGCTTGAGCCAGACACTAAGCTCAATCTACAAGCCAGAGTTGAGGCCGAACATGGCGCATGTCAGGGCAAAAAAGACCTTGCCGATAGAGCCAAACAGCTTAATTACGATGATATACATGACACTGTACACGAAATGTGTAAAGATGAAGCCCGTCATGGTCAGCAGTTTCAGGGACTCTTAAAACGCTATTTCGGTAAATAAATTAAGTTGAAATTTTTATGAAATTTAATTAAAATAATATAAAGTTGCCATTGCAACTGCAAACAAAACAGCAATCGGTTAAAGTCAGTATTAAGTTAAAACTAAATGCAAGTTAAACTTGAGAAAGGAGCTAAATCATGAAATATGTATGTGACATCTGCGGCTGGATATATGATCCGAAAATTGGTGATCCGGACAATGGAGTAAAACCTGGAACAGCTTTTGAGGATTTACCTGAAGACTGGACATGTCCAGAATGCGGAGCGGACAAAGACAGCTTTTCCCCCGTCGAATAGCTGAAATCCACTGTTAAACAATATACAATATGACTTACAGTGTACTGTAAGTCATATTATTTAACTCAGTTTTGCTTTTTATTTTCCTTACTCGTCTTTTCGAGCTAATGTAAAATAAATAGGATTTGCAGGTTAAATGCTCTGCATTATGATATAAATTGATAGGCCGTTTTATAATAAACCGTCGCATCGGCCTCAGTCGTTCCCTGCAGCTTAAGAAAAGACGGGAAAGGCTGCCCTGACATTTTATCCAAGTTCAATAACTTTGCCCGGACAGCATAGTTATAAAGTGTTTAGCAGCAGTTCTATTTATAGCCTGCACGAAAACTTTTTTGTCTCAGACAAATTTCGTGTTATAACTAACTTAAAATAAGAGGTACTTAAATTATGAAAGTAGGAGTTATCGGTGCCGGACATGCAGGGGTTGCAGCTGCCCAGGCTGCTGCAAAAAAAAATAGTAAAGTCACCCTTTTTTCAAACGAAAGATTTCTGCCGTATTATCGTCCGAGAGTGCCTGCTGTTGCTTTTGGGCAGGCTGGAAAAGAAGAGGCCCTAATGCATCCGAAAGAATGGTATCAAAAAAATAATATTGATTTGAAATTAGATACTGAAATAACAAAAGTTACCCCGGAATGCAAAGTAACCGACTCTATTGGTAAAAACTATTTTTTTGACAAAATAATTTTTACTTACGGTGCAAGACCTATTATACCCCCTTTCGCGAAAACAGTTAACCCTGACAAACTTGTTTCACTTTGGAGCATGGAAAATGCTT
Source organism: Victivallales bacterium (assembly GCA_021733985.1). GTDB lineage: Bacteria > Verrucomicrobiota > Lentisphaeria > Victivallales > GWF2-38-69 > JAIPJT01. The sequence continues at coordinate 9,100 of JAIPJT010000016.1, read as the reverse complement.
TAAAAATCAACAGCAAAACCGGAAGCGCCAAAAATATTGTTATTATAGGCGGCGGAGTAATAGGTCTTGAGGCTGCAATAAGGGGGGTCGATGCCGGCTTCAATGTAAAAGTCATAGAAAAGGCCGAAACACTGCTCATCAGAAACCTCAATCCCAAAATGTCAAATGCCCTTGAACAGTATTTAAGGAATAGACAAGTTGAGGTATTAACAGGTATCTCCGTGGAAAAAATTAATGAATCTGGCGATAAATTAATATTAGAAACAGATACATCCGAAACAGTGGAAACAGAACTTGTTATAATGTCCATAGGTGCAGGCATGAATCCCGCTCTGGCCGAAAATGCCGGTATCGAATGCTCAAGAAAAGTCAAGGTAAATGAATTTCTTAAATCGTCCAATAATAAATTTTTTGCGGCAGGAGATATAGCCGAAGTAAATGAAATTTCCGCACCGTGTTCGGCAATGAGAGCTGCAAAACAGGGAAAAACAGCCGGTATTAATTCAATCATTACAGATACGGCATTTAATACTTTTACAGAATCTCCTATAACTCTGCAAGTAAAATATAACGATTTTTCGCTTTTCGCCGTCGGCAACCCCGATAGCAATGCCCGGGAGATAGTTCTTGAAGAAAACGAAGATGAAAACATTTTAAGACTCATAAATATTGATAATGAAAATATTGTGGTTGGAGTGCAAATGCTTGGCTCTAATAAAGATTTTAAAAAATTTGAAAAGCTTTATCTGCAGAAAGATAAATTCGAGTAATCTTTTCAACATCAATTTTATCAGTCTTGGTTTTTATGATATATGATAAAAAATATAAATTCAGCTTGATTGGAGTTTTACTATGAACAGCTACAAATTTAACTTACAGGAGATTTTTGAAATAGCTGAACAAATTGAGAGAAACGGCGCTGCATTCTATAAAAAAGCTGCAGTAGCATTCAGCGACAACAAAGAAATCAACCGACTTCTCACTGAACTTGCTGAACAGGAAAAAGAACATGAAAAAACTTTCTCGGAAATAGAACATGGAGTATTAAACGGAAGTTCATTGTATACAAGTGATGAACTTACCCGACAATATCTTGATGCCGTAGCCGGCCAGTTTGTTTTTAACAAGGAAACTGAAGGAGGCGAACTGGCAGATAATATGAGAAAGGAAGAAATATTTGATACTGCTATTCTAAAAGAAAAAGATTCCATAGTTTTTTATGTAGGCTTGAGAAAACTGCTTGAAACAGATCATGAAAGGAATGCTATAGACCTTATCATTGAAGAGGAGCAGAAGCACCTTACAAAACTTAGACAATATGCAGAAACATCTAAATACAATAAAGAAAGGTTTTAGACTGAATTATGGCTAACACAAAACTTAGAAAGAATATACACTGGATAGGAGTTGTAGACTGGGATGTAAGAGACTTTCACGGTTACACAACTAAGAAGGGAAGTACATATAACAGCTATATTATCAAAGACACCAAAACCGCTGTTATCGACTCGGTAAAGGCGCCTTTTGCTGATGAATTAATCGATAATATACTTAAGCATACAGAATTTGAAAAAATCGATTACATTATCTGCAATCACGCAGAACCGGATCATTCAGGATCAATATCAGTATTGATGGACCTCTGTCCTAACGCAGAGCTTGTATGTAATCCTAAATGCCGGAAGACACTGTCAAAACTTTATAATACGGACAGCTGGAATTTTAAAACAGTAAATGAAGGCGACAAACTGTCGTTAGGGAAACATACTTTAACATTTGTTAACACTCCTATGGCTCACTGGCCGGAATCCATGATGACCTATGTCATTGAAGAAAAGATTCTTTTTTCTATGGATGCTTTCGGGCAGCATTATGCAACTTCAGGAAGATTCGATACAGAAGAACCCTTGAACTGTGCTCTCGATGAAGCAAAAAAGTATTACGCAAATATTATAATGCTGTACGGCAAACCGGTTACGGCAGCAATGAAAAAAGCATCAACACTTGATATTGATATTATAGCTCCCAGCCATGGAATAATCTGGACAAAACATATTCCGGAAATTATAAACCGCTATAAAGACTGGACGGTCTGCAAGCCTACCCCAAAAGTTTTGATTTTTTTCGATACAATGTGGAGAAGTACTGCAATGATGGCAGATGCAATTTATAAAGGTGCCGATATCCCCGGCGTTGAAGTTAAAAAGTTTGACCTCAAATACACCAATATTACAGATATAGCAACTGAAACTTTAGATGCTGCAGTGCTCGCAGTAGGCTCCCCTACCCTAAATAAAGGCTTAATGCCGAAAGTTGCCGAACATTTAACTTATCTCAAAGGCCTCGCTCCTAAAGACAAATCTGCAATAGCTTTCGGGGCTTACGGCTGGGCTAAAAAAGGTGGACAGCATAAGATTCTTGAATACTTAAAAGAAATGAACTGTGAAATACTTAAAGAGGAGCCTGTTCAATCAAATTTTGTGCCGACAGATGAAAAACTGCAGGAATGCAGAGAAGTAGGTAAAATGCTTGCAGAAAAAGCCATTGAAGCTAAATAACTATTGCATGAACAAGTTTCATACACTGCGACCATATTACTTTGAGTCGGATTTTAACTTATGCTGAAATATTTGATGCTGTAGCTTTCAATTATTTTCAGCATAAGTCGAAAAAAATAATTTCATTTCAAAGCACTTTATATATTTCAGTTATATATTTTTGTTAGCCATACAGAACTAACTTCAGGAAATAAAAATGAAGCTTACTTTTCGAAGGCTTGAAGCTCTCTATAATAAATATAATATGTTTAAATATATTAGCCCCGACCCATTGGAACTTGTTTATCATTTTGATAAAGTCAGGGACAGAGAAATAGCAGGCCTTATTGCATCCTCTCTTGCTTACGGAAACGTAAAACAGATACTTAAAAGTGTTACTGCCGTACTTAAAATAATGGGCTATTCCCCTTACAATTATATGAAAGTTAAAGAAATCGGCCTCTTCTATAAGGAATTTTCCGACTTCCGGCACAGGTTCACTTCCGGAGAAGACCTGTCAAATTTTCTTTGCGGTATAAAAACTGCACTTAATAAATACGGCTCACTGAATGAACTTTTCTGCCAGAGCCTGAAAAAAACAGACAACAGTTTTTCAGATGCCGCTGCTGTTTTCAGCCACGAACTGAATATACATAATAAGAAAAACAGGTCTTATCTCCTTCCATCACCTGAACACGGCAGTGCATGCAAAAGACTTATGCTGTATTTTAGATGGATGGTAAGAAGGGACGAAGTGGATCCGGGCTGCTGGAACAGTAGAATTCCTGAATCTATGCTTATCATGCCTCTTGATATACATATATATAAAATATCTAAAAATTATGGCCTTACCTCCCGTAAGCAGGCCGATTTCAGGACCGCACTTGAAATTACAGAAAATTTTAAACGGCTGAACAGAAGTGACCCCGTAAAATATGACTTTGTATTAAGCCGTTTCGGCATAAGAAATGAACTCTGCTATGACCATATTGATCAATATTAAATTCAGCAGCGAAGCTTAATCCGCAGTCCGGATCTAAAGACTGAATTATTAAGCTGTCACATCCAGGGGGTAAAAACCCCTGTTTAAATATTGTAAAGTATTCTTTTATTTACTATAATTTTTGTATGATTTTGTGTATGATTAAAAAAACAATTACTTAAAACCGAAAGTTTTTATGAATAATAAACCAACAGGCTTAATATCTTCGATTGTAAACGCATTTCTGCAGGGCCCTTTATCCAGCCTAGTAATTATTATAGCTCTTCTTTTAGGAGGGATAGCAATTTTTTCTACACCCCGGGAGGAGGAACCCCAGATCATTGTGCCGACTGCAGATGTTTCAGTATCTTTTCCCGGCCACAGCCCGTCTGAAGTAGAACAGCTCGTAACAAGGCCTTTGGAAAAACTTTTGTGGCAAATCAAAGGTGTTGAACATGTCTACTCCATAAGTAAAAGAGATAAGTCGCTGGCAACAGTCAGGTTTTACGTCGGTGAAGACAGAGAAAAATCCATAGTAAAATTAAGGGATAAAATAGACTCGAATAAGGATATTGTCCCACCCGGCGTTAAAAACTGGATAATCAAACCCGTTGAGATAGATGATGTCCCAATTGTAACTTTGACTGTTTTTTCTGACCAGCTTAGCCCTTTTGAACTGAGACGCCTTTCAGAAGAGCTTAAAGTAAGGCTGGAAAAAATTGAAAATATATCAAAAACTCAAATATTCGGCGGCAGGAAAAGAGAAGTTAAAATTGAGCCTGATATTGAAAAAATGGCATCAATGAACATTGCTCTCGGAGAAATCGCCGCAGCTGTTACAGGAAATAATATATCAAAAAATGCCGGTCAGGTAATCTCAAATAATCATACCAAAAGCCTACTGGTCAATAATCTTTTTGATGATGCAAATGATATTAAAAAAGCTGTAATTCTTAACAATAAACTCAGACCTGACATGCTGACAGATGTCGGATATCTTTATAAGACTCTTTATGGAAAAGAAACTCCAATATCCTGCCAGTTAATAAGAATCGGAGATGTAGCTAAAGTATACGACGGACCGGCTGATCCGGTAAGTTATGTTACTCTTGGATTCGGTCCGGCTTCTCGGCAGTACAGCAAATTCAGGAACAAAAGAATGAATGCCGTAACTCTAGGGTTCAGCAAGAAAAAAGGAACAAATGCTGTATCTGTCGCAAATAATATCATCAATGAAGCAAATAGGCTGAAAAGCAAAATATTACCTGATAATGCCGAGATGATTGTAACACGAAATTACGGTAAAATAGCTGATGACAAAGTTAACAGCCTTATTCAAAGTATGATATTTGCTATTATTACAGTGGTGGTCCTTTTGTATTTTACTATTGGCTGGCGCGAAAGCCTTGTAGTTGGCCTTGCTGTACCTGTAAGCTTCGCGATGGCACTTTTTGCAAATTATTTATTTGGTTATACTATAAACCGAGTAACACTTTTTGCCCTGATACTGAGTTTGGGCTTGGTCGTAGACGACCCTATTACAAACGTGGACAATATTCAGCGTCATATCAAAATGGGTAAAGAAAATGCCTTAAATGCAACCCTGTCTGCAGTTCAGGAAGTCCTGCCGCCGGTAATAATGTCAACTTTGGCCATAATCATATCTTTTACCCCGATGTTTTTTATTACCGGGATGATGGGACCGTATATGGGACCTATGGCAGTGAATGTCCCCCTGACAGTAACTTTCTCTACTTTCTGCGCATTAACATTTGTACCGTGGGTATCATATAAACTGTTAAAGAACACGGCCACTTCCAATGTAACCGAACATCCTGCTGAGAATTCAGCAAATTTAAAAGCACCGTCCGCCTGGATCGGCAGATTTTATAAATCTATTCTCTCACCGCTGCTAAATAAAAAAAGAGGGATAATGTTCTTAACTGTTGTATTTCTTATGCTTCTGTCTGCATCCGCACTGCTCTTATTAAAAGTGCCGTTGAAAATGCTCCCGTATGACAATAAGGACGAACTGCAGCTTATAGTAGACCTCCCTGAAGGCTCCTCCCTGGAAAAGACCGATAGATTCACCCAGGAACTTGAACAATACCTGAGAACACTAAAGGAGGTAAAAGACTTCGAAACCTATTCCGGAATAAATTCCCCGGTAGACTTTAACGGACTCATAAGACGTTACAGTTATAGAAAAAACAGCAACAATGCAGATATCAGAATAAATCTGGCTCCAAAATCAAAACGTAGTATGCAGAGCCACGGAATCGCTCTGAGAATAAGAAAAAAAATAACAGAAATAGCAAAAAAATATGGAGCTAAAGTCAAAATCGTTGAAGTTCCTCCAGGCCCTCCGGTTATTTCTACATTGACTGCTGAAATAAAAGGAGATGAACAAAAGAGATACTCGGATCTTATACGGGGCGCTAAACTCTTGCAGAAACGTATGCATAAAGTAGATCCTGTTCATATTGTTGAAATAGATGATAAGGCCGAAACTCCGCACAGCAGACTTGAGTTTAAAATTGACAAGGCAAAACTTGCCGCACACAATCTGACAGCGGAAGTATTATACAGAAATCTCCGTTTCGCAGTAAACGGTGGAAAACTCGGGATAGTCCACAAAGAAAATGAAAGAAATCCCCTGATGATTAATTTGATACTTCCTTTACAGGACAGGTCCAGTATAAACAGACTGGGAAATATCTGGATTAAAAATCGATTTGGTAAATCAGTCCAGCTATCCGAGCTGGGCAAATTTGTAAAAACAAACTCAGAACAGCCGATTTACCATAAGGACCTTGAAAGGGTTGTATATGTTACAGCAGAATGTGCAGGTCTGCCTCCCGGCAATATAATAATCGAAATGCTGTTAAATCTTCATGACAATCCACTGCCTTCAGGTATCACGGCAAACTGGAACGGTGAAGGTGAATGGCACATCACACTAAGAGTATTCAGAGATCTGGGCATTGCATTCGGGATAGCATTAATTGGAATTTATCTGCTAATGACAGTTCAGATGAAAAATCTTTTTATGCCACTTATTGTAATGATGGCAATTCCGCTAACAATTATTGGAATTGCCCCGGGTTTTTATTTACTTAATTTATTTACTGGAGAAAAAGTCGGATCTTTTGCAAACCCTGTATTTTTTACTGCAACTGCTATGATAGGCATGATAGCTTTAGGGGGAATCGTGATCAGAAACAGTATTGTTCTTATAGAATTTGTCCAGGACTCAGTTTCAAAAGGAAAAAATTTGAAGGATTCCCTGATCGAAAGCGGGACAGTAAGGTTCAGGCCTATTGTTCTGACGGCTGTGACAACAATGCTGGGGGCCTGGCCAATTACCTTTGATCCGGTATTCTCAGGTCTCGCCTGGGCCTTGATATTCGGGCTTATGTCAAGTACAGTTTTTACATTGATAGTGATTCCTGTAGTTTATTTTCTTATAACACATAAAAAGTATCAGTAAGAAAGGATTTCTAATGAATTTCAAAAATAAAAAATTATTGATAAGTATTATTCTTATATTGGTAATTATACTTCTTTTCCTGTCACAGTTCGGTATCTTTTCGGGCAGTAAAATTACACCGGGCAGAGTAAAATCACAGAAAAAGTCGATATCAGACAGGACTCTGGCTGTCAAAGAAACCGAAGTACCCGTATTTTATTTTGCCATAGGTACAATTCACAGTAGAGATGAGGCTGAAATTTCATCCCGGATGACTGCAAGGATCACTAAGATCGTTCACAGGAGCGGTGATAAAGTTAAAAGCGGGGAGACTCTTGCATTATTGGAGAACAATGAACTCAAAGCAAATGTTAGGAAAGCAAAGGAAAATATAAATTCATTCAAGGCAAAAGTAAATGTTGCTAAAGCTGAAATCAAAGCTGCTGAAGCAGAATATAAGGTCGCAAGCTCGGATTATTTAAGAACAAAAAAACTTGTTGACTCTAAAAGTATTTCTGTCAAAAGATTTGAACAGGCAGAAGCAAGAATGAGAAAAGCTGATGCAGGGGTTAAACAGGCACAGCTGAACCTCTCAAGAGCTCTTGCCGAAAAACAAGCTGCGGTCTCCTCTTTGAAGCATGCCCAAACACAGCTTGAATACAGTAAAATCAAATCACCTATCTCAGGTATAATATCCGAACAGCTTGCGGAAACCGGCGATATTGGTCTCCCCGGAAAAATTCTTTTTAAAGTTTTTGACCCTGATAAACTTATGCTTGAAATGTTTATGAAAGAATCACTGATACAGAAAATCAGTTTAAATGATAAGGTTAACTTCTATGTCAAAGCTTTAGAGCAGAATTTCACAGGAAATGTTAAAGAAATTGTGCCAAGCATTAATAATGAAACCAGTACTTTTCTTGTAAAAGTATGTATAGGGGAAAATAAAAATTTAGTTCCCGGAATGTACGGAAAAGCTAAAATAAAGGTAGGCAAAGAAAAAGTTTTACTAATACCCGAAAAAGCCGTTCATAGGATAGGCCAGACAGAAAAGGTAAAACTGCTTACCGAGGGTACAGCAAAAAGCATTTTTATCAGGACAGTAAAGTCTGAAAAAAAAGATTATAGAAAAGTTCTATCCGGCTTGAAACCCGGTGATAAAATTATACTTTAACCCGGTTTATGCATTTCAAAAGTGTTTTTGACATAAAATCTTAAGTATCTACAACATAATCAAGAAAACTAACAGCGAGGAAACCGTCGTCAACTGACAACTGAACCGGACAGAAGTGCAACTTTTGAGACAGGCTTGGAGGTTTAGAGCTTCTTTAAAAGTTTGAAAAGCTCTAACCCCTCTGTAACTCCTTCCAAGCTGTATCGAAATGCAGCCGGCATTTCAAAAATTTAGCTTTTCAGTTAACGTCTGTTTATTTCATATGCAGAGCAGGAGGCGCCATATTAATAAGGCCGAACTTGTTGGCTACAACAAAGCATAAGACAAAAAAGCTCACTACTACCATTACCGTCCCGACAACTCTCAAAGTTTTACTTTTTTTGCTGAGAACATATGAAAGTCTGAACACTATAATACCGGGCAGAAGAGCAAAAAGAATATCTTCACCAATACCGCCCACAATTGAAAGGGCATATATAAACAGATCAGGATATATTAAAGTGATGGCAAGAGGCGGAACAAAAGCCAGGATACTTACAAGTATTCTATTCTCCGTTTTGAGATAAGTATAGCAAAGGTCCTTGATAAACCCGAACAGTCCTGCACCGTTTGTCATGAAAGAAGAAGTAACAGATAATACAGCAAAAACCAGTGCCGATATTGTAAAATATTCGTTCTGAAGTAACTGGGACATTGGAACGTTTGCCGTCAAATTATAAACATAGGAATAAACAACACTTTCTTTACCTGCAAAATTTTCAGGCAGTGTACCGAGAACAACAAGCACCCAGAGAACATTAATAAGCAATCCTAAAAAAACACCTATAAAAATAGCCTTATATGTTGCCGGTTTATGATAGTTTAATGATTTTGAAACAGTTGGAATAATGTTGTGGAAGTGGAAAGCTGAAACTGCTATTGGTAAGCATATAGGAAAA